>JAUCGB010000165.1 GCA_030377895.1 Anaerolineales bacterium HSG24
GAAACGATAAACTTCTGGTCGTGCTTTACAAAATCAAATTCACTAACTTGCATGTTTATGGCCTCACGCCTCCGCTTCAAAAAGGGTCGGTTGGAATGAGGCATCGGGTGCGGTCAGACCCAAATGGTTGTATCCTCTAGTGGTGACAACCCGTCCTCGTGGAGTGCGGTTGATAAAACCAAGTTGTAGCAGATACGGCTCAACGACATCCATAATCGTGTTAATCTCTTCATTGACACTGGCCGAGATGGTGTTCAGACCAACCGGGCCACCATTAAATTTTTCGATAATCGATAACAGAACTTGGCGGTCTAAATCATCCAGACCAAGTTTATCAATATTGAGCAGAGAAAGCGCGTCTTTTGAGACCGCCTCCGTAATCACCCCATCGGCTCGAACTTGAGCATAATCCCTAGCTCGTTTGAGCCACCGATTGGCAATCCGAGCCGTACCCCGAGAACGGTGGGCGATTTCTAACGCGCCCGTTGCTTCAATCGGTATATCTAAGATTTTGGCTGAGCGAACCACAATCTTCTGTAGCTCTTCGGGCGTGTAGAACTCAAGTCGAAAGATTGCCCCGAATCGGTCTCGTAGCGGAGATGCGAGCATGTCTAGCCGAGTGGTGGCTCCTAGCACGGTAAAACGGGGTAGTTTTAGGCGGATGTTTCGCGCGCTTGGCCCTTTGCCAATCACAATATCGAGTGCGTAATCCTCCATAGCTGGGTAGAGAATCTCCTCCACCACTCGCCCCAAGCGGTGAATTTCGTCGATAAATAGGATATCATCGGCGCGGAGGTTGGTCAAAATTGCGGCTAAATCACCGGCTCGCTCAACGGCTGGCCCAGAGGTTATTTTCAGGCTGACACTCATCTTGTGGGCGATGATGTTGGCTAGGGTTGTTTTGCCCAAACCGGGCGGCCCATATAATAGAATATGATCCAGCGCCTCTTCTCGTTTTTGGGCCGCTTCAATCAATATCTGAATATTCTGCTTGACCACCTCTTGACCAAAAAAACCGTCCCAATCTTTGGGGCGTAGATTTTGGTCTAGCTTCTTCTCGGTTTCTACTAACTTTGGTGTGACGGTTCGCTCATCCATAATGACGAATTATACCACACGTTTCGACAAACGATTAATGAAGGTTATCGGGTTATCGGGAATAACAGGGCGTTGCGAAATCGTTGAAAAGATATCCGCCAATATGCCTAGTGGATTTTGATAGATTGGTCAAAACGCGTAGGCCAAATCGGTATTGAACCACTGTTTTGCTTAATTGCCCAAGATACATTACCATTCAGATAGGACTATCAACGTAAGCCGAGACATGTAGCACATGCTTCAGCCTGTGCCGCACAGTCTAAAGGCTGTGTTACGATATTATCTGTCGCACGTTAAGTTGATAGCCTCAGATGGCTATCAACATGTAGCACATGCTTCAGCCTGTGCCGCACACAGTCTAAAGACTGTGCTACGATATTATCTGTCGCACGTTAAGTTGATAGCCTCAGATGGCTATCAACATGTAGCACATGCTTCAGCCTGTGCCGCACAGTCTAAAGGCTGTGCTACGATATTATCTGTCGCACGTTAAGTTGATAGCCTCAGATGGCTATCAACATGTAGCACATGCTTCAGCCTGTGCCGCACAGTCTAAAGGCTGTGTTACGATATTATCTGTCGCACGTTAAGTTGATAGCCTCAGATGGCTATCAACGTAAGCCGAGACATGTAGCACATGCTTCAGCATGTGCCGCACACAGTCTAAAGACCTGATCCTTATATGATATTATCTGTCGCACGTTAAGTTGATAGCCCAAAAAACGCTCGAAGCATGTCCTGAGCGCAGTCGAAGGGATGACATGTCGAATAAGGTGTTACTTTTTCTCTTTAGCGCATAATACCAAAAAGTATAATTTATCGAATATATAACAAACTGAGCTGTTCTTAACGGTTTGGGTGGAGAATATTACGTGAGTTTGGGTGAAATATTGAAAGCTACCCGCGAAGAAAAGGGGCTTTCACACGAGCAGGTTGAAGAAGTACTACGGATTCGAGTCCATTTATTACACGCGCTCGAAGAAGACAATTTTGAGGTGTTTCCTTCCCCCATCATCGCGAGGGGGTTGATTCGTAACTACTCTAAATATTTGGGACTTGACCCGATTGAAGCGTTGACTATGTATGATGGAAAAGGGGTGGTGTTTGTTAAGGGGCAACGTGCAAACCCAGTTGGTTCTGAGTTTAGGAGCTTATCGACAGCCCGTCGGCCTATTCCGTGGGATATTATCGTTGGGTTAGCTATGCTTTTACTTGTAATTGGCGCGGGTGGCTATTGGGCTTATAGTCAGTTTTCACAAATAGAGTTTGGAGAAACCGGTGTTGCATCGGCTGTGCCATTGGCTACCGTATCGAATGACACCGAGCATCCCCAAAGCGACGATGCTTTTACCCTTGATACACCCACGCCGTTGCCCACTAATACGCCAACCCCAATCCCTCCCTCGCCAACCCCAACGCCAGTGATCTATACCGGAGTAACCGTCGAACTGATTATTCGAGAAGCGTCATGGGTGCAAATATCAGTTGATGATGTGCAAGTCTTTGAAGGAATTTTGCAGACCAACGAGAGCAGGTCATGGACGGGAGACAATCGGGTAGAAATCCGAGCCGGTAACGCTGGTGGGGTGGAGTTGATTGTCAACGGGGTCAATCAAGGATTGATGGGGGCTTCCGGTCAAGTAGATGGCCAGATTTGGGAAAAAGTTAACGAAGCACCGCAGTAAGGAATACGTGAAGCGTGATTGTTACCCGACAAAATGTATCTTTGGTTTTTGAGGATTTTGGGGCATTACCCTCTGTACAGGACAAAACTTCAATAGCCGCCCTCACACGGGGATAAATCCCCGTGCTACAGAACAGTGCCCCATAAATGGGGCTTAATACGCCATTCCAGCCCGATTTATCGGGCGCTGTTTTGTAGCCCTGAAATTCATTTCGGGGCGGTTTTGGGTATCAAACTTTTTGTCCTGTACTTTGGGCATTACCTAAAAAACCGACCATTAAGGAACGGGATTTTAATAACGTGTGCGTTAATTAATTGCTCATTCCTAAACAAAAAAGGCGATGGTGATTCACCATCGCCTTTTTTGTTTATATACAACTGTTTTATGCCATATGGTCAGGAATATCCATCACACCAGATTTAATATCAACCCCTTCTTGAAGGAAAACATTTATGGTGACTTTAAGGTTATTAAAGAATAGTTTGCTTTCATCAAATTCAACTTCTTCCATCTTAACCTCAATCCGCATGGTTTTACTTTCAATCGTGGTGGTGTCGCCCTGTTTGGCCCAAACGGCTTTGGCCAGAGGATTCAGTTCTACTCGGTTGCGTAGCTCTTCATCATTATAAGCCACTTCACTCATTACAATACGAGAGTAGGTGTTAATATCGGTTTTGTCAAAGACCCATACATCAAAATCTTTAACCTGTCCGGAGTCACTTCCCTCGACAACGTTGTTCATACCAATTCCGGCTTCACCTAAAAAGTCGCCATCTTCTGTTTCTAGGGTAAACGATTCATCGTAGGGGTTGCGACCAAGGGTGTAGGTGCTACTCCATTGCAAAATCGGTGGCACACCTTCGCCTTCGTAGACAATCTCTTTCTTACGGGCCATATCGGCCGCGGTTCGGCGACGGATGATCCACAAGGCGAAAAGAATACCCAAGAGTCCTAATAAACAGGCACAGACGATATACCACCAATTCGCAGATATCACGCCCGGTTGGGCTGGCGGTTGCTCCGCATCGGCTGGTGGTTGCTCCGCATCGACGGGTGGTTGCTCCGCATCAACCGGTGGTTGCTCCGCATCGGCTGGTGGTTGTTCCGCATCGGCTGGTGGTTGTTCCGCATCGACGGGTACAATTACCGATCCTAGAACGGCCAAGCTGAAATCATTGAGAGCCTGTGATTTAATCGCGTTCCCTTCTGCCTGATATTGGGTGGATAAATCGGCCAATACGGATTTAATAGGCTCATTTGTCCAACCACCGTTTGTTTTAAGTTTGATCCCCAAATCATTAATCATTTGGGCTTCGGCGGTTCGTCCACTGGCAGCATAAGCCGCAGATTGTCGAGCTAAAGCTCGAATCTGTGCGACGGGGGGAAAAGATTGAAATCGCTGTTCTACTTGGTCAAGCTGTTGGTTGGCTAAGTAAGAATCGATAGTCATAGCCAGATAATGATCCTGATAATTGATGGTCAACTCATTAGGATATGCCCCACCCACATAAACAAAGTCTGTGGTATTGATAAATGTGTAAACAATGCCTGAGCCGACTATACAACCAACTAAAATCCCAACAAGAAGGCCAAAGCCTAAAAACTGTTGTGCTGATTTAAATGGAGGTCTACTTTCACTCATGAACAATCTCCTGCCTTTAAAACGTGTAGTTTACTTAACATAATCTTATGTCTACTATGTTACCATAAGAAATTGTTTACTGCAAGGGTATAAAAAAAAATTATGAGGGGCATGGTATACGCCAAAAAGCCTAAATAATTATATATTATCAGTATATA
>JAUCGB010000166.1 GCA_030377895.1 Anaerolineales bacterium HSG24
CGTTTCAAAGGATGCGGCATGCGATGGAGTGAGGACGGATTTAACCATCTTTTGCACTTGCGATTGGCTTGGGTTAATGGGCGGTTTGATGACCTCTTTTTCCTCCCCTAACCCCTCTGTGCGCCCCAAACAAACAAACAAACCTATTATGTGCGACGACGAGAAGGTCGTTTAGCCAAAGTTCCAGAAGATGTCCGCGTATTTTTTTCCAAAAGGCACCCTAGGGAGAAATCCCAGGCGTACATTGCTTGTACGGATTTGACTTGCTCGGCTAAACAAACCTTGCAAGGATACACCTGGCGTTGGTCGTGTGAGACTGTCAACTTTTACTTGAAGACACGCTTAGGAATGGCTGATTTTCGAGTGCAGTCCTTTGAAGCGGTGGACAAATATATACTCGTCGTACAATTGGCTTGGGCATATGTTGAACAACGTCTTGCTCAAGAACGCTCTGCTCAGATCAATTCCTACGGCGATATTATTCGGCTTCATCGGGACCAACATGCCATCGACTGGCTCTCTGGAGCTATCGATATGGCTATTGAAACCGGAAATGCTGACTTGGTTCTGCAACGGTTTCTTCGTCTCGAAATACCCGTAAGTTAGGTTCCGATGACCGATAAGGTGTGCCTTTGCTAGGTCAAAATCTCTGTTTAGCCTAGATCATTGCCGCACGCCTATAAACGGTCAAAATATCACCCTTTTTGTGCCTTTTTAACTGATTTTCGCCAGAGTCCAGTGAACAAGACAGACGGAGGCGAAGTTTGGCCTCACTCATCAGGGAAACGTACTAAACCATTGGGTATCAACCTCAATCCCACTTCAAGTTGTCTCAGAACTGCATTAGATGTAGTCCTTCGTTGAAGATAGCTCAACTACTATGACTACGCTGACTTCCCTGAACTGAGCAGAAGATAGGAACTCCCCCCCAGACCGAGTGCATGAAGTGACCATTTCGGCACGCCTTATAGGACACTGTTACCCACATCCACCTTCTGACGCAGAAAAGGGGATGGGGACACCGTGGGCTATCAATCGGTAAGTGTACGACCTATTTGTTGAGGTGAAAGCACCAAGCACGCTATCAGGTAGAGAAGACATAACCGTATGATGTCCACTCTGAGAGGATGTCCTCCCAATGCTTCGGTACACTCCGGAACTTGGCATACCTGAACGCCGCCGAAACGTGCTTCCCCCCCAACCCCGAGACTTGCCTACTCCGTGCCTACCCCTTGCAGGATAAACCTAGGTCTTAGCCCTTTGGGTTCGGGTCTCATGTTCAGTACCGTTACGGAACGGCACTGGCTGGATTTGCACCAACTTGGTTTTACACCTTCAATTCACACGGAGTGCAAGGCTTGCCTTGCATGCAAAGCAAGCTTTGCACTCCGGATCACTACATCTGCACCACTACCCAATTTATTCACTAGTCCACTTGGGGGATGCAAAATTCTTAACAATTCTGTTACCATGAAAACAAACCTCCTACTTAACAAACGGAGAACCTCATGGATAGATTACGTGTATTAGTTGTTGATGACAGTAAAGAGATTCGAGACTTTATCATCGAATATATCCTCGAACCGCAAGGGTTTGAGATAGAAGTGGCCTTTGATGGGATGCAGGGATTGCATAAAGCGACCTCCAATCCATTCGATTTGATTTTGACCGATTACGAAATGCCCAACATGACCGGGCCGGAAATGATTCGGGGACTGCGTAATCAGGGTAATAAAGTACCAATTATTTTGATGACCGCCCAAGGCTCTGAGGAGTTGGCGATTGAGGTGTTTCGGCTAGGGGTGCATGACTATATCTCCAAACCGTTTATGCCCGAAGATCTGCTCGACGCGATTGAAGGGGCGGTGGCGGTGGCTCGCTTAAAACGAGAAAAAGACAATTTGATGAAGCGGCTCATGGTCAGCAACCAAAATCTGGAGCAACGGATTGGCGAGTTAAATGTGTTATATCAGGTGGGCAAGTCGATTACGACCTTAATGCCGCCTAGTAAAATGTTGGAACGGATTGTCGATGCCACCTTGTTTGTAACCGAGGGGCAAACCTGCAAACTGGTCTTAGTCGATCCGGCAACGCGTAAAATTACCGAACAGGTACAGAAGACACGCAAAGGGCAATCCCCTGAATCGGGTGAACGAGTTTTTTCAGTTCCGCTGACGATGGGCAAAACTATTGTCGGCACGCTCAGTCTGGTTAAACAGGTTGAGGGTGAGTTTTCTGACCATGATGAGCGGTTGTTACGTATGCTGGCCGACTACGGCTCGATAGCAATTCATAACCTGCAACTGATGTATCAAGTGCAAAAGAGCAAAGAGCGCGAAAAAAAGCAGATTCGAGACCTGTTCGAGCGGTATGTTTCGCCTACCTTGGTCGAGCAGATGCTGGCCCGACCTGATTTGGTCAAATTGGGCGGCACACGGGAACAAGTGGCGATTGTTTTTGCCGACGTGCGCGGTTTCAGCACCTTTAGCAACAGTATCTCACCCGAAAAACTGGTCGAGTTGCTGAACCAATATATGCGAGTTGCCGCTGACGCGATTTTGGCCGAAGACGGAACCTTAGACAAGTTCATGGGTGACGCGGTTATGGCATTTTTTAATGCCCCGCTAACTCAAGACGATTATCCTCTGCGAGCAGTGCGGGCGGCGTGGGCCTTACAGCAGTCGGTGGCCCAAGTACATGACAAGTTACCGCCCAAATATCGTCTTGAGTTTGGCGTAGGCGTGGGCGTGGGTGAAGCCGTAGTCGGCAATATTGGCACGGCTCAGTTGATGAACTTCACCGTGATTGGTGACGCGGTTAATAAGGTGAAACGGTTGCAAGAGAACGCCAAGGGGGGGCAGATATTGATTGATACCGATACTTATGAGTTATTGGGCAATCAGATTCAGGCTCAAGATGCAGGAATCATGCATCTGAAAGGGCAAAAATATCCAGAGCCAGTTTACGAAGTCCTCTCCGTTGAGGGGCAAGTGAGGATCCAATCGCTACCTACTGATGAGTTTCTTGACCTCAATTCGTGGGAGAAGTTAAATACCTATACGGCGAGAGTATAGGAAAAGGTAGTCCTGCACAAGTAGTGATGGCAGAATCCGGCGTGCCTGCAAAGCGAGCTTTGCACTCCTTAGGAATGGGCATTAATTAACATGTACATCGGAGATTATGGTAGGGGCTTAGGCCGGGTAAAATGAAATTATAAATGGTAAACTTGTTACCCGACAGACTTGTTTAGGAAAGGCTAAAAACGATAACACAGAGGTTCACAGAGATGCACAGAGATACACAGAGGAAAAATAAATCTCTTTTTTAAAAAACTCTGTGTTCCTCTGTGTTCCTCTGTGAACCTCTGTGTTAATTAGTCTAGGCTAAGAATTTTTGTCGGGTAGTAAGATGGTAAATGGTGAATGGTGAATTACGTTTGTCGCCAAGAGCGGTTGGAATATTTGGATACTGGCCCTGAAAACACGGTCACATTCATTCATAATGCCGCTTGCACTCATTTACCATTTATAATTCACCATTCACCATTTATAATTTGGTTTTTTTTACATAATTCAAATAACGCAAATTTTCGCCTTTAAGGAGGCAAAAAATTATTTAGGAATGAGCATTAATTTAATACCCATTCCTCATTCCTCATTCCGGTAGTGGTGCAGAAGTAGTGATATATGTCAGTTACCTACCCGCAAGTTTGGAACTTGCGGGTAGGTGATGACTACATGCAGGACCCCCCATTCCCCATTCCTAAATAAAAAACGATGAACGATGACTGTATATACCGAATTTAACCCGCATCAACCTCCCCCGCCGTTACTCACCAATGAGCCAGATTCGTTTCCCAACCTGACCATGCGGCAGCGGATTCCCAAAATATTACAGGATGTGTTGACCGACCATCCTAACTATCCGTTAGAGATTACCGAGGCGTTGCAGGCTCTGCTTGATGAATTGGTTAACAATGATTTGGTTGGGCCGCTCAACAGTAACGCTCCCGATGCGTCGCTCTGGTCTGAGGCATGGCAACCTCACCGAGATAAACGCTGGCTGGAGATTCCGTGGTTTTTTGCCGAAGCCTTTTTTTATCGGCGATTATTGCAGGCGGTGGGCTATTTTGGCTGGCCGTTGGTGACGGTGCAACTCCGCTCGCCCACCCCGCAGGGCCGAGCCGCTATCGAAGCATGGGAGGGAGTTGACCCGTTCCAGACTCGCAAACAGGCCGAGTTGCACAATTTGACTACATGGCAAACGGTGCAAGCTGCATTGCGGGACACGCTACAGACCGAGGATAACGCAGAGAATGATGCCACGACGCTAGTGGGTCACTTGTCATGCTTATGCCCTTTTCTGGATGATAGGAATACGTGATCTTATGCGACGGACATAGGCTCCGGAGCGGGTCAAATTTTTCTGTCGTTTTCGGGCACGGTTGCGGCGGACCGCTTACCTCCCCAGACAAATGGGGTTGGATTATTGTTCCAGCCTCGGGCCGTAGCCTCCAACCACTCGATAATCTGCTCAGGATTAGAGGGATGTTGGCCGTTCAAGGCTCTGTGTTCA
>JAUCGB010000167.1 GCA_030377895.1 Anaerolineales bacterium HSG24
CATTCGTCAACCATTTAAACCTTAAATCTGCAATTTTACGGTAATGTGTTATAATAACTAAATATAATTAGCTGACAGGGTAAACGTTAGTGAAAGATAAGAAGCCAACAAACAGCGAATTGAGCTTGGCCCGCAAAAGTACAATTTTAATTGTTGATGATAATGAATATGGGCGCGACATTCTAAGGCGATTGCTCCTGGCCAAGGGTTATCAATTAGCCTTTGCCTCCAATGGTTTAGAGGCCTTAAATAAAGCCGCTCAGTTAGTTCCTGACTTAGTTCTGCTTGATGTGATGATGCCGGGCATGGATGGATTTGAGGTCTGTCGGCGTTTGCGTAAAGATGCCGTATTAGCCGACATCCCAATCATCATGCTCACGGCGATGGATGAGCCGAATGCCCGAATGCAAGGGCTTGAGGTTGGGGCAGACGATTTCATCACCAAACCGTTTGACCGAGACGAGTTACGCGCCCGCGTGCAGACGATTATCAGGCTTAACCGTTTCCGGCGGTTGATGATGGAGCGCACCAAGTTTGAGTGGGTGGTTGAAAATGCAGACGATGGTTATGTGATTATTGACGAAGAAAACCATATTTTATACACTAATTCTCGCGCTCAGTTATACCTAAATCTGGGCCTATCCCAAACCGATAAAACGGAAGAATCCCGATCATTCCTAGAATTGATTGATAAAGATTATTATCGCGAACCGACCGAGGCCTGGACCTCATGGCCCTATCAATTTACCGGAGAAGCGACCCGCTATCTTATGCGACCCGAATCGAGTGCCTCCCCAGCCTTTTGGCTTCAGGTTGATATTCTTAACCTGACCGAGGTGCGAGATAACCTCATCATTCGTCTGCGAGATGTCACCAGCCAGATGAATCTGGAAAAAGACATGCGGGGCTTCCATGAGGCGGTTCGTCACAAACTTCGCACGCCATTATTGGGCATGTTGAATAATCTTGAACTGTTGGGCAAACATGCCGATAAAATGTCTTCTGATGAGGTGATGCAGTTTGCTAGCATGGCCCTAAAAAGCACCAAACGATTACATGGTCAAGTTCAAGATGTCCTAAAATATCTCCACGCGCCCAACCTTCCAAACGATGGACAAGGATATCCAGTTAATAAACTGGTCGAAACCTTAGCCATAATCAGCAACGATTTAGACATCCATAACATCAAACTAACCGAAAAATCTCCCCTTGGAGCCTTTAAGTTTACCCTATCTCGGCAAACCCTCGAGCTGATTTTGGTTGAAGTGTTAAGCAACGCCAAAAAATTCCATCCGCAACAACAACCTAATATCAAAGTGATTCTGACCCCATTTGAAGATGAGCAGGTCAGTATTCAGGTCTATGATGATGGTATCCATCTCTCGCCTGAACAACTGGCGAATGCTTGGAATCCCTACTATCAAGGTGAAAAATATTTTACGGGTGAGGTAGAGGGCATGGGATTAGGGTTATCGTTGGTGGCGTTGTTAGTCCGTGAGGCAAATGGGGCTTACCATATCACAAACCGCACCGATCGTGATGGGGTGGTGGTGGAGATTATTCTATCAATTGAGCCACTCGGAACTCATCGCTAAGGCCTGAGAATTTATGAAACTATCCCCAAACGCCACATGCCCTTGTGGACGAGGGCTAAAATATAAACAATGTTGTCGCCCCTTGCATCGAGGGCGGACTGCTCTCACCGCAGAGGTGCTTATGCGCTCGCGATACACCGCATACATCATTGGCGATATGAACTATATCATCGAAACGACCCACCCTAATGGGCCATTGTATCGTTCTGATAGAGTAGCGTGGCTTACGGAACTTAGATTTTTTTGTCAGCGTACACAGTTTGTTAGGCTTGATATTTTAGATGTCACTGAAGAAGCCACTGCCGAGGATAATTCGGGACAAGCCTGGGTCACATTTAGAGCGACTTTGACTCAACAGAAGCAAGATGCCTCCTTCACCGAGCGGAGTTTATTCAAACGTCATCACAACATGTGGAAATATTTTTCCGGTGAGCATTTGGAGGATGGCGTACCAGAGCCGTAACTTACGCGGTTATAATTCGATACACTTCTATCTTCATTATTCTGCAATCTGTCATAAATACAATGAAATGGGATAAGATAAAACCCGTTGTCGAAGATATTGTTATTAAAGTGGTAATTGTGGTAATTGTACTGTTTATCAGCCAGTTTATCTATGGACTGATAGGCGCAGGAAGCCTCGGTGGATTGTCCACCCGTGATGCAATGATGGGGGCTATAATTGGCGCATTGTTGGGCCTGTTGAATGGTGGCTTAAATATCGGAATTCTCAAGCCGTTGCTGATTGGCCTGATTATTGGGGCTATGGTTGGGACACTACTATAAGGAGCTAAGGCAAAAAAGCAGAGTGATGAAGATGAAGTTGTGTGCATGGTGTTCAATCGGTGAATTCAGGCGTTCTCTTGCTTGGCGTATATCGTAGGGTAAGCGCAGGTTGGCATGCGCGCATGTGTTAGAATGACCGTAGGTGTTCCACCCTTTCATATAGCCGGATATGCTTATTCAGCCTCACATCATCAACTGATGGTGTGAGGCTTTTCTATTCTATGTCTTGTAAAGTGTGTATAATGGGGTGTGACCTGCATCCATGCATGGCCTGAGCCAGCTCTTGCTACCCGACAAAGTGATTTAGGGAGAGATAAAACAGGAACACAGAGGGAAAAATTAAACGCTTTTCTCTGTGAATCTCCGTGTTTCTCTGTGAACTCTGTGCTAATTAATTTTGACCAACTTTTCTGTCGGGTACTGAAAATCACGTTTCACGCCTTCACGCTTCACGCCTCACAAATTAACACCTATCCCCTCCTTATGTTATAATCCCCCTACCATGTCTCACGTTGCGCTCAATGCACATTTGCTATCACTAAGCCAAAGCTACCGCGGTGCCGGTATTAGCTGGTATATCTTCAATCTACTCCAGAGCCTGCCGCAGGTTGAAGACGATCTCCACTTTACTGCCTTTTTGCATGACCGAGCCTTTCTGGGGGACGGCTTGCAGACCGAGTTCAGCCGATGGTCGACTCAGCGTCCGGCCATGCGGATATTGTGGGAGCAGTTGATTCAGCCGTCGGCCTTATGCCGAGTCAAGGCCGATTTGTACCATGCGATGGCCTTCGTCTCGCCGATACTGTTGCCATGTCCGTCGGTGGTGACAGTGTACGACCTCAGCTTTTTGCGCTTTCCAGAAACATTCCGGCCCATCAACCGCTACTATTTGCGCTACTTGACCGCTCTTTCGGTTCGGCGGGCCAAGGCGGTCATCACCATCTCGGAGAGTACCCGTCAAGATGTGATTAACCTGTTGGGTAAACCAGCTAATCAAGTGCATACCGTCTACTGTGGGGTGGATGACAGTTTTCGTCCATTACCCTTGGCGGAGGTGGCGCAGTTCAAACAACAACAAAATTTGCCCGACTGTTTTATCCCCTACGTAGGGACATCGGAGACCGGCAAAAACCTGTGCGGCCTCACGCCAGCCTACGGGCAGTTGTACCAGCTTGACCAGACCACTCCGCCCCTGATTGTGGCTGGTGGCAAGGGCTGGTACTATCAAGCCGTCTTTGCTCTCGTGGCCGAGTTGGGGCTACAAGAGCGAGTTAAATTTCCGGGATATGTGCCGCAAACGCAGTTACCGTTGTGGTATAACGCGGCCAGTCTGTTTGTCTACCCTTCTCTGTTCGAGGGGTTTGGTCTGCCGGTTTTAGAGGCGATGTCTTGCGGTACGCCCGTCGTCACCAGCAACGTCTCCTCCCTACCAGAGGTGGTCGGTCAGGCCGGCGTGCTGATCAATCCTGATAATCCGTCCCAACTCGCCCACACCATGCACCTAATCCTAACGCAGCCCGACCTTCAACAAACCATGCGAGCGCGGGGCCTCCAGCAAGCGGCTCAATTTCGTTGGGATAAAGCCGCCCAAGAGACTGTTGCGATTTATCAGAAAACGATACGTAATTTCGTAAATTAGGAATTAAGAATTAGGAATTAAATAAGTTGCGCGTTTCTGACGCTAATGGAATCTTGACGGGAACACTACGGTGGATATTTCAAAATTTGGTAGTGGTGCAGAAGTAGTGGTACGGATCCGTTAGCTACCCGCAAGTTTAGAACTTGCGGGTAGCTGACCACTACCTATGCAGGACTATCCAAAACTCAACGGATATATTTTGCCAACAACGAAATTTTTTTGCTATTTACAGTGATTATATACGGATGAAAACTATCCGTTCCGTAGTTAAGTATCCGTTGTAGTGTTGATTTCGGCTAAACCAAAGAAAAATTTAGCATCAGCATTAATTAACTTGTGCATGTTAACTAAATTTCTGATGACGGTTGGAAGGTGACGGATAATATTGTAGCACGGCCTTTAGGCTGTGCGGCACAGGCTAAAGCATGTGTTACATGTCTCGGCTTACGTTGATAGCCACTTAGGCCAAGGCGTGCGACCTGAGGTGCATTTCAATTCTTAGTAC
>JAUCGB010000168.1 GCA_030377895.1 Anaerolineales bacterium HSG24
TTGCTCGCGATAATTATACCGAACAAGAATTGGGGATTATGCCTCTAACTGAAGGTAACTGGCCAACCCGAAACAAACTCGGCATTCTTCGAGGATCGGATACTTACTACGACGTATACTTAGGGGATAAGGTAGAGATTCGGATGAATTCTCGGGAACGGGCTAGAAGTTTCGAGGTAAATGGTTATCTTGACAGCCGCTATAATCAACCGCTACCGTTAGGTGGGGATACTGTCTTTTTCACCACTCGGGAACGATATGGAGAGATGACCGAAGACGACAATTTCAACCAATTTATGGTGCGTACTCCCTTCTATACTCCGGAATACGCAACCGAAACGGCCAACCGGATTGATCGGCATTTTGAGAAGTTGGATATTGACACCGGTGGCGCAGGCCCTGAGCAGATGCGTACTATGAACCCTACCCGCCACTTTGTGCAAGATATTGTGGATGGGATTCTGTTGTTGCTGGCCTTCATCGGATTGGGCATCACTGGCCTGGGATTGTTCCTGATTTACAACACGGTTAACGCCATTTTGACCCAACAGATTAGTCAAATCGGAGTTATGAAAGCAATCGGAGCCAGATGGTGGCAGGTTATGTGGGCCTATGCCGCGCTAATATTTTTTTATGGTGTGATGGCCCTCATCATCTCCGTCCCCACTGCGGCTGTGGCTGGCTGGTTAAATGCTGGTATGATCGTAGGTATTATGAATATTGATCGCGGCCCGTTTACCCTTGACCTGATGGCTGTCGTGGTTCAATTCTGCGTAGCCATGTTATCACCTGTGCTGGCTTCCTTCGTTCCCATTCTCAAGGGCATTCAGATTACTGTCCGAGAAGCCATTGGTAGTTACGGCTTGACTGGCGCAACAGGCTTGATAGAGCGACTTTTGGCTCGCAACGAGGGATTGCCTTACACCTTGGTGCTGATTATCGGCAATACCTTTCGTAACCTTAACCGTGTTTTGATGACCCAGATAACCCTTGTTGGTAGTGGCATGATTTTTATCATGGTGATGGGGGTCAGTGCATCGACCGACTACACTTTCTCCCAAGAAATATACAATATTCACACCTATGATGTTACATTTACCTTTGACGAGACCGAGCGGATTGAATATATTGAACGGGAGACACTGGCCCAGCCGAATGTCGAGGCCGTAGAAATGTGGAACGTGGCCAACGCCAGAATTCGCCCCGCCGAGCAACCGAAAATGCTTGAGGATGACCAAGTAACGACCTTATTTGGCATGCCCACACATGTTCAGTTATATACCCCCAAGTTGGTTGCAGGTCGCTGGCTTGAACCAAGTGACTCCTATACTGTCGTCTTAAACGAACGATTAGCGTCCAAGATCGGTGTTGGAATAGGCGATTCTGTCACCTTTTATCATGCCCGCCGGAAAGAATCCACTTGGAGCGTCGTCGGACTAATCGTCGATCCACTAACTCTCTACTCCGCCTATATGCCCCAGTCGGAACTAGGTGTGGAGACCAGTAATGTCAATCAGGCTGATACTGTCTGGGTTCGAGGATTGGATCGCGATACTGAAAGCGTGAACAAATTAGCACAGACTCTACGCCAATTATATGGCGAACAAGGTATTGATCTGGCATCTCATACAACTTTTCACCATGAAACAATTGACGGCATCACCGAAGAAAGTCGGGTCGCTTATGGAATTATTGTTACGATGCTGGCGATTATGGCAGTGGTCATAGCTATCGTCGGGGGCATTGGCTTGAGCGGGGTACTCTCTCTCAGCGTTATGGAACGACAGCGAGAAATTGGGGTAATGCGGGCCATTGGCGCATCATCAACCAGAGTAGCACTCATCTTCATCGGCGAAGGCTTGCTGATGGGTCTCATCAGTTGGATAATTGCTGCTCCCCTTGGTATCCCGCTAGGTTACATATTGACCAATTTGTTGGGAGAGTCCATGAATCAAAATATCAGCTATCTATTATCGCCAACTGGCATGCTGGTGTGGCTGGTTATCATTGTGGTTTTGTCCATCGTGGCTAGTTGGTTACCGGCTCGTCAAGCGACAAAACTCAGTGTGCGAGAGAGTTTGGCGTATCAGTAATTGTGAAGAAAAACTGTTCAGGAGATTTTGCTAACCGTTCATTCCCTCGTTCCCAATCTGGAGATTGGGAACGTATTTGCCATAGAAACTCTGTTTCTAGCATGTTGTAAGTCGCAAATAGAGTTTGCTTGAGCAATTGTGTTCCCAACATGACCGTCAACTTAAGAAGTTCGTAGTAGGCACTTCAGTGCCTTTGAGGGCGATGAATCGCCTACTACAAACGTTTATATCTTTGCCAAACTACTCAAAGTCAAGCGAATCTTCTCTTCGACAGCTTCGTTTTGAGCCTCTTTAGGCAACCTCTGTAAGGCCGTTTGAGCCTCAACCACGCTGTAGCCAAGGGCGGTTAAGGCAGCAATCACCTCGCCATCCCCTTCTGTGATGAGGGGGGCTGTCGCAAATAGCTCCTCGCCGCCAACCTTATCCTTCAAATGGAACATGATCTGTTTAGCCTTTTTCGCGCCAATACCCGGAACGCGGGTCAGCAAGGCCGCTTGCCCTTGAGACACGGCCTGATGTAATGTTTCGCTAGAAAGGTGAGACAATATGGTCAAGGCAACTTTGGGGCCAATACCCTGCACTTTCAACAAGGTGCGAAACAGTTTCAACCCCTCTTTATCAGGAAACCCGAACAGGGTTAGCTCCTGCTCCCGCACATGCAGATGGGTGAACAGTTGCGTTTGCTGCCCCAACTCCACCGTATCCAACACTGTAATCGGGGTAAAAACCACATACCCGACCCCCATCACATCAATAAGCAGAGTGTCGTCGGTTTTATCTATAATTTCGCCACGTATGGAACCTATCATGGTATTATCTCTTTTTTGTGGTCATAAATCAATAGACCTGTTCGGCAATAAAATATTGAGACGAAGAGGAGTGTCAAAATTTTATTTTGACTAGCAAGAATACAATTCTTGCACTCCTATCAGTCCGTAAATATCCGTTTTAGTTATTCCCGAACAACTCTAATACTTACGAACTTGACCTTGTAGTTTTTGAGACTTTGCCGGAGATTAAATCAGCGAGCGTAACCGAGCCGAATGGAGATGACATATCGCCACGGCCAACGCGTCCGCCGCGTCATCAGGCCGAGGAATCTCATCCAACTCAAGGAGCAGTTTGACCATCTGTTGGATTTGTGGTTTTGAGGCTCCGCCATGCCCAGTAATAGCCTGTTTGATTTCAAGTGGCTTATATTCGGTGATAGGCAGATTCGCGTTAGCGAGAGCCAACATGGAGACCCCACGCCCATGTCCGACGGAAAGGGCGGTTTTGGCATTTTTGCTAAAAAATAACTCTTCAATGGCACTCGAATCGGGATGCCATTCAGCAATAATTTGGGTTAACTCTTGATAGATGATCTGCAACCGATTAGGCAGAGGAGTTTTCGCGGCAGTTGTCACCACGCCATAAGCAATCATGGTAACGGTCTGCTCCCGCTCCTCCACGATACCCCAGCCAGTGATGGCTATACCCGGGTCAATCCCGATTATTCGCATCGACCGCTACCCAGCCAGTTCAGCCAAGAGAGAATCACTGACCGCGAGGCCAGAGTATACTTGGTCTACATCATCAATATCATCGAGCAGTTCGATAAGGTTGAGTATCTGTTCTGTCTCTTTCTTCCCCAGTTCAATCTCGTTCTTGGGGATTCTCGATAGTTGGGCCTCATCAATTTTTAGCCCGTTATCTTCGAGTGCGCCACGCACCGTATGCAACTCGTCTGAAGAAGTATAGATTTCAAAAACCTCATCGCCAATTTCGACATCATCAGCACCAGCATCAACCGCAAACATGAATATATCGTCTGGGTCTTGATCGGTTCGCTCAATGGTGATGTATCCTTTGGTATCGAACATCCAACTCACTGCCCCAGCCTCTGCCATGTTACCACCCTGACGATTAAAGATACGTCGTAGCTCGGCCAAGGTTCGATTGCGGTTATCGGTGACACATTGAATGAGCAACGGAATCCCATGTGGGGCATAAGCCTCATAAGTAATCTCCTCAACGTTGCCCCCTTCTAATTCGCCAGTTCCCTTCTTTATAGCCCGCTCAATATTGTCTTTGGGCATATTGGCCGCTTTGGCCCGACTGACCGCTAATCTTAGGGATGGGTTAGCATCTTGATCTCCACCACCGGACCGAGCAGCGAGCATGATGTCTCTGGATAAACGGGTGAATATTTTGCCTCGTTTGGCATCTTCAGCCCCTTTCTTTCGTTTAATTGTACTCCACTTACTATGGCCTGACATTGTAGCACCTCGGAATTTTATAATCAGACAACATTATATCATTAAGCGCGGATTCCTGCCAGAAGCGTCAATTCTAGCCAGCATAAAAATTGGGACATCTATAACCATCGCGATCAAGGAATTTTAAAATTGGTACTTGACATAT
>JAUCGB010000034.1 GCA_030377895.1 Anaerolineales bacterium HSG24
CCTGATTGGGATTTCTTTGCCCTACCAGGGGGTACATAAGGCCATGTAATAAAATGTCTCATTTATAGGGACAACAAGCTCCTGACCAAAACAGTATGTCCTATTTTGGGGGATGGAAAACTCCTATGTTCTATTGTGGGTTTGATTCACTCACCAACTTTTTATTGAGGCTTCGTAACCGTTGCACCAAAACCCGGATAATACCTCGAGCCACCTCGCTTCGTTCAGAAAGCAGGTCATAAAAGGAGCGTTGATTTAAACGTAACAGCCGAATCTCTTTGATGCTAGTTGCGGTGGCAGAACGAGGTTGCGAATCTAATAGGGCTAACTCACCAAACACATCACCAGCATCTAACCTGTCAAATATCTGATCTCCATCATGAATTTTGACTCGGCCGCTGACAATAATATACAAAGAGCTACCCGGTCTATCTTTCTCAAAAATTACTTCATTGGCATCAATCTGTAGTTCTGTTAATAGTGAGGCCACCTCGACCAACACATCTTCGGGGGTTTCGGAAAACACACTAACCGCCTTCAAAAAAATAACCTTTTCAATCAACGATAACATCCATGCACCTCTTTCTGACGATGTTTCTAGCCAACGAATTGTCTTGGTAATTTGTTGAGGTATATCTTTGGGCAATTGATGAACATGCTCATTATATAACTCCCTATCCAGCTTAAACAAGGCCCAAAGCGCGCTTTCTTGGACTAACATAGAGGAGGAGGATAGAGCAATCACAATAATCTCTGACAATTCGGTTAGGTCTAACAAAAATGTCGTGTAGATGGCACATGATTTTGTCCAATGGTTCAACCAAGTTCCCCCACCAACGATCATCGTCTCCAGTCGTTGGTCATAACTTAACTCTTGTTGGGGGAAATAAGAACTGAGGGCGTTTAAGCATTGTTGCGGGGTCAGTTGGTTATCCAACAGGGGGAGTAAAATTGGCTTTAAATTTGTTGAGGTTGAAGAAATGAGGATTTCAATCACTTCTAAGGCATACGCCCCTTGCTCGGAGGAACCGCGCCTAGATAGATTAAAGAGTTCTAATGAGTTTTGCACTTTCCGAATCGAGCCGGGGTTATACATAAAGGATAACCAGAGCAAAATTCGCTCTCTATGACGAGCCAGATTACTGTGCAGTGCATTTTTCAAGAGAGAAACCCGATCATCATCCCCTAAATCGACCAGACTAGCTAAGGTCCAGGTGGCCCAAGCCACCTCTGTTCTTATTTTTTGCTCGACCATCAACGTATCATCCCCAATTGCTTGGTAGCCACATTGATTTAAGGACAGTAGAAGTTGATGCTTGACCCGTTCATCTGGCACAATAAGTTGATCCAACAACAGGTTGATGCTTTCATCTCCACCAATTCGGCCACAAACCCGAGCCAAATAAACCAAGTTCGTTGGCGGTTGCTGGGCTTTGTAAAAGGCAACTTTTATGGCGGGTAACACCTCATAGTGGTTGCCAACCACCAGTGCCGAGATAGCCTTGGCCCGCAGTTTTGGGGTGGCTAAATGCTCAATCACCACCGGCCATAAATCAGGATGATTGAGTTGTTTGGCTGCATCTAAGGCGGCACTACAAACCGAGATATCATCATCTCGGAGTAGTTTTAACAGGAGCCGATTAAAGGTATAAATTCCGGCCTCGCCAATAACTTGGGCCACAAATACCCGATCGGGGGGGTGGTCTGATTGGGATAGGGTAATCAGTTTCTTTCTAATCGTGGTAACGTAGGTTTTGTCCAGTTGTTGATTGTTCAGTAGTCCGACAATAGCCCCCAACTTTATTTTTGGGTTGGGGCTTTCCATATAGGCCGAAATCTCAGAAAAAACCTCTGGCCCACCCAAAATAGCCAAGGTGCGTAAAGAAGCACCCCACAGAACATCCTGTTTTTCAGTCTGGAGCCTATTTCTAATGAAAGGAGTCGTTTCAGTCAGTCGCCAGCGCTCAATGCGGGTTAGGGCTTCTAACCTAATCTCTGTTATTGGATGCTGTAATAGCTCCTGCAAAAAAGAGGCTAACGATTCCGGCTCAAACTCTTCCAGTAAGTTCAAAGAGTAAACGACCACACCGGGGTGGGAACTGGTTAAACCATTTCTCAAGGCGGTGAGGTTTGATTGACTGGCTTCAATCGGCGCGGCTTTTTTGCGAAAACGCCGTTGGGTCAGAACATCTAATAAGACGGTCAAATATAGCCGATCTAAAAATATCACCACCCCAATCCAGGTCAGTAAAATAATAACCAAAAGATAGGCGATTTGGGTAGCTCCAAACTCAAAAATTTGGCTTAAGAGTATTAATAATAAACCAGCCACCCCGCCAGCCGTTGGTTTGACCATGCTCTCTACCACGGTTTGGGTTTGTAGCCGTATCCCAGCCGGTAACGGTTCATAAAGCACCTGCCATGCGGCTCGATTAATGGTATAAGCCAAGATTTCGTTGACAAATTTGGCTGAAGTCACCAATAGAAATAAAAGGGTGATATTCTGTGTCATTGACCCACTGACCGCAATGGAAATAGCCCAAACCAAAATAATCACTGGCATGCTCAATAAACCAAAACGAACTCCATAACGATGAATCAACTGCCCCGACACAAACATTCCTACGATCATGGTCAATAGACCTGATCCGGCAAAAAACAAACCCAAAAAGCTGGCTAACTCATCCGCAACTGGGAATTGAGCATCCGCTTGGGCATAAAAAGCATTGTCTAGGAGATAGTAAGAGAGGATATAAAGGGCGGCAAAGATAAAGATTAGCTTGATGTAACGATTGTTAAGTAGCTCCCGAAATGAAGCTCCCCCTTCGGTTTCATCATCATCGTCGTTATCAGCAGAGGATTTTGAGGTAGCCAGTTGATCAGCAAAAGCGCGCAGGATGTAGGATTGAACCACGAGCGCAATGGCAAAACTAACGGCGGAGATAAGGATGAGATTGGCGGTGCCAACCCAACTGACGAAAGTCGGAATGGCAAAGCCGACCAAAGTCTCTGACAAGGTTAAGCCCACCCCAATTAAGGCAAAGAGACGTTTGCCCTGCTGAACATTCAACAGATGGGTAGCCAGACTCCAAAAACCCAGACTAGCCAAGGCCCAAATCGAGTCGTACCAGATTATCAAGGCCATGACTGGCCAACGAGAATCGGTTAGCCCTAGGAGTAGCCGGAAAAGAAATAAGGAGAGGACCAATAGAATCAGATTTCCGGTCATAACCGTGCCAAAGGAGTACCGTTCTTCGATTTTTGTGTAAATCAACCCACTAAGGGGCGTAACCAGTGCAAAGCCAATGTAAGTATAAGGAATAGTTTGGGCATCAAAAGCAACTAAAAACAGGGTGTAAGAGGCGGTCTCGATGGGTAAAATTGGTAGGCCCATAAAAAAAGCGTACACCAACAATAGTCCGATAAGCCGTTCCTCACCAGAACGAATACTCAACACTGAAAATAGTCGGTTCAGTTGCTTCATTTGAAATCCGCATGTCCTGTGTGGTATTTGAGGAGTAAAGTTTTAGGTACAGTCTTTCACTCGAATGGACAAAACCCTAAAGATTTTCAAAACCTTTAGGGTATGCCGCAGAATTTATGCTCACATACTTACCTATGCAGGACTACCAAATTTACGAGCCACAGCACATGTCAGCTTAGAATAGCCCCGTTCACCTGGAGACGCAATCGTTTCTATATAAAAGGTATCAGGGTCATAACCAACATCAAGATATCCTTGACGAATATCTTCATTGCTTAAGTCGATGCAAGAAAAAAATTTTTCTTTAACAAAATAACCCTTTCCATCATTCAAGACACAAATGAGTAGCCAACCTTCCGGTAACACGAGAGAGCTGATATTACGCATAACTTGGATCCACTCGGTTAGACTAGTGGCCACATTTTCTGTAACAGATTCAGCCACGACTAGGTCATATTGGATAGCATTGTCACCCAACGGAGTTTCCGATAAAGCATTACAGTGCATTAGACGAGTAATTTTTCGGCGCATCTCTGTTGTTCGTTGAGCTACAGACTCGAGAGTGGTTGGTTCACCGGCCTCCTTAAGAGCCATCTTAATGTATGGTGCCCAGTTAAAGGCTTTGGGGGTATCATCGACCCAAGCACGGAGGAGGTCCAAACTCACTGGCACATAGTCGCACATGTGGATTTCGCGAGATTGCGGTGCCAAAACGGCTTCAGCAGATAAAACCGGGCCAGAACCAAAATCAAGGGTCAGCAGGTTAGAAGGCATTTTTTTTATGGCTTCAATTATAAATTGAGCTACAAATATGTCCTCGACCTCTGGTGCAACCAAAAAATAGTCGTTAAGATATATTGCTGGGTCAAAGTTATCGGTATAGTTAGCTTGAGTATTAGTCATAATTTTCGTCACTATTAATTTACCCTTACGAGCTATAGCCATAACTTGACAATGTTAGATTTGATAGTTTTGCCACAAAATTGGTAGGCACATGTTGACTTGGTAAATACTCATCAAATAATATGGGTTTATATAAAATATAATTCTTTTATTAAACGTCTGTCTTTTATAAAAGCAGAGATCGTTATAAATATATAATTTACATTGTCAAAATAATGCACATCTCCCAGTTAAATGCTCTGGGGTATCATCGATCCAGTCGAATAGCATCCAAACTATGTATTTCGTGAGCCAAAACGGCTTCAACAGATAAGACAGGGCCAGAACGGCCAGAACCAAGGGGCATCAGGCATATTTAATCTTTCCCAACCACAAACCCACCCTCTTTTTGGAAACAGGTGGGCAACACAAAAGCGGCTGAGTGTAGGGGGCCGTTGTAGTATTGTAACTGTTCTAGCGGCACTCGGTTCAGGTGGGTGGGCATGGTCGGGTCGAGGTTGCTGTTGGTCATCAGCACCACCCCCATGTGACCATATTTCATAGAGGGATCGATAAACCAGTAGTAGTGGGCATGCTGAAAATGGGTTCGGGCCATCTGTTTGGTCAACCGATGATAGTCGGGGTCAGGCCAAGCCCACCAGCCAAGGGTCGTGACCAAGCCATTCGGTTTTAAGGCTTTGGTTATGGCTTGGTAAAACTTGTTCGAGGCCAGGTCGGATCCAGCATCAATAAAGTCGGTGCCATCCACAATGACTACATCAAACTCATCCTCATACTCAATATCTGCCCCGTTCATGGCGATAAACTCGACTCGCTCATCATGGTGGGTGTACAGTTCGGACATGTATTTTTTGCACAACCGCACCACATCAGCATCAATATCGATCCAGACGATTTTTTCCAAACTCTTATATTTGCCAAACTCATTGACCGCCGCGCCGTCACCACCGCCGACCACTAGCACCCGTTTTGGCTCATGCGGTACGACACTCATAGGCACATGGACAATCATCTCATGGTAGCAAAAATAGTCAGCCGTAGTAATCTGAATGAAGCCATCTAGCACCATCATGCGACCATGATAACTGGTGTCATATATGGCAATATGTTGGTAGGGGGATTCATGCTCCTCTAACAGTTTCTCAATGCGGATGGCGGTTAGCTGAGCCGGATATTCAGTGTACTCGTCGTCTAAGATATATTGACCATCTCGAACGCCGTTTTTGTAGTCGATAATTTGGCCGACAGTTCCTTTCGGCATGGTAAAAACTCCTGTTGCGTGAGGCGTGGGGCGTTTCACACCTCACGTTTCGGTATCCCTCGGTCGATTTTTTGGATGGTCAATTTGTCCCCTTTAAGAGCTTTTTTTAGAGCATCGAAAAAGGGTGCAACATCAATAGTTAAGTTGCAAGTGAATAGATCTATGGCACAGTAGTTGTGTTCAGGCCAACTATGCAGACTGGCATGCGATTCAGCCAGCAAAAGATAACAGGTAAAACCGTGGGGGGCGAACTCAAACTGCCCCTTATCGACGATTGATAAATTATGACGCTCGGCAACTTGAATAAACTGTTGTCCAAGTTGCTGATTATCATGCAGGAGGGTGGGGTCACAGCCCCACATCTCACAGATATAATGTTCACCTAGTTTAAATAGTTCTGGCACAAGTAGCCTCCCATTGTAATAGAATTAAGAATTGGTTTATTATCGCAAAAAACAACGAAATGGCAAATTACCTTGACAATGGTTAGATTTAATAGTTTTGCCACAAAACTGGTAGACACATGTTAACTTGGCAAGTAGTAGGCGATTTATCGCCCTCTGAGGCACTAAAGTACCTCTTACATGACATTAGCCATCGGTAAACTAAACGAAAAACAACTACCCTGCCCTAACTCGCTTTCAACCCAAATACGTCCGCCATGTCGCTCCACAATCTCTTTGCAAATGGGCAGACCTAGCCCCGTTCCTTGTGGTTTATCGGTTAAAGTATCACCGACTTGTTCAAACTTGTCAAATACCTTTGGTTGGTCTGCCTCGGCAATGCCAATACCGGTGTCAATGACACTAATAACAAACTGGGTTTGGCTACTTTTTACGATACAGGTCACGGTCCCTTCAGGAGTAAATTTGACCGCATTTGAGATAAGATTAATGACCACCTGTACCAAACGGTCTTTATCTCCGAGAACTTGGGACGAATTAGACTCGATGGTTTTTATGAGGGTGATAGGTTTTTGGGCAAATAGTGATGAGGTGGCCGCGGTGGCTTGCTCTATCACCTCCCCCAATAAGACCGGATTCATCTGCCAATTCACTTTATTGGCCTCGATTTTAGCTAAATCGAGGACGTTATTAATCAAATTCGTCAGCCGTTCTCCCTCAGAGATGATGATGTCCATGTTCTGGATGACCTGTTTTACGGCTCGATTAACTCTTTTGTCTTCGGTTTCTATGGTGGGTAAGATTCTACTCGTCAACCGTTTTTTTATAATTTTGGCAAAGCCAAATATCGAGGTTAAGGGAGTACGTAATTCATGGCTCACATTGGCTAAAAAGGCACTTTTGGCTAAGTTGCTTATCTCTGCCGCCTCTTTTGCTTGTTCGATTTCGGCAAACAGACGAGCATTCCGAATCGCAATTGCGACTTGGTTGGCAAACATCTGTAATATTTTGGCATCGTCTTGGTTATAAGCATCAACTATGTGGTTATCGGCAGTTAACACGCCAATGGCCTCGCCACCAATCAGCAAGGGCGCGGCCATCCAACCCCGAATATCGTTTGTCCCGTCCCAAACTTCCCAGCCGGGGTCATTTAATACGTCAGCAAGGATCAACGTCTGTTTCTTATGAAAAGCCCGTACCGTGGGATTATTCAGATTTAAAGCCAGTCGATAGCCGATAAAAGCATCGACTGATTTGTCCCCATCAAATAAGAGTAACTCATCTCCGTCTTGCAAAAACAGTCCGGCCCCGTCAAACTCAATCACCTGACTTAACTGCTCGATAATTTTGTCCAGCACCTCATCCCGATTAAGGCTACGGTTAAGAATATTGGCAGTTTGACGCAAACTCTCGGCGATTTGGTATTGATGTTGCTCCTTATCAAACAAGCGACTATTTTCAATCGCTCCCGCGATTTGACCAGCGACGGTTTCAGCAAGGTTCACCTCCTCTGCGGAAAAAGTTCGCTCCGTATCGTCAGTCGAAACACCAATTGTACCAATCACCTCCCCTCGAACCAGCAAAGGAACAATCATTAACCCCTGCGCCCCTGTTTCTTTTAACAACCCCCAAACAGAGCGCGTAAGCGAGTTTGTTTGAGCGTCTGATATGACCAGAGATTGCCCGGTTTCAATCACTTTTTGCGAGGAGGGGTTATTGGCTAAGGGAATTGTTATCCCTTTAACAGGACGGTAATTATAGTTTGTGTTATAATTCGTCATAATCACCAAGTCAGTTTTTTGTTTGTTGAGCAGAGCCACGCCCGTTCCCAATCCCTCAAATAACCCCGTAATATCTTTGGCGACAACATCCCACTCATCTCGTAGATTGTGAGATGCGGCAAGCGTTTGGGTGATACGGTTTAAAGTGGCTAACTGCTGGACTTGGCTTTGTAATATCGTGATTGATTGCCGAAGCTGCTCGGTCATGCTATTAAAGGCTTGGGCCAACACCCCAATCTCATCAGACCGAGAAACGGTGGCATTTAACTGCAAATCTCCGGCAGCGATATGGGTGGCGACATCGGCCAATTTTGCCAAACGGATAGTGATATTGCGGGTAATATATAACCCCACCAATATTGCCGCCACCGTAGAGATAATGGCAATCATAATATTGATAATCAGGATATTGTATGTTGAGGCAGAAGCTTCGTCTTGATATTGCTCGGCCACCAAAACCACGCTAAGAGCATCGACCCAGCGATATACTCCAAAAACAGGCTGTTGATCGTAGTTGATAAAAAGTCCTGTCTGCACGTCTTTGTTATCAAAAACCGTACTAATCCCCTCAGTATCTATTTTAGTACCTGTATAGGGTTGATAAAGTTCAGTTAATAAAAAATTGTTTTCGGCCACCAAATAAGTTTCGCCAGTCTCACCTAATCCGGCCCGTTCGCCAATGATTTGATTGAGAACATCTAAATTTATTTGTCCAACCAAAACACCAATCGTTTCGTCTGTTCGGTCAGTAACGGGGCGTGTGACCACAAGATAGTTATATTTTCGTAAGGTAGAGATGGCGACAATTTGACTATGAGGTGCTTCTAAAGCGGGCAAAAAAAACGGCTGTTGACCGATAGGACTTATTTTTCTCTCATTCTCTGGATTACTTGATAAAATAACTCTACGTTTGATATCTAATAAAAATATCTCGTCAAATAAACGATGTTGTTCAGTCTCCCGTTGAAACAAGGCCCGTAATGAACTTTGCATAATCACATTATCTCGTCCCGTCAACATTGATGTAGCATGGGATGAAAATGAGGCTGTGTTTTGCAACTCGGTTAAAGTCGCTTGTAATTCTCCTATCCAGCGATTGATACTCGCTTCTTTTAATACGACAACCGATTGAAGTTGATTGATGACTTGCCGTCGCACGCCTTGTAAGCCGCTCACGACCGAAACAACTGTAATCGTAATCACAGGTAATAAGACCATCAACACAAACGCGATTAATAAGCGATTTTGTATTGATGTCACTTTGGTTATTTTTTGTTTGCTCCAATAAGATTCAGCAGGCAATGTCATTGATAATTTTCCAGATAAATTTTCGGGGAAACGCCTGAAGCTGTCGAATGTTGTTTGGTTCGACAAGACTTTGGCGTGAGTTCAACCGAACGCTCTCAACCTCCCTTTTATTTTATCATAACTTGCCATACAAATCTAACTCAACTAATTGCGCTTCGTACCCGAATAGATAAACTTAGTACCCGACAGCCTGAACTAATTAACACAGAGGAACACAGAGTTTCACAGAGAAAAAGCGAATTATTATTTGTAAGGATATAATAACAAACTTTCTCGATTTTGGCATGTTTCTCTTGGTGGGTTACTCTTACCGTTGGGCCAATATACTGAGTTTGCAGTGGCATAGGATTTTAGATTGACTCGCTCGTCTGAACGCAGAATCAAAAAGAGGCTGACCTGCATGGTCGGCCTCTTTTTTGCGTTGACAGGGTTTGGTTTATACTATCGGCATGGTAAAAGACATCATTCACGACCAAGTAAAAATGGTCAGCCAACGTGGCAACACTACCTTATTTAAATCCTATTCTTAACTGATTTATATCACTACTTCTGCATCACTATCCAATTTTAATTGCTGATTTGCATGAAAACATTAGCGAAAGACAAGGAAAATTCATGACACAAAATAATAATGACGACCCAAAGCTAGACATTGATACCACAGAAGACCGTGCTGTATCTGAACAACCTGAAATCTCGGATGAAAAGCCTGCCGAGACCACAGCGGAATCAGACGATACAACGACAGAGGAAAAAGTTTCTGTTGACAAAACCATCGAAGTCGATGATGAAACAACTGCTGAGGATGATATTATCGCTGACGAGCAAGACAAAACAGATGATGATAAAGAATCAGAAGAAAATGACGATGACGAAACCTTTACCGATGAGGAACTGCTTGATGCCAGTACCGACTTCGGCATCTTCGATTCGTTTGGTGGACGCATGGTACGTAGTCGAGTCGAGAATAACGATGAGTTTGGCGGGCAACTGTTTGTGGAGGAAGACCTTAGCGGCCTAGATTTACGGCACAAAAACTTTGCCGGAGCGAATCTAAATGGGGCAAATTTGAGTGGCTCACACCTCAGTGGCTCTAAATTGCGGGGAGCTTCGCTCGAATATGTCAATTTAGGGCGGGCCAAACTGTTACAAGTCAATCTGAGTGGGGCGGTGCTGACGAAAGCCAACCTCAGCAGGGCGAATTTGGATCGAGCCTATTTCAACGGAAGCTATCTCGTCGGGGCCAACTTGATTCAGGCTTATGCTCAGGGAGCCTCATTTAGTGGGGCTAATCTGAGCAATGCCAACCTGAGCGGGGCCGATTTGAGCGGAGCCGATTTGCGTGGCGCAGAGTTGACCGGAGCTAACTTGAGCGGCACCATTTTAACCAAAGCCAACCTCGGCGGAGCCAATCTAACCGGAGCCAACCTGACCGGAGCGGTTTTGGCCGGAGCGACCATGCCAATCGGTTGGCGGTAGTCTAAGTACCGGACAAAACAGTTAGGACACGGATAAACGCTAATAAACACGGATTTTTTAGGCTTATCTGTGTGTATCCGTGTTAATCCGTGTCCCTTTTTTCTTCTGTAACAAGTTCAATCTTTTTTTGTCCTGTACTCAGGGCGGTAGTACGTAAACCGTTGGTGTGAAACGTGATACGGTATCACATTTTACACCAACGGTTTTTGAGCGAGGGCAATCAACGAGGTACCGACGGGCAGATTGACCCGCTCAATCAATCCGGCTTCAACCTGACCAACACCAGTCAAAATGGTGTTGACCAATGGTGAGGCTGGCTCCATTTCCACCTGATACTCATCCTCGTCCACATGGTGAGAGGCTAAATCGGGCTTGGCCTCTCCAGTGCGCCGTAGCGTCAGCAGTACAGCCGCGAGGGGAAATACAAAAAAATTGTTGTAACTCACCCGCCAAATATCAAACCCCGTTTCAGTCAGTTTAGCCTTTAGCTCGCCAGCCGTGTAGCGACGGATATGGGCGTTCAAATCATCGTTGTGACTCCATAAAAACATGAACGCTGGCACCGTGATAATCATACATCCGCCCGGCTTCAATAGACGATAGCTATCTCGTAAAATCGCCATGTCATCCTCGTTGTGTTCTATCACATCAAGAGCCGTAATCGCATCAAAACTGTGGTCGGCATAAGGCATGGAATAAGTCGCGTCAAACTGTTGAACATTGTACCCTCGCTCGTGTGCCACCTTAACCGGACGAGCATCAATCTCCAAGCCAATCACCTCACCATATTCGGCTAAATGGTGAATCATATTTCCCCCACCACAGCCAATATCTAATAAGCGTAGTCCGGGCGTTGTGGGTAGCACTTGCCGCATCAAACAGTTCAGGGCGCGGGTGCGGCTGGCAAACCACCAGTGGTTGTCGATGTATTCTAAATCGTTGTGTTGTTTATCTTGCATTGTTGCTATCTCACCTTTTTGTTAGTTTCAGAGTGACATCCCTTTCTGGAAACTTCACGAGTAGTATGCACTATAATTCTTCATTTGAAAAATTCGTTATGTTAAATTCATAGGACTGGAGGCGGACTACCAGCATGCACAAGTTAATTAATGCTCATTTTTTATTAGTCTCTGTTAATATCAGGAACTTGTAACGACTTTCGGGGAAATAAGAAGAGAATAACAATCAATAAACAAGCCAAAGTGCTAATCCCCGTGCCGATAGAGCGCGGCAGGGTCGTTCCCATTTGGAGATATAATTCATGCGTTCCGGCTGGAACATCGACGGTAATTAGGCCGTAGGGAGGTTCAGGGCGATGCTCAAGCGGTTGACCATGTTGGCTGACCTGCCAGCCGGGGAAGTCGTAGGTGTAGAACTGCACGGTGGCGGGCGATTCAGCCATGACTCGTACTTTGTCGGATGAGCCGCCATGATGCAAGGTTTCAACCTGTCCTGTACCAGCGATAATGCCGGCCACTTGAAGAGGCTCGTTATTCAGATATTGAGCTTCCATAGGGCTGGTTTGGGGTTGTTCATCGGTCACGGCGACCATGCCCACTCGGTCAGCAATAGATTTACGATCCCAATTGATGACCGATAACGGTGTTTCGGCCCAATCAGGAATCTCGGTGTATTGGGGTAAGGTGTATGGAAACGAGCCTAAAGCCACTACTAACAAGAGCAGATAGACGGGCGCTTGCCCCTGCGAATCGGAATCATACTGAGCCAGCAACGAACCAGAAACAACGGCCATAGTGAAGGCCGTGACTCCCAATAATCGCCAAGGAAACTGGACGAGCGTGGCTAACGGAATGACCTGCCATACCCAGACCGCGAGCGGAGACATCAACAGAATAATGACGATAGTTGAGACAAAAAAGAAGATGGCCGTTCCATGATTTGAGAAATGCGGTCTGGAATGGGAGAGGCGTTGGCCGACAATCGTGACCAAAGCAAAACAGGTCAAGATGACGGGTAAAATACCAAGTTGATATGAGAAATCATCAAAGGTGCCGATTCCAGCGTAGCCATAGCCCCACATGGGCGAAAAAAGCTGAGAAAAGTAGACAAAATGGTCAAGATAACTATAACTGCCACTCGTCCATTGTTCAATTTTGATATATTTGGTCTCAGTCAGGGCCGGAATCAGATAAATGGCAGACAGGGCCGCGCCCAACAATCCAGCGGCAAATGGGGGGAGTGCATGTCTAACAAACTGTTTAAGATAACTCGTTCTGCTCAACAGAAGTTTTCCAATAGCTAAAAAACCAGCGGATGCAGATATTCTGCCTGCGCTCCCAGTAGTATTCGGGGCCGAGTTGTCATTTCGCACGGCTCGATGAGTGACATGCAGAACCAAATATAGGATATAGATCATCAAAAAGGGAGTAAAGGTAAAAAATGAGGAGTGGTGGGTTAAGGCTAACCCACCGTAGGCCAAACCTGCGAGGGCGATTTTTACTCCGGTTGGGACGACAATCAGTTCGGTAAAGGCCCAAAATAAAAAGGGGATGATGGCTAAGGCCACAAACTCAGCGAAGGCACTCCGGATAAAGATATCAACAAAGTGAAACGGGGCATAGATATATACTAATGCGGCTAATAGTCCGGCATTATCACCAAATAGACGACGAACAAAGCCATACATGCCTAATCCGGCGATAATCATGGCTAATACATAGATGGTTTTGACCGCAGTCGTAATTTTTAGGCCCAACAGATACAGCATCGACGCGGCATAAATCGCCAGTGGAGGGTAGATATTAAATAGCGGATAACCATACCCAAAGGCAAAATCGGGCGACCAACGCGGCCATAAGTAGCCATCCTGCAAGGCTTGGGCAAATTCGACCACATAAAAGATGCTGTGTTGCGCGTCATGCGCTCTAAAAAAATAAGCAGGTGTTAAGAGTGGAAACCATGCAAAAATAGACAGGGCCACAATTAACCAAACATTTACAACAGACCTAGAGGACATATCAATCGTATCACGTAGCAAGTCATACAGCAAGAAAAATTTCGATAGACCTAACCTGCTACGACCAAGGTTAACATCACCGTCACCCCGATGACCAATATAATAACGGCAATCAGTGCGATTAAGAAGATGATCCCCGCCGCAGGAGTTGAACCAATGTCATCGGTAAATTGGGACTGTAAGCTACGTCGTTGCTGGGTTCTATTTAATTTACCCTCAACACTAGCCAATAAATCATCAGGCAGACATGGTTTGGTCAAATAATCATCCACCCCCAATTTTTTCCCCTTTCTAATCTCTCCGGCATCCACTTTAGCGGTTAAAAAGGTAATGGGAATATGGTTTAGGTAAGGATTGGCTCGAACTCGTTGGTAGAGTCCGTAACCGTCCATGATCGGCATCATAATATCAGCCAAGATTAAATCGGGCAATATTTTAGATGATTTAGATGATTTATCAATATCATCAGGCGTATAGGGCTTTAAAAAAGCATCCTCTAACCTGTTTAGGGCTATCTGTCCATTTGTTGCTGTCCAGACCTCATAGCCCTCTTGTTCTAAAATCAGTTTGATTCCATCAATAAGGTCTGGCTGGTCATCCACAATCATTATGACTGGTTTTAGTTCTTCCATAACGTTATCTCAATTATTGACTGTAAGTACTAAGGTTATCAATCAATACCTTCTTCCCTTTATAAAAGGCTTTCTAGTTTGAAAATCGTATATATTTTTGTGATCGGGCGGTCTAAAAATTTTAGATGGTTGGACGATGATACCAATATTTTAGACAACTACATGCTCATTGTGTATATAACAACGGCTAAGACAATTAAAATGGCGACGATGGCGACAATAAGGATAACACTGCCACCAGCCCCACCTCCTTGGGAACCTTCAGTTCTTGTCTTTGGCGGGGTCGGTGTCTGCGGCATTTTTATTCCCCCGCCTGGATGAATACCACTGCTAGTCCGTTTCAGTTTTCCACGAATGCTGGATAATAGGTCGTCTGGTTGAGCTGGTTTGGTTAGATAGTCATCAACCCCCAACTCTTTACCACGACGAATATCTACATCATCGACCTTCGCGGTCAAAAATATAAATGGTATACTTTGTAGGTATGGATTAGCTTTAACTCGCTCAAAAAGCGTATAACCATCCATGACAGGCATCATAATATCCGCCAAAATAAGGTCTGGTAACGCTCGTGCCCCGTCTTGTTCACTGCGCCGCATGAAGGTGGATTCCAGCTTGTCCAAGGCATGTTGACCATTGGCCGCTGTCCACACATCAAATCCCTCTACTTCTAAAATTAGTTTAACACCATCAACTAAATCTGGTTGGTCGTCTACGACCATAATAATAGGCTTGCTCACCTTACCGCTCCCCCTTTAAGTATTTTTGTTGTTCTGAAGTATTCAAGTTTCTTACGAGATGTTTATATAATCAAACTCTGGTTGAATTTCCAATTCAATATGATTGTCATAATTAAAGTTCCAAGCGATAGCATTGATACCCAAAACCCTATCACTCTTACTATTGTATCCTCAAATCGAATTTCTAGGAAATATGACCCTGTGGGAATCGAAATCACCATCCACCCTTCTCGTTTGGTGGTTTTTATCTGCGGACGATCAATTACTGCGCCGACTCGGATCACCTCTCCCACAGATTTATCGAGATTGCCGTCGTGTGGGCCTAAATCCTCGTAAATATAGGCTTGCCAACCGGGGTAATATGGAATAAAAAAGGTTACTTGTTGGTCAGGCTTTTCGGTGCCCACCCATAAGAGTTCATGGATACTATCCATCTCCATCGAGTAAACGCCCACACTATCATCCTTGGGCAAGGCGGTGTAGTTAACTTTGGTGGTAATCTGACCGCCTCGCTCAACCTGTTCGGCCAATGTTGACCAATTTGGTATATCGCGCGTCCAAGCTGTTTGCCCCGTCATCTCATCTGACGATTGCTGAAACCGAAATAAAGCGGCTTGACTAACTGGCCCTTCGGTCGATTTAGGCTCACGTACTTGGGCTTCAAGATATGGATAGCTAGATAGGATAATCAAACTCGATAGAATTGCAAGTGGTAATTGTGGACTATAAGCCAGTATTGTAGTCTTAGTTGGGGTTGATTCAACGGGCAAAGCCAGCACAGTTCCGGCCACCACCGAGATAAACGGAGCTACAACGACCAGCAGTCGCCAAGGGAACTGGGCAAAGCTGGATAAGGGCAGATACGTCCACACAAGGCTGGAGATTGGCACGGTCAGAAAAATAACCAACGCGGTAAATCCTTGAAAAAAGTAAAGCGTCCGCCGAGTTAGAGAATCGGTCAGTTGTGGCACCACCCAAAACGACAAGATATACAAAATCAACGCTGCCACCCCAATCTGAAAACCAGCCTCATCATCTGGACCGGGGATGCTGGCTCCAAAGCCCCAAGTTGGTGAGAAAAGTTGGTGCAAGGCCACAAAATCATCACCAAAAGCAAATCGTCCACCTATCCACTGGTCAACTCGAACAAAACGATATTCGAGAAAGGCCGGAATCCAGAATATACCACTTATGCCTAATCCTAGCAAAAGAGCCAACAACGGTGGTAAACCAGTACGAATAAAACGGATATATCGGCTCGGTTTGCCTAAAATATTGTCGATAGGGGGAGCAATCCAGCCGATAAGGTTGGTCGATTTGCTCTGCATGATAATGGTATCCCCAAAGAATTGCCAAATCATCATAAAAGCGACGTATAGGCCCAATATCGGCGTAAATATCAGAGCCAAAAGATTGCTGGTAAACATGATGAGGGCGTAGGCGACTGCCGTTCTTAAAATGGTCGCTAATGTCGGACGGGTGACTGTACGAAAAAATCCCCACATGGCTAACGGCACAAATACAAAGCCGACCGACTCGGCGAGCGCGGCTCGCACATACAGGTCGAACAGATGGTAGGGTAGATAAACATAGATCAAGGCCGAGATGACTCCGGCCATCGGATTGAGTATGTCTCGCACAAAAAGGTACATGGTCAAGCCGCACAACACCGCAGACAGGCCAAACACGCATTTCACCGCGCTGACGATGTCAAGTCCGAGTAGATGTAGAATTTCGCCCAAATATGATGATAATGGGCCATAAATGTTAAAGAACGGGTAGCCGTAGCCAAAGGCAAAATCGGGAGCCCAACGAGGATACCAAACCCCGTCTTGAATCGCTTTGTTAAACTGGTGCAAAAAATAGACTGAGTGACGAGCGTCATGTCCGCCCCAAAAGTAGCCGGGTTGCAGGAGTGGCCCGACGATGGGCAACGAGAGTAATAGGGTTAGCCACAGGTAACGGTCTCGTAAAAAAACAGGCGTAAGATTAGACATGAAGGTAAGAATTCGGGATTAAATATCGGAAATAATTTTTCCTGACGCTAACGGAATCATTGGCGGGAACACTACAGCGGATACTTCAAAACTCAACGGATATATTTCGCCAATAACGGTATTTCTTTGCTATTTACAGTGATTATATACGGTGAAAACCATCCGTTCCGTAGTTAAGTATCCGTTGTAGTGTTGATTCCGGCTAAACCAAAGAAAAAGTCAGGAATTACTCGACGGCAAGTATGACCCTCCCGTTAGAATCTGTCGCTACTGGCAAACGGGCAAACGTCGTCTCATCATATAATCCAACATAAATTCGATACGGGCCAGGCGGCATTTCAGACGGTAGTTGGAGTGGATAGCGGTCTGCAATTTGCTGACCCGGTATCCATTGTGAGGTCAGGTAGCTTTCCGTGTTCGGGTCTTTAACAAATTGGGGATAACCGTCAAACTGAGCCAGCACGTTGTCGTTACTATCGACCAGATGGATAAATAGTTTCCAGTTTTGCTCAAAATTAGTTAATGGTTGCCAAATTAAATTAAAATATAGGGTGTCTTGGGGGACTAAATCCCCATGTACAACCAGCGGCAGGGTGGTCTCACCCGTATTCAGACCAGCGGTGTCGCCGGTTGTTTTGACCGTAAAAGTTGGCTCAAGCAGTAATAATTCGTTATTTCCTATGATACCCGCAGGCGCAGAAGGTATCTGATTGGTCGGGATAAAGGTCGGTTCAAGATAGGCATAGCTTCCTAAAACAATCATGAGAATAAGACTGGCTAAGAGTGGCAAATGGCTTAATTGAGGCTCTACCCAAAGGGCCGCGCCAGATATCACCGCAAAACATAACCCACTAAAACCAAGAAGTTGCCACGGATAGGTTAGAAACAGGCTCGAGAGTGTTCCAGTTATGGGCAATTGCCAAAACGGTCGGGCAACCGTCAACGTTAGCCCGATAAAAAATAGTCCGGCAATCAGAAAAAATATCAACCGACGATCACGACGGCTGATCTCCGCAGGAAGGACAGGTTGAGTTTGCCACATGGTCACGGTGAGAATCGTCAGCCCCACGGAGATCATGCCCAACTGAAAGGGTAGCCCATCTGCCCAGCCGGATAGACTCGCGCCGTTGCCCCAATGTGCAGAAAGGAGTTGGAACGGGTAGAGTAAATGGTCAGCAAATATGACATTATTCGTGAAAGTTGGGGTTAAAATCAGCCATGATATGGTTGTCGCCATGAATGTGCCAGTGAGCATGGAAATTAGGGGTAAAAAGAGTTGGCGAGGGTGAACGACGATGAGAAGTACGGTCACAAATGCCAAGGCCCACATGGTTAAACCAAGATGGGTCAACCCCAAGGCCAGCCAGCCTGTAGCGGCAAAAGGTAGAAGTTTCCATTTTGGTGAGGTGACAAGGTAAGTACTGACCAAAATCACACCAGGTAGTAATCCAAGAAAAAACGATTCGCTCCAAGCCCCGCGCACATATACCGTGGCGATTTGATAGGGCAGGTAGCAATAAACTAGGGCCGCTATCAGTGCCCCAGACTCGCCGAACCAACTTTTTAGCCACAAGAACATGCCCACACTACCAGATACCCAACCGAGAGCAATCACCAGTTTAAAGCCGGTTAAAGGGCTGACGGGTAGCAACGCGGCGATATAATAGGGTAATAAACCTCCCGATTTAAAGAGAGAGACATTCGTAACGATATGGGGTTGCCAAAATAGATTTCCGATATTTGCTTTTAAATCGGCAATATTCCATAGTGGGATGTAACCGATATGGGTTTCGATATAGCCGGGATAAAATAAAGGGGCAATCAAAAATATAGGTAAAATTGTTGCTAGAATTAAATAGGTACGGCTTGCATAAGGCACGATAAGCAAAAGTCCCTTCCAAAAGGGCATGTCTCCCAAGAATTTAGGTGGTAATGACCTATTGTAGCACATGCTTCAGCCTGTGCCGCACACAGTCTAAAGACTGTGCTACGATATTATCTGTCTCACGTTAAGTTGATAGCCCTCAGAGTGACATGGTCAGTCAACATGGCAACATTACCGAATTTAGGTGGTAATGACCTATTGACTGATAAGCCTCCCATGTCATTCCGACCGAAAGCAAGAAACTGCCTACCCAGAGTGGCTATCAACGTAAGCCGAGACATGTAGCACATGCTTCAGCCTGTGCCGCACACAGTCTAAAGACTGTGCTACGATATTATCTGTCTCACGTTAAGTTGATAGCCCTCAGAGTGACATGGTCAGTCAACATAGTAACATTACCATTAACATGTGCATGTTGGTAGTCCGCCTTCGACAAGCTCAGGCTACGTAGTGCCGCCTGAGCTTGTCGAAGGCGATGTCGAAACGCGCAACTTATTTAGGACTCATTCCTAAAGTCTCGTTGCAGTACTAAAGTAACAGGTATTACGCTTCTGCAAGGATTTTACTTAAATTTTCTGCCAAATTGTTGGTTTCATCAACCGCCGCGATAACTCGATTAAGGTCTTCCTGCATCTCATCGGGTACGCCTTCAATTGCTAAAAATTGTTGGACTGTTTCGTTTATTTTAGCTGTTGCAGAAAATAGTTGCTTATTTAATAACGGGTCAGCGGTGGCTTTATCTAGCGTTTCGCCCTCATCTGCGGCATCAAATATCAGACCAATTTGCCCCGATAAATCCACGATTTCATGGGCTGTGTCCATGATGATTTCCAGTTGCTCTTCCATCGGTTCCGAAAGTTCGTACATAAATTGAGCCATTTGTGAAATGCTCAAAATGGTGGAACTTTGGCTAACGATATCATGTAAAATTTTTGAAGATGTCATAATATTACTCTCCTTTTTAAGGACGGACAATGACTACAAATAGGCTATTTCGGGTGACTATTGTAGTAATATTCCAAATCATTCAGTTTTTGGTAGTGGTGCAGAAGTAGTGATATATGTCAGTTACCTACCCGCAAGTTTGGAACTTGCGGGTAGGTGATGACTACATGTGCAATATTCCAAATCATTCAGTTTTTAAAGTGCTATTGGTTCGATTCAATCCCATCAAGTCCTAATGTAGCGGCTTTTTCCTGCATGGCCTGTAATACCATCTCGATATGTTGCGATAGTTCGATATTTAAGGCCGCCGCGCCTTGTTCGATTTCCTCCCGATGAACCCCAGGAGCAAACGATTTTGTCTTCCATTTTTTACGAACCGATTTCAGCTTGACATCCCGAATATCTTTTGAGGGGCGCACCAACGCGACTGCGATAATCAGTCCGGTCAATTCGTCAACCGCATACAAGGTATGCTCCATCAGCGATTGACGTTCTACGCCAGTAACTTCGGTAGCATGGGAGAGGATGGCCCGGATGATAACTTCGTCAGCACCTTGCTCACGAAGAATCGGCGCGCCAGTGTTGGGATGTCCATTTTGCGAGACATCTGGATAACGTTCATAATCAAAATCGTGCAGGAGACCAACAACCCCCCAAATATCTTCATCCTCACCAAGAGAGCGGGCATAGGCCCGCATCGCGGCTTCAACAGCGAGCATGTGTCGTCGTAAATGAGGACTTTTAGTATAGTGGCAAACGAGTTCCCAAGCTTGTTCTCGATTCATAGTTTATTCCAGTTACATTATATCATAATAGAGGTGATGATTACATTATCTATTTGGGCTATTTTTATTTCAGTTGAGGGTAGTGCAGAAGTAGTGATACGAATCCGTTAGCTACCCGCAAGTTTAGAACTTGCGGGTTCGCTATTGAATTTAATAGGTTTTCTTAGGTTTAATTAGCATGTTTCCAGAGTTGCAAGCATAACCTCGTAATTTTTTACGATAGTTCTGCACAGAGGAAACAAGAGATTTGTATTATACCCCAATATCCGCAGGTTTAAAAATTATAGTTCGAGAGCGTGAGTGCATCACCGTCTTGGAACGCATATCGAGACTTTCCGCCTCATCATCCCGCTTGACCATACTTTGCCTCTCATCCTGCTCTGTGTTAGAATCGGCTATGTAGAAGTTGGCATAGTTCCCTACTCCCAAATTCTGAACCATGCCCGCTACCTTAAATATATCATCCAAAAGGCGGACTGATTATGGCGACACCTTTTTCACGCTCGTTACGCTCCCTAAATGCTGATAGCTTTGCCCCCTCGTTAGCTGGCACGCTCTTAGCCATGCTGATTTTGCTCGCTTGGTTGGGCTGGTTCGTGACAGTTGATATTACCTTATACGAAATCAGCGAAACCTTCACCGTGACCGATGAAGAACGCATCCTAGCTGAGTTCCCTATCAAATCACAAACCCGAATCCGCCCCGGTCAAGCCGCATTATTACGGCTCAATGTCCCTATGGGCGCGGAATCAGTGGTCATTCCGGCTGTGGTCTATAGTACCATAACTGAGCCGGAGAGCGATAAATTTTTAGTTGATGTATATGTCATGTCTCATTTTTCTCCCGTCCCCATTCAAGAAGGGCTAACAGGTAAGGTCGAGATTGAAGCCGAACATGTCTCCCCCTTAACGCTGGTTATGCGGGCTACCGGTCAGTTGATGGATGCTGAAGAAGTGACCGTCAGTCCCCAAAATCAAGAATGGCTGGATATTCGCTGATGTTTGATCAATATGGTCGAAATGACCGACAGTTATTTGTTCCCGAAGTAGTGCAGACCTCGGCGATGGATTGCGGCCCGGCCACCCTCAAAAGTCTGCTCGAAGGGTACAACATCAACGTCAGCTATGGTCGCCTGCGAGAGGCATGCCAAACCGACGTAGACGGAACCTCCATCGACACGATGGAGGAGGTCGCCATTCAACTTGGTCTGGAAGCCGAGCAAGTCATGGTTCCGATTGACCATCTGCTTCTGTCCCAAGCTGATACCCTGCCCGCCATCGTCGTTGTTCGACAGCCTAGCGGCTTGACTCATTTTGTCGTCGTATGGAATCAGATTGGCCCGTTGGTGCAAGTCATGGATCCTGCCGCCGGACGACGTTGGGTCACGAAAAGTCGTTTTTTGCAGGACATCTATCAGCATGAACACCCCGTTCCGGCAGAGGGTTGGCGAGATTGGGCCGGAACCGAAGGGTTTTGTGACCCCCTCAGAGAGCGACTGTTATATCTGGATATTTCAGAAGACAGCATCGACCAACTCCTAGAAGTCGCCCTAAGTGACGAAAATTGGTATATTTTAGCCACCCTCGACGCGGCTACTCGCATCACCACCTCACTCGTTAATGCCGATGGTGTCGAACCCGGTGAGGAAGCAGCCACAATTCTAACCCACTTTTTCAACAAAACCTTGGCCGAATCCCCCGGCGACTACAAGACGATTCCGGCATCTTACTGGTCGGTACAGTTCCTCTCGCCCGACCCTGACGCACCCGATGACCCACCTGTGGTGCTGATGCGTGGCGCGGTGTTGGTGCGGGCGATGGGGCTATTGCAACCCGCCGATGATTCGGCCCCGTCCGATGTTCCCCCCTTATCTCCCGAACTGGTTGCCGCCCTTGAAGAAGAGCAGATTCGGCCTGATCGTGAGGTGTTGCGCCTACTCAAAGAAGACGGCTTTTTAGCCCCCTCGGTGTTGACCGCCGCCCTCGCTTTGTCGGCTATCGGCGTGTTGATTGAAGCCCTTTTGTTTCGGGGCTTGCTCGATATTGGCTACAGTCTCGACCTATTTGGACAACGGGCCGGAGCGGTGGCGGCTTTTTTCCTCTTCATTATTGGCCTTTTCTTACTTGAATTGCCCATCAACAGTATCATTCTTCGTATTGGCCGACGCTTAGAGACTCGGTTACGAATTGCCTTTTTAGAGAAAATTCCCAAACTAAGCGACCGTTATTTTCACAGTCGGCTCACCTCTGACATGACTCAACGGGCCTATGATTTACGCCAAATTCGGCAACTGCCCACCTTGGGCATCAAAATGTTACGCCTGACCTTCCAGATATTTTTTACCGCACTCGGCGTGATTTGGCTTGACCCCATCAGCGCGCCCCTCGCCATTGTCGCCATGTCCGTAGCGATTGGCATGTCCTTTGTGGTCTACCCCACGCTGGTTGAGCGGGATTTACGCCTGCGGACTCATATCGGCGCGTTGAGTCGGTTTTATCTTGATGCCTTGCTCGGCCTCATCCCCATTCGCACCCACGGTGCAGAGCGAGCCGTCCGTCGAGAGCATGAGGGTTTGCTGGTTGAGTGGGCTAGAGCCGGATTCGATTTTTATAGGTTTGATATATTCTCGCAGGGGATTGAAGCGAGTTTGGGCTGGATATTTGCGGTGCTGATTCTGTTCAGCTATATCAACCGAGGCGGTGATCCCGGTGGAGTGCTACTCCTTTTTTATTGGACGTTGAATCTGCCAGCCTTGGGAGTCGAACTGAGCAATCTGTCCAATCAGTACCCGCTCCTGCGTAACCGTATCCTCCGTCTCTTAGAACCACTCGGCGCACCCGAGGAGGCCGATATTAAGCCTGTTTTGGTCGATTCAAGCGATGTTTCGGTTGATTCAGGCGATGTTTCGGTCGATTCAAGTGACGACGCGTCAGCTAGTGGCGACGACGCGTTAGCTAGTGCCGACGACGCGTCAGCTAGTGACGAGTCGAGTTTGGTCGCAGTAACCGCTGATGAATCTGAACCAGCGGACACAGAGCAACCGCTCATTATCGACATGCCTGTTGTCGAGGATGAGCCTGAATTGGAAATGCCTGACCTGAGCCAGCCGCTCGCAATTCGCATGGAACATGTGACCGTTCAGGCGGGTGGGCATACGATTTTGAGCGACCTGAACTTGTCGATTGGTGCAGGAGAACATGTCGGAATCGTTGGCCCATCGGGGGCTGGAAAATCCAGTTTGGTTGGTATTTTGCTAGGTTGGCATCGTCCGACCAAGGGGAGAGTGCTGGTCAGCGGGAAACTATTGCATGGCGAAACGTTGCAGGCCATCCGCCGTCATACTGCTTGGGTTGACCCGGCGGTGCAGATTTGGAATCGCTCTCTGCTGGAGAATTTGCAATATGGTGCGCTCAACTCAAATTTGCCGATTAATGAGGCGATTGAACATGCCAATCTATTCGGGGTATTGGAGCGATTGCCGGACGGTATGCAGACGATTTTAGGCGAAGGCGGCGGCCTTGTTTCCGGTGGAGAAGGTCAGCGGGTTCGATTAGGGCGAGCCATTGTTCGCCCAGAGGTTCGGCTGGTCATCCTCGATGAGCCGTTCCGTGGCTTAGACCGTCCCCAACGGCGGCAACTTTTGACCGAAGCCAGAGAATATTGGAAAAATGCCACATTGCTCTGCATCACCCATGATGTGGGTGATACCGACGAATTCGAGCGAGTGTTGGTGATTGAAGAAGGGTGCTTAACCGAAGATGCTACTCCAGCCGAACTGCTCAAGCAGCCCACTTCTCGCTACCGTCAACTGTGGGATGCCGAGAAGAGCATCCGCGAAGAGCTATGGACTAGTGCCGAATGGCGACGGTTGTGGTTGGCTGATGGACATATTGAGGAACATAAACCCCGCTCAGGGACTCATAAATGATTTTTCACCTCCTTAAAGGCGAAAATTTGCGTTATTTGAATTATGTACAAACAAAACCAAATTCAATTATAATTTCATTTCATCCTGCATAATTCTTATGACGCACTTTGGGGACAAAAAATCGTTTATGGGACTAACTTAAATCTGCCAAATGTTGTCCCGTACCCTTATTCTGTTTATCATTCTGCTTGCCTTTGCTCTACGCCTCTATAACCTGACCTATCACAGCCTTTGGTTTGACGAATCGGTCAGCGTCTATTGGGCCAAACAAGATGTCAGCCGCATCATCGAAGTCGGTTTTACGCTGGAAGAAGATCGCCTCCCTCCCCTCTACTACCTCATCCTTAAAAGCTGGATCAATCTGTTTGGCCTGCATGAATTCAGCGTCCGACTCCTATCGGTCTTTATCGGAACACTCCTCGTTCCGGTAGTCATACGCCTCGCCCGAATCCTATTCAGCCACCCTGTAGCCCTCATCAGCGGTTTGCTGGTTGCCCTGAATCCGTTTCTAATCTGGTACAGCCAAGAGAGCCGCATGTACGCGCCCGCCGTCCTGTTTGGAACATGGGCCGTGCTGAGTTGGCTGAACCTGATCAAATCTAATTCCCATTCAAACTATCCGCTATCCACTACCCATTATCCACTATCCATTCTTCATTCTTCATTCTTCATTCCTCATTCCTCATTCCTCATTCCTCATTCTTCATTCCTCATTCCTCATTTCTCACTCTTCATTCTCTTTTCCATTCTCGCCCTATACAGCCACCTCTACGCCGGATTTCTCCTGCCCGCGTTGGGTCTCTGGTTGCTGATGAGCTATCCTCGATACCTTAAATTGATTACCCTTTTTGCCTTATCTGGACTAATTATCACCCTGAGTTATAGCCCCATTTTGATAGCGATCTGGCGCTTCTCCGCTGAAGCCACCCCCGGCCATCCATTAACCGGCATCCTAGAACGGGTTTGGTGGCTACTGCATGCTTTCACCGTCTGGCAAGCCCCCCTCTCGCCCAGATTGGACATGCTGATTCCGCTTGGTGTCTCCCTCTTCGCCTTCGGTGCGATTTTGTGCCTCAAAAGAGGGGAAGCCAATTGTAGGATAGGCTTTAGCCTGTCAGTTTACAGGCCGACCAAAGTCCGCCCTACTCTCAGAAACCCACGCATGCTGATTGTCATGCTACTCGCCATGCCGTTTCTGATTGCCAATCTCCTCCTCGCTCGGAACTATCTGGCCTTTTTTGGCGAACGATACTTTATCGTCATGGTTCCGTGGCTCCTGATTTTAGCCGCGCTGGGAGCAGACATGTTTGGTCAACAGTTGAATCGAGTCATGACAAAAAAAATAGGAGTGCAAGGCTTATTTTGCAGGCTAAATGAGTCTTGCACTCCTCATAGTTTTTTCTATCTAACCCCCACCGTCATCCTGATAAGCCTGACCATGTTTGCCCTGCCCGGCCAATGGAGCGTTCCGGCCAGCAAAGAGGCCTGGCGACAGAGCGTGACCTATCTGGCTGACCATGCTACCCCAAATCATGGCATCCTGATTCATCCTGATTGGGTACGTCATCCCTTCCAATTTTATTTCAACGGCCCCGGCCAAACCTACGCCGCTTTTAGCGATGTTGATTCCAGCACCAATCTGGATGGGCCGCTACAGGGAGTTGTTAGCGACCATCCGGTAATCTGGTTGATTCAATCTCACCATGACGGCCCTGACCCGGATCGACTGGTGGAGCAATGGTTTGCGGTGCGGTATCCTTTAGTGACCGAACTTTATCCGCCCGGTATCGTTCTCAAAGGGTACGCCCCCGGCTATCAGATGAGCGGCCTTCCACCCGAGCCCAAACTCCTCGATATCCAGTTTGATAATGGCCTACAACTGGTCGGCTATCAGGCTGATGAGACGGCCCGCGCCACCGACGAGCTATTCCATCCCCCCTCTGGCTGGCTACATGTGACACTCTATTGGTCACTTACCGAACCGATTCCGACTGACCAGATTCCCTTTGTCCATCTCGTCGGGCCAGAAGGCATCTGGGGTATCAGCCTAGACCGTGCCACCGACGCGCTCAAACTCTATCCCACCTCACGCTGGCAGGTCGGGCAGATTATTCGGCATGACCTTGATGTCAACCTGAATCCGGCCACGCCGTCGGGCCAATACCAGTTGGTTGTCGGTTTGGGCGAGGAACTATATTCAATCGGCGAGGCGACTGTAAGGGAATAGAGGCTTGTTTTGAAGGTGAAACTCAGTTATAATAGCAAACCGTTAATTTCCCAAAACTTGCTCAACCAAGAAACCAATACCTATGCAGGACTACCAATGACAATTTTTCGACATAAAGTTTTTCTAGCTATTATTTTAGGCCACTTTACCATAGACCTCTTCACCAACATGGGATCCGTGGTCATCACCTATTTGAGTAATGAGACGTTGTTACTGACTACGGCCCAAATCGGGCTGGCGATTAGCCTCTATCAACTGATCAACGGCTCAATACAACCGATTTTTGGCTTGTTGGCAGACCGAATCGGAACTCGCTGGTTAGGGCCACTCAGCATCGGTTGGACAATTTTCTTTTTTGCCTTATCTGTTTTTGTCGCTAAGATTAGCCAAAATTTTACCCTTTTCTTGATTGTGTTCGTTATGGCCGCCTTTGGCTCTGCGGCCTTCCATCCTATGGGAACGATGCATGCCGCGACAGCTGACAAAAAACAGGTCGCGACAGGGACATCTATATTTTTCTTGTTTGGACAATCCGGCCTCGCTTTAGGGCCGATTTTGGCTGGATTAATCCTAAAATATACGGGCGTGATCGGTATCTATGGATTAGCCATCTCAGCGTTACCGTTGTTGTTCTTCATCGGCTATACCATGCGCGATACGAAACCATACATACCCAAAACATCAAACAAAACCAGTTCTGAACAGTGGCGACGACTATTCCAAGAGATACAGTGGCCGATCATTGGTATATTGTTCCTACTGATTGGTTTACGCTCATGGGCCTTTTTGGGGACAGTGTCTTTTTTGCCAAAACTGTTTCAAAATATGGGATGGGAATCTGACCAGTACGGCGCGATTACTGGCATCTATTGGATTGCCTCGGCCATTATGGGGGTGGTCGGGGGGAGCATGGCTGACCGCTGGGGCAGACGGCATGTCATATTTATAACCTTGTTACTTGGTGCTATTCCCCTATATTTCCTACCTCTCTTTAGCAACTGGGTGGCCTTTGTGCTGGCGATTTTGATTGGAGGGCTACTCGGTGCATCCCATAGCGTGTTGGTTGTCATTATCCAAGACCTGTTACCTACCTCAAAGTCATTAGCGTCGGGCTTGGCGCTCGGCTATCTGTTTAGCAGTGGGGCAATTGCCACATGGAGCATCGGGGTTTTGGCTGACCAGATTGGCGCAGGTGGCTTGGAGTTTATCATCCAACTCGGCTCTGGAATTGGGATTGCTTCAGCCTGTTTGGCCCTGTTGTTACCGGCCACCAAGGACAAAATAGGGGGGTAGAAAGGGCATAGAGTAGTTGGGGGAGGCAGAATATGATAACTAATCTAATTGACGCGAATGAGTCATCTTCGACAATAGACCTCTTTTTGCGCCTTACCTCGCCCGTAGCCCACAGGGACGCTATCTCCGAGGGCTATCAACTTAACGTGAGACAGATAATATCGTAGCACAGTCTTTAGACTGTGCGCGGCACAGGCTGAAGCATGTGCTACATGTCTCAGCTTATGTTAAGTTGATAGCCTCTCCGAGTAAACTACGCTTCATCACAATTTGTAAAGATCATTCACCTCAAAATGGGTAGTCCTGCATAGGTAGTGGTCAGCTACCCGCAAGTTTAGAACTTGCGGGTAGCTAACGGATTCTTATCACTACAAAATGAACCATGCCCAAAAAACGCTCGAAATGACATGTGAATGACATGTGAAAAGTTGCCCCAGTTAAGTCAATCCCCCTAAAATACCCCTATTTATTTAGGTTATTTCATGTTAAAATTAACAGTAATATTGACGGATTACAACCGTATGCCCACCCTCAACTGGAATGGCTAATCAGTACATGGTTAGTCAACTCAAATGCCCTGATAGAATTCCAACTTCCTTGCAGTACCTCCCTTATTTCTCATTTTATGTCATCACGTCACGTACTTTACTAACTTATGCTATCAATGATGTTAACACGCCAGAATATTGTCCATGCAATCAGTACTAGATTGCTGATTACGGAAGGAATGGCATGTGGCAACGTCAGGATTACAGCGTGATGGGTGACACCGTCAGCCTCGCCTTTTGAGTTTGAATGGTTAGTGAAAAGGAGAATTTAAGTCATCCCAAATTTCTCGTTTGTGCCTGAATAGGTACAGGCGCAGAGTTTTTCGCCGCGCTGGATAGTCCTCTAGAAAAGTTTTGGCCGTTACGACATGGGACATAATTTATCTGGACAGCGTTAATTATTTCCCCACGTGCCTTAGCTTTAACCCGATGTGTTAGCTCAGTTGGTAGAGACGAGTGGATGACGACGACTAATCAACGAGTACTGGGAGCGTAGGCACCTTGCCTAAAGCAGGCTGGGAAGCCTGCGCTCCCAGTATCCTCGCTGATTAATCAACATCACTATTTTCTTATGACAAAATTAACTGAATATTTACATCGTTTAGAACTGTTGGATTTAATTGCCCTCCAACAGAGAGAACCGGAGCCGGTTTATGCCCTTAAACACATTTTTTTCCAAGAATCGGCCTACGGTAGCATGTTGCTGAGTGATCGCCGTGCCCTGCATCAACAAGTGGGCGAGGTGCTGGAGGATTTATACGTTCATCCCCCTTTAGGCGGGAGCAACGATAACCAAAATTCAAACAAAACTACCTTACTGCTGGCCCATCATTTTGAACAAGGTGGCGACCGTGCCCGATCAATTAAATACCTCAAACAGGCCGCAGCCAAAGCCAAAGCAACCTACGCCAATCAAGAGGCCAAAATGTTGTATGACCGCCTGCTAGAATTGACCGGAGAGAACGACCTACAAACGCAGTGGAATATTTTGGCTGACCGAGAGCAAGTGTCCGACCGATTGGGACTGAGCGAACAGCAGGCTCAAGATTTAGAGACACTCCAGCAACTGGCGAATCTGATGGCAGACAATCTGCGGTTAGCCATCAGCTACAACCGCCAAGCCGCCAAGTTGGACAAGATTAGCCAATATCAGGCCGCGGCTGAGGCGGCTAAAAAAGGACTAAGTTACGCAAAACAGGCCAACAATGAACGACTGGAGTCGCAAAGTCTCAATTTGTTAGCATGGTCAGCATGGCGACGATTCGATTATCAGCAAGTTAAAGAGTATGCTGAACAGGCCCTAAATGCCCTGCATGTAATCAACGACCCACTGAATCGGATTAACAGTCTGCTCCATTTGGGCAAAGCCAGTTATCGCTTGGGGCAGTACGATATTGCCCTAGAGTATATTCAAACTGTACAGGAATTATCTCAGATGATTGACAATCCTGATAGCGAGGCTAACGCTCATCTGATTTTTGGCTGGATTTATCAACAGTTAGGTGATTACAGTACCGCTGAGAAGGAGTTTCAATCGGTGCTGAAAAAACGGCAAATTACCGGAGATCGTTATGGTCAAGCCCTCGCGCTCAGTCATTTGGGGTGGGTAGCTTATCATGAAAATCAGTACGAAAAAGGGCTTGACTATTGTCAGCAATCCCTCGAAATATCGCATGCTATCGGCGACAGAGAGAACGAAGCCTACTCGTTAGCCGGATTGGCTCTGAACTACGAGGGACAAAATCAGCCACAATTGGCCTATAAACATTACTATCAGGCCCTACAGATTCATCAAGAAATTGGGGCAACTACACTGGTTATTTTTGACCAAGCACGGTTAGCTTATTTGGCCCTACAGACGAATAATGTTGAGACTGCCCGTCAAAATATCGAGACCGTGATCGCTTGGATATTAGACGGCAAGGCCCAACAGTTCTGGGATCCGTGGAGTATCTACCTCACCGCCTATCAAATTTTGAGCGCGTTAGGTGAGTCTGATATCGCTCACCAGTTGTTAGACGAGGCTCGTACCATCCTTGAACAACGAGCCGACCAAATCAGTGATCAGAAACTACGTCATTCTTTTACCAACCGAGTGACAGTCAACCGAGAAATTATCGAAGCATGGCAAACCGAAAATCAAACTTGAGACAGTTCCAATTTTAAATTCTTCCAAATATCGCTGGCTGAGCCTGTCGAAGCCAATCGGCTATCAACTTAACGTGAGACAGATAATATCGTAGCACAGTCTTTAGACTGTGTGGGTAAGGATCAGGGCTGAAGCATGTGCTACATGTCTCGGCTTACGTTAAGTTGATAGCCAAGCCAATCCCCTTCGGCAAGCTCAGGGAACGTTGGGAGATTTATTTTTTTGGAATTGCCTGAGAGGAAAATCGCATGTTAGTAAAAATTTGGGGAGCGAGAGGCTCCATTCCGACACCAATTAAACCAAGAGCAATCCGCGAGAAAATTATCAGCGCCTTCTTAAAAGTTTCCAGAGTCGAGGATACCAGCCTGCGCGAGAAACTGGTAGCCGCGATTTTGGGACTACCCTTGCCCGATGACAATACCGAAAAAAGAAGTACACCTGTTCTACAACGGCAAATTATCGAAACTTATCTTGATAACCTCTCCCCTTTAGCCGGATCGACTGCGAGTGGAAACACGCCCTGCATCTCGGTTGAAGCGGGGAACGACTTGTTTATCATTGATGCCGGATCGGGGATTCGGGAATTGGGCGTGGAACTAATGAAAGGGGCTTGCGGACAAGGGAAAGGGGTGCTTCATCTGCTGTTTAGTCACCCTCACTGGGATCATATTCAAGGCTTTCCCTTCTTTCGACCGGCCTTTGTGCCGGGCAATAAAATTATCATTTACAGTGTGCATGAGATGGAGCCGATTTTGCGACGACAGCAAAATTTTACCACTTTTCCGGTCTCGATTGATTACATGCAGGCTGATTTTGTGTTTCAACAACTCAATGCGGAGGAGGTGCTGGAGTTTGGGAATCTGCGAATTCGGAACATTCGGAACGAGCATCCCGGCGACGCGTATAGTTATCGGTTTGAGAAAGGAAACAAGGTGTTTGTCTATGCCTCTGATTCCTCGTACCCGCATGAGGTCGATTTGCACCCTTACATCAACTTTTTTAAGAATGCCGATGTCCTAATTTTTGACACACAGTTCACGCAACGGGAATCGGATGAGAAGGAGGACTGGGGACATAGTTCCTCTTTTATGGGCGTGGAGATGGCACAGGCCGCAGATGTCAAAACTCTGCTATTATATCACTACGACCCCACCTACTCAGATGTGGCCCTTGAGAAGATTTTAGTTGATGCTCTCAAATTTCAAGAGAATCAATATCCTAATAAAAAACCGATGGAGATTTTGATTGCTCAAGATGGGCAAGAGTTTGACTTGACCCCACCCAAAATGACCGAACTGCACCATCGTTCGGGAGATGACATCGCTATTTTAACCCCGCGTGGTATATTTAACGAACATGTTGCCACCGATCTGAATCAGCAGGTTGAATGTTTACCCGGTGATGATTTCCCATCGCAATTGATTATCGATATGTCGGCGGTGGAGATGTTGCAGGTGGCTGGTTTACGAGCATTGGTCAAACTTCGTAAAAAATATGCCGGTTCCTCTATTGTGCTGGCCGCGCCCTCAATCAACGTGCAACAGTTGATCGAGTTGGCTGGCTATCTCGACTTTTTCGCCATTCACCCCTCGGTGGAGCACGCGCTCAAGGCTTTGCAGACGTATAAGCGCACCAATTTACCGGGGCAGACTATCAAAGGTCGCTACTATCTGGAAGAGAAGGTAGGCGACGGGCGGCTAGGCACGGTCTATCGAGCCGTCGATTTGCAACAAAAAGAGACTGTCGCCGTTAAAATCCTCTCGCCTTCCTTTAGCGATGGGGCGATTGAGCTTTTTCTGCGTCATGCTCGGCAGGTGGTTGAACTTGTCCATCCCCACATCGCCAACATTATGCACTGTGACAAAGAGCAAGGTTTACCTTTTATGATTGAGGAGTTTGTGGAGGGACAGACCTTGGACTATCTGTTAGCGAAGTCGGGCGAGCCGTTAAAGCTGAATATGGCTCTCTCCATTGCCGAGCGGATGGCCTCTGCTTTGGAGTATGCCCATACCTACGGGGTGATTCATGGCGATCTCAAACCGAAAAATGTGTTGATGAACGGGACGACCTTGAAAATCAGCGATTTTGGGTTGGGACGACTGGAAACAGGCAAATCCTTACTCAATATTCATGTACCGTTGGCCTTGGTGACGGCTTCCTATCTAGCCCCTGAGCAGGTGTTGGGCCATCCGATTGATGAACGGACGGACATCTACGCCTTTGGTATTATCATGTACGAATTGCTGACCGGCACACTTCCGTTTTATGGGACAGATCAGCAGATTTTGGAGCAACATTTGAGCGTGCCACCTCGCCCGTTACGTGAGCATAATCCTGACATTTCGCCCATGTTAGAGCATTTTGTCCTAAAATTGCTCAACAAAGACCCAAACAAACGATATAAATCGATTCAGAAGATTCGGCAAATTTTGGCTGGAATCGTGCCAATACAGAAATCCATCGCACAAACCACCGGCTATCATCGCACCCCACCGTCGCCTATGGTCAGTCGGGAGAAACCGTTGGCTTATCTGGCTGATTTGTGGACCACATGTCAACGTGGGCAGAGCCAAATCATCTTTGTGACTGGCGAAAGTGGCGCGGGTAAAACTCGTATTTTGCAAGAGTTTGCCCAACATGTTGACCAGAAGAACGTGCTGTTGTTGACGGGGAGTTTCGGTATTCGGCGGCAGTTGATACCCTATCAGCCTTTTTTGGAGGCGATTCAGTGTTATCTTAATCAATCGGATACTTTTCCAGACGAAAAACAGCGTCACCTGTTTCAGCAAATCGTGCAAAATCTTCCTCCGGTTTATGGCCGAAACGTCATCAATCTTGAGGCCAATGCTGACCAGAATCCACTCAAAAGCGACCCGTCGCCAACCCCTGTTATCGAGTTTCCTCGCTTGGCTGAGGCGATTAAACAGGCCACCCAAAAACAGCCATGTCTGCTAATTTTTGATGATGTCCACTGGGCTGACGCAAATAGTCTGTACTTACTGGATTATCTGATTACCAGTTGCCATGATTTGCCGTTGATGATTGTCGTCTCTTATGCCCATAGCCACCTAAAATCAGACACCTATCTGAACCATCTGCTAAAACGGCATGCCTCAGAGCATACCCTCTCCTTAGCTCGATTAAATCAGCACAGCGTGACCGAGATATTAAGCTGTTACTGGTCAACTAAACTGCCAATTGATTTGACCCGTTTGTTAGCTCGTTTAAGTCAGGGTAATCCGCTGTATATCAAGCAGTTAATTCATATTCTGTTAGATGAAGGGAATGTAACATGGGAAGATCAGAAATGGGTGTTTAAGCATATTACCCCGCATGATTTGCCGGATACGATTCAAGAGGCGATTCCTCGTCGCATTGCCTATCTGCCCAAAGAGGTGCAAACTTTGTTGGCTCAAGCCGCGGTGTTGGGGAACAGTTTCCAATTTACTACGTTATTCGAGATAAGTTATCTGCCCGAACAGCAGGTGTTAGACTGTTTGGACATCCTGCTCGGGCGACAACTGATTAAGATTGATGCAACCCAAAATCTACTATATTTTGACCATCCTGAGATTCGGCAGGTGGTTTATGACGGTTTGACCACTTTGGAGAAACAGCGATTACATCATGAAGCCGCCGAAACGTTAGAGCGCGTCTCTCGGCCTGACCCGCGCCACATTGCCCCATTGTTGGTTTACCATTTTCAAGAGGCGGGCGAGTTTGACAAACTGTTGACCTACAGTCGGCAAGCCGCCGAGCAGATGGTCGCTTTTCAGGCCAATGACATGGCCTTGACATGGTATCAAATTGCCCTGACCGCCTTGACCGAGTTGAATCCGGAGGATATGTTGTTCCAACGGTTTGACCTGTTGTTGGTTCAAGAGGAAATCTATAAGAATTTGGGACATTTCAAGGCCGAAGCGGCCCTACTAACCGAATTGACCGAACTCGCCACCACCCTCTACGCTGAGAATCCGGCCCAACAGGCGAAGGTGTATCAACGGCAGGCGGCTTATCAACGTCTAATGGAAAATCTGCCTGAAGCGCAGAAAGTAGCAGAATTAGCCCTAATCAGCTCTCAGGCCGCAGATGATGCGGCGTTGCATGGCGAAAGTTTGGTGCAGTTGGCCTATATCGCCATCGCCCAAGGCGCGTTTACCTTAGCCGAGCAACATCTCTCTGCGGCCTATAACCTGCTCAGTCAGGCTGATGATTCTTATCAAAAAGCACGGGTCTTAAATGGATTGGGGATTGTCTATCAACATCAAGTTGACTATGCCCAAGCGGAGAGCTACTATCAACAGGCGCTGACGGTCAGCCACACCAACTATTTTTGGATAAACCAAGCGGCCACTCTCAACAATTTGGGTAGTTTGCATCTTAAAACTGGTCATCCGAATAAGGCCAAAACCTACGCCGAGCATGCCTTGGAGATTAATCGCTTAATCGGCAATCGGCGGGGTATCGCTCTGTGTGAGGAGACATTGGCTACGATTGAGCGAGCGTTGGATGAGGTGTGAGACCTTAAACGTTAACAAATTTTCATGTGACGCTACAAGCGTCACCTACGATAATTTGGAGATAATTGGAGGTCACGCTTGTAGCGTGACAATAATCTAAAAAGATTATCTGAGACTTTTGCATGGAAACTCCGTTTTTTTTTCAGGCGTAATTGCTGATAGACTGCGGTAGTCCTGATAGGTAGTGGTCAGCTACCCGCAAGTTTAGAACTTGCGGGTAGCTAACGGATCCGGATCACTACTTCTGCACCATTACCATAGACTGCTAAATTGTGACCAATTAACATCAAAAAGGAAACAAAATGAATTACAAAGTCGTGATTGACCCAGAACTGATGATTGACACCTCCGCTTTGGCTGAGGCATGGAACGATGACCCACAGACGCAGGCCGTGGCCTCCGCCACAACAGAGCAACCTGACGCGGTGGCTTTTCCGCTTGACCCAGTGGTGGGTCAATACGCCTTGTTGGTGTTGACCAGCGTGGCCGGTTTGTTAGCGACGGTTTCCCAAGAGGCGGTCTCGGAACTGCTCAAAGAGAAGTTGCAGACCATGTTAGCCAGCAAACTGGAATCGCCGCCCCAACTCGACATCCGGTGGCAGGAGACCAACGACGGTTGGTTGATGGTCGTGGAGGAGGAGGAATCAGCATGAAAATTTGTATCAAACAGAGTGCCCCGTTAAGCGCAGATGGCCCGAACGCCAGCCTCAGTTTTGATGATGGCGGGAGTTATCCCATCAGCGTGCAGAACCCGTTTGACGAGCAGACCGAGGATCGTCTGCGCTGGTATTTTGAAGAACATCTGAAAGTTCCCTTTTTCAAGCAGGTCAAGGCCAAGCGAGCCGCTGAGAGTGTGCCGACTTATGGCGAGGCTTTGTTTGAGCAGGTTTTCAAGGCGGATGCTGATGCCTACGCCGATTATAAAACGGCCTGCCAACAGGGATTGCCTAGCCTACAATTTGAGATTATCGGCGACCCTGATTTTCACAGCCTCCATTGGGAGGCCCTGAAAGACCCCAATCGAGGCGAGCCGTTTGTCCTCCATAGCTCGATGGTGCGGCGAGGCGAGCAGGCCATCCGCATCCGCATCAACCCGCAGGAATCGCCGACCATCAACCTGTTGGTGGTCACGGCTCGGCCCAAAGGTCGCTTTGATGTCGGCTTTCGGACGATTAGTCGCCCTCTGGTGGAGGGGATTCGGCAGGCCAATCTGCCGGTCAATATTGACATTGTGCGCCCCGGCAGTTACCGCGCCGTGCTGGAAGCGTTGAAGGCCAAGCCGGTCGGTTATTACCACATCATCCATTTTGATTTGCATGGCGCGGTGCTGACTCACGAGCAGTTGACCCGCTTACAAGGGGTCAGCCAACACACCTACGATGTGGTGTTGCTAAAGGAACGGTATGGACGGCCTGATTTAAGCCTGCCCTCGCCTGATTTGCCCCAAGCCTACCTGATTTTTGAGGCCAATCGGCCCGATAAGCTGTTTGATGTGGCCGGGGCTAGCGAACTAGCCGACCTATTGCGCGAGTATCAGATTCCGATTGCCATTCTGAACGCCTGTCAATCCGGCATGCAGACGGGGCAGAGCGTGGAGGGGGAAGTGCGGGAGACCAGTCTTGGCAGTCGGCTGTTGCAGGCCGGTATCCAAACCGTGTTGGCCATGGGCTACTCCATCACCGTCAGCGCGGCCCAACTGCTGATGACCACCCTGTACCGCAGTCTGTTTGAGCATCGCCCCAACCCCACCGAGCAACATGACCTGTTGGTTGCCATTCGGGAGGGGCGGGCCGCGTTACACCATCAAAAAGAACGGCGAGCCTATCATCAGCAGATGATCAAGCTGGAGGATTGGCTCTTGCCGGTGGTTTACCAAGGGGGTGGACAGACCCCGCGCCGCCTACCGTTGCGGGCCATGAGTTTTCAGGAGAAGGCACTTTTTTTGAGCCAACAGCCTGTGCCCTATCAACCGAGCCAACCGACCTACGGCTTTGTGGGGCGGGACGTGGATATTTTGGAGTTGGAGAAACGGGTCTTACGGCAGGAGGCCGGAGAACGGCATAATATCTTACTGCTACAGGGCCTGGGCGGAGCCGGTAAAACCACCCTGTTGCACCATGTGGGGGCATGGTGGCAGAAAACTGGTCTGGTGCAAGAGGTCATCTACTTTGGCTATGATCTCCAAGCCTACACTGTTGACCAACTGCTGGATACATTGGCCCAACGGCTCTTTAACCAGGATGTGCCCCTCGGCATGGTCGCCGCGCCCAAGTTGATGGAGTTCCGGGCCCTGACTCTAGCCCTGCAACAGCAGTTTATGGCTGAGGAACTGCGGGCCAAACCCCATCTGCTGATTTTGGATAACCTAGAGTCGATTACCGGCCAACCGCTAGCCATTCGGAACACCCTGCCCCCCCTTGAGCAACAACGCCTGCAAGCCTTCTTGCGCGCCCTCTGGAACGGCAAAACCATCGTCCTGCTTGGCTCGCGTAGTGATGAGGTTTGGTTGACTAGCCCTCACCCCCCAGCCCCCTCTCCCAAAGGGAGAGGGGGAGCAACAACTTCCCCCCCTTTGGGGGGGATTGAGGGGGGGCGAATCTCCGCTAACCCAAACC
>JAUCGB010000169.1 GCA_030377895.1 Anaerolineales bacterium HSG24
TCTGAACATCTATAGATAAGTTGTATTGTACTAAAAGATGGTAAAATTAAACAATTTTACGGTGTTCGTTATTATATACCACCAACTAATAAAAATCGGGCAATACAGACTCACGCCTCATTTCCGTAACATCTGGAACATCTGGCGCAACATCAAAAGCATGGCTCCGACGGTGGTGAAAAAGGCTAAGGCAATTTTGGTCGGATCAACCACTTCTTTGACCTGCACACCGTCCGGGCCAATCGAAACGACGGCCACTGGGCGACCATAGGCCCCACCGCCGCCGCCGCCGCCACCGCCGTTATTCTCATCCTCCTCATCCTCATCCTTGCCTTTGCCCATACCATAACCAAATCCTATGCCGGCGGTCAACTCGGAGGCGGTAATAATGGTATAGTCGCCCTGCGTCATCGGCTCACTGTATACTGAGCCAGTGTGGGCTACGGATATTAGTTTTTCTAACATGTGTTGATTTTTTGTTTGTTCTTCGGAAATTTTGTCAAAAACATCTGTTTTTTGGGTCATCGTTTAAAACCTCTTTTTAAGAATGTACGGATAGTTAAATCAATTGTGATGAACATGAATAAGGTCGACATCACCAGTCCGATAATCTGAATCCAGCGAGTGGGATCGACAATGGAGATTGTTTCAGTGTTGGAATCTTGTTCAACCAAGACTCCGGTAGGTCGTTTCCAAACGACACCGCCGAATGGCAGTTTGAGCGTCACCATCTCTGATTGGGGCGTGACGGTGACATTGTGATGGGTTAATGGCGTACCAGATACGGCTTCCCATTGGATAAAGTTAAATTTTGTCATATATTAGATTACTCCTTTTTGACGGGTGATTATAGCCCTACTTGCTACCCGACAAACTGGTTTAGGGAAGGCTAAAACAGAAACTCTGTGATAATCAGGTTATTGTCACGCTACAAGCGTGACCTCCAACTCCAACTTATCGTAGGTGACGCTTGTAGCTTGTCGAAGGCGATGTCGAAACGCGCAACTTATTTAATTCCGATTCCTTATCGTAGGTGACGCTTGTAGCGTCACTTGAGGGCTGTATCTCTATTCCCCGCCTTGCGGTAGCATACGAAATTGGGTTTGATACAGATTGGCATACAACCCGTCTTGAGCCAACAATATCTCGTGGGCTGATTGTGTTTCGGTGCGATGCCCTTGCTCAACCAATCGACCGTCGCTCATGACCAGAATCACGTCGGCAGCCAAAATCGTGCTGAGGCGGTGGGCGATGACGATGCTGGTACGGTTCTGCATGATACCCTCTAACGCGTCTTGAATCAAGGCTTCGCTCTTGCTATCGAGACTGCTCGTCGCCTCATCGAGTACCAGAATTTGAGGGTCTTTTAGAATGACCCGCGCAATCGCCAGTCGTTGTTTCTCGCCCCCACTGAGCCGATAGCCCCGCTCGCCCACAATCGTGTCATACCCTTTGGGCAAACTTTCAATCATATTATGGATGTTGGCCGCTCTACAGGCCGATTCAAGCTGTTCCGAGGTTGCATCGGGGCGAGCGTACATCAAATTGGCCTTGATGGTATCATGGAAGAGATAAGTCTGTTGCGTGACCATGCCGATGGCGAGGGCGAGGGAGAGTTGGCTAACCTCCCGCAGGTCATACCCGTCGATGCAGATTCGGCCTGCCGTCGGGTCGTACAGACGGGGGAGCAGGTAGGTGATGGTGGTTTTACCGGCCCCACTCGGCCCGACCAAGGCCACTAATTGACCATGTTTAATATCAAAACTGATGCCCTCAATCGCCATGCGTCGGCTCGATACTCTGGCCGCGCTCGATTCTTCCTTGTCAATCTCTTTTGATTTGCCCTTGCCGTTGTCTTTTGATTTGCCCTTGCCGTTGTCTTTTGATTTGCCCTTGCCGTTGGCTTTTGATTTGCCCTTGCCGTTGGCGGTCAAGCCCAATAAACTAGCTCCACCGTCGCCACCTTCGGTATAACTGAAATATACGTCATCAAACTTCACACCACCTGATACGTTCTGTAACTGAATTGGATTTGGCACATCCTCAATCTCTAACTGCAAATCGAGAATCTCAAAGACTCGCTCAAAGCTGACCACACTGGTCGAAAACTCAATGTGGGCGTTGCTCATTGCGCTTAACGGGCCGTACAGGTCGATCAAATAACGACCAAAGGCGACCAGCGTCCCGATAGTAAACGCGCCTTGTAGGACATAGTGTCCACCCATCCAAAAGACTAAGGCCACCCCAATGGCGCTGACCAAGCCTAACATCAAAAAGAACCAGCGCCCAATCATGGCGTATCGCACCCCAATATTTGCCACCGCTCGGACATGTGTCCCTAGCTTGGCCTCTTCATCAGCTTGTCGGCCAAACAGTTTGGCTAACAGTGCCCCATCAACATTAAGCCCCTCGTTCAACGCCCCGTTCATCTTGGCGTTTAGATCCATGCTCTCTCGACGAACATCCCGCATAACTCGCCCCACCCGTCGAGCCGGAACAACGAACAGCGGCACGAGGATGATACTCATCAGGGTCAAACGCCATTCGAGGGTAAACATAATCGCCAAGGTAGCGATAACTGTAATAATATTGGTGATGATGTTGATAAAAGTATTGGTGACTGCGGTCTGCGCGCCCACCACATCACTGTTGAGGCGGCTCATCAACTCACCTGTTTTGGTATGAGTGAAGAAGCGCAGGCTCATCTTTTGTAGGTGGGCAAATAGCTCGTTTCGTAAATCGGCGATTAAACTTTCGCCGATGGTCGCGCTCAAATAGCGTTGACCGGCTCCAACTAAGGCATTGATGATGGGGATGAGTATCATGCCCAAAGCCAACATGTTGAGCAAGGATACGTCTCCGTTGGGCAGAGCGTTGTCAATCAGTTCTCGGTAAAGCAGAGGAGGAATCAAACTCAGGCCAGTGATGACCAAAATCGTACATAATAACCCTAACACCTTAAAGCGGTAGGGGCGAGCGTAATACCATATCCGTTGAATCAACTCTCGATTAATCTGTTTAATCGCTAACTGATCTTCATCTCGACTTATATACAGCCACCAACCGCGACCGCTTGATCTCATAGTTGTTTTTCCTAAAATTTTCTTGAACAGTCACGTTTTCACGCCTCACGTCTCACATTTTCCACGCCCATCGTCACCAGCAGAATCATCACCCCAGCCATAATCAACAAAATCGAGCGTGAGGTTGAGGAAGCCAAAACCCCGCCCGCGTTGGGCAGATTATCTTCTGTTGCGACCTCAATCACTTCGGGGGGCGTATCGACAGATTTTTCCATGGCGGCGGGGATCGCTCGTGGTGGCATTGGCGCGGAGGGGTCAGGGCCAATTAAGGATACCTCGTCAATATTAAAATTAACCTCGATGTGGTTCGGCGGTCGTTTTACCCCTCGAATAAAAAGGGTAATTTTTCGGTTATCACCAGAATTGATAATGGTCTTAAAATTTGTGAACAGTAACGGGTCTCGGTCATCCTGATGCTCGGTCTGAGAGCCATCGTAACTCTGTTCTGGCAGGTCGGTGTTGATCCAGCCACCCTGAAAATCAACCGCGTTGTAGTCCCCCCGCCCACTGTAGTCGATGCCAACATCGAGGGCAAAGTCGCCTTGATTGCGAAGTTCATGGAACAGTTTGGTTCGCATAAGCGCGTGTACCGTCAGCAAATAATCGGAGTGGGGTAGCACCTTAACCGTCTGATGAATAGCCATAGTGCGATACGGTTTATTACCAAAAACCTCATAAATCTCCATGAGTTGGCTATGTTTACCACTATAAACCGCTTCTTTCCACTGCTCGTCGTACCAGAAAAAATGCGCCCCACCATTCTCGTACCGTTCCCACTCTTTAGCCACACCGATGTCACGCGGGCCGGGAGTCTCGAATCCACCGTTGTGAATGACATTTTTCAGCGGAATCGGAGTCGGGGTCGGCGTTTCGGTGGGTTCCTCTTCCTCATCCGCTCCCCCCGGGCCACGAGGGCGCGCTCCGGGAAATAGACTAGCTTTATTCTCATCATCCTCGTCAGCCTGATTTGGCGTGGGGGTGCTGGTGACAAAAGCGTTGGAAAGGCCGGTGCCATTTTGGGCAAACGCTTGATTATCCTGTACGGTGGCAATCAGCAAAATCGTCAACGACAAGATGAATATTGTTCCCAACCAAAGGGAGAGAGTATGTTTTAATAGTTTGATTATCATGACAACTCCTGTGAAACGATTTTAGCGGGTCGGATCCGTAATGTAACCCACCATATAATGAGGGTAA
>JAUCGB010000170.1 GCA_030377895.1 Anaerolineales bacterium HSG24
AATAGGCCGACGGGCTGTCGATAAGCTCCTAAACTCAGAACCAACTGGGTTTGCACGTTGCCCCTTAACAAACACCACCCCTTTTCCATCATACATAGTCAACGCTTCAATCGGGTCAAGTCCCAAACGAAATTCTGGCATATATAGTCGAGAAATCAGGGGCACTCAAGTAGTTTTTATCCGCCATTGGTCTGCCGCCAATCAAAAGGGCCTCATCAAATTTGATGAGGCCCTCTTTCTTGACGCAAGCATGATCATCGCTATGCCGAGTTATTCCGAGTTATGCCGAGTTACAGTCTTTCAGATAATGGTTTTCAATTCAAGACCAACCTTCCCGCAAGTTTAGAACTTGCGGGAAGGTAACGGCTGAAAATGTTTATCTGAACATCTATATGTTCATCTAAAACAGGTCTTCGTACCGTTCCCAACGACGTACCCGAATGTTGGTGTCATCTTCCCAGTAGGAGTGGTCGAGGATGACATAGATTTCGTCGCTCACCTCAGACCAGAACATGCTACCACGGCTGAAGTTCTGGAATGCTCCGGCACTGTCAACCGTTTCGCTCGTGGCATAACCGAGCCGCTCTTTGACTTTTACGCCGGTGCCTTCCCAATAAATCTTGCTAAAGCGATCCCCTACATCGTAAAAGCCAGTGGGCGTATCTTCGACTTTTGTCGGGTCAGCCGCCCCAAGGTCGCCAAACCGTTGATAACTGCCGTCGTTGAAGAAGACATAGACTGGATCGCTGCCGTAACTTCGGTCACGCTCTAGCCATAACATTGTCCCATGTTGAAAGGTTTGGATGGCTGCATTGGTGCCTCGCTCCTGTTCCCAAGTGCAACCAATTTCATATTGCAAGGTCAGATTATCGCCCCACACTTTGCCAAAGCCTCGCAGTGGAACCGTCGAGCAGTAGAGTGGTTTTAACATTTCGTCTTCGGTGTCACTCTCTTCGTTGCTCTCTTCTGATTCGGATAGAGCGGCAGGCTCGGCGGCGGGTACATCAGGAATCATCTCACTGGTATTGACCAGTTGCACCAAGTTCAGGGCTAGATTGTCCTGCACCAAGGTCTTGGCTAACCAGCCGCTAGTATTGCCGATTTCAACCTGCAACCAATCCCCATGTTCAGAACGACCGACCACCGTGATATTGTCTTCTTTGTAAACCGTCCCCTCAACCTTAAAGTTAGTCCCCGGCCCTCGGCGAAGATTGGCCGCATCAACCGTCACTAACTGCGTGTTGGCTCGTTGTAAAGTTGGTTTACGAAGATACATCTCCAGAATTTCGTTTGGGGCATGGATAACGGTTGCCTCATTATAACTACCCATCATCGGAACGAGGGTGTAGTTATCGACATAGTATGCCTGTTCACCATCATGTAACACGGCCCCGTTTTGGACAGTTAGTTGCTCGTTTAAGGGCAACATATTTGCCAACGCCACGCTTAAATCGGTGATTGGCATGCCATTATAATCAACTCGCTTGACCAAGTGTATCCAACGCTCTGCCCGAATGAGCATCCCGTTATCGACCCAGAAAAGCAGGTCTTTATTCGCTGACTGTACAAGCTGATAGAGTTCATCACCTAAATCAAAATGGTTTCTACTCCGCTCAATATACAACAGCCGAGTCAATTCGCCATCCAAGGGGTAATTTTCCAGCACGGCATCATCCACCTCAATAATCTCTTCTGGTTTGAAACCAAAGGCTAAAAAGGTATCCCAATCATAAATATGCTTTCGGCTGCCCGATGCGGTGACACGAAACACCCCCTCACCAGTGCCTTTTAATAGCGTCCCAAGCTCATAAACCGAATCGGGCTGTGTTTCAGTTATCGGCTCAATTATCGGCTCAGTTGTTGGCTCAGTTGTCGGCTCAATTATCGGCTCTACGGAAACCGTGACCTCAGCGGTTGCAGAGCCGTTGACGATGTTAGGAACTTCTGTCGCCGTGGCCGTGACGACAACTACCTTCGGGTTTTTAGCCCCACTTTGACTAGGTTGGCTACCGCAAGCCGTGATGATAAGCGTGATAACCATTATAAAACTGACGACTACCAAATTGTTAATACGTGAACCTTTCATGTTGACATCTCCTTGATGTGTAATAAGACCAATCTCGTTCCCAAACTCAGTTTGAGAACGAGATTGGTAATGTAAAGCGTTGATTTGTTTAAGTAGGCTCAGTATAACCAAAGTTGGCTTTGCTAGTTGGACATATCTCTCCCCAATTTCTGACCAAAGGCTGACGATAAGACTGGAAACGCAGACATCCTGTCTGCCACTTACTAAAAATATTTTTTACCTCAAATTTATCAAATCCCCAAAATTAAGTTACAATAGAGAAGCTAACCCGAACTTTAATCAAGAGGACTATATGGCCCTGAACAATCAGGGTAATCCTGCACATGTAGTGATCACTACATGTGCAGGACTACCAACTTCTGAACAGTTTCAAAAATATAAACTTAGAAGATAGAAATTGGGTGTATTCTAACCCCTAATTCCTAACTCCTAAATCCTAACCATTTATGATCAAAAAAGATACACCAGGAAAAGAGATTCGACTGATTCTCGCCGACGACCATGCCGTAGTCCGTTCCGGTACTCGGCAACTGTTAGAGCGACAACCCGACTTCAACATAGTCGGTGAGGCATCCGATGGCTCAGAAGCGATTGAGATGACCCGCCGTTTGAAGCCAGATGTGGTGGTCATGGATGTCCGCATGCCCCGTATTTCTGGGGTGGAGGCCACGAGGCGCATCAAAGCTGAGATGCCGGAAGTGAATGTTTTAGTCATGACTGCCCATGACGACGATGAGTATGTGTTTGCTTTGCTCCAAGCTGGGGCAAATGGCTACCTGCTCAAAACCGCCGAGGTTGACGAATTTGTCCAAGCCATTCGATTGGTCGCTTCTGGTCAATCGGCCTTAGCCCCAGAGATAACTGGTAAAGTTGTCGCCCAATTTACCAGTGGCAAAAGTTTGCCCGACGTGTTAGCCAGCACCCAAGATAATTATGACGGTCTCACCGAGCGGGAACTAAGTGTACTCAAACTAGTTGGGCAAGGGTTGAGCAACAAACAAATCGGGAAAAAACTGTATATCAGCGACCGGACGGTTCAAGCCCATTTATCTAATATTTTCTCCAAATTAGGCGTAAGTTCTCGGACTGAGCCATACCAACAAGCCACAAAATAGAACCCCATGCAACAAATTGAGTTGGGTTTAACTTTACATAATATACGGGGAGTAATCATGTCGGTCTCCTTGAGGTGAGGCGCTATGTTAGCACGGATGGCTTGAATGAGCAACCTGCTGAATTATAGCACAACAAATTCGTTGTACTGCCCTATCGTCACTGTCACTTTTGACATGACAGCAGTTGTTGCCTAAAATAAGACTATGGCAAAAGATATTATTCACGAACCCGTTAAGAACGCGCTCATCAAAGATGGCTGGACGATTACGGCGGATCCGTTTACCATCAATATGATTGTGGTAAAAATAACCACTGAGGAGGTTGTAAAATGGGTAACTATGTCACATTAGTCAAAGATATTCTTTCGGAATATGCTAAATTTCCGCCTAGTCATGGACAAATTCAATCTCAACTTATTTTTGATGATGACAATGAAAACTATCAGCTTATGTTTATTGGTTGGGATATAGACCGTCGAGTTCACTCTATTGTTATTCATATCCGGCTTATTAACAGCAAAATTTGGATAGAGTGGGATGGTACACCTGAAGGTGTAGCCTTGAAGTTCCTAAAACATGGTGTTCCCCGTGAGGATATTGTGCTTGGCTTCCAACCGCCAGAGATGCGCCAATACACTGAGTTCGCGGTGGCCTGATTCTAATATTCTCTGAAAAAGAAAAAAGGTCTAAAAACCGAGTTTCTGTTCATGGCAGAAACTCGGCTTTTTCGTTTTTTCAGCCATGAGCAAAAAAAGCCATGACGATAAGGGCATGGCTTTTTAAGTTACTTGCTACTCGACAGAGTAGACTAAAACAGGAACTCTGTGTTAATTAGTTCAGGCTGTCGGGTACTACATAAGAGTACGCCTCCTTGAATTAGGACTCCGCCCGCTCCCCAGAGACGAGGGCTTCATCGGCTACTTTTGAGCCTTGCAGATAGGGCAGATGGTAAATCTCGAAGGGTGACAGGCTGACCTGACGGGGC
>JAUCGB010000171.1 GCA_030377895.1 Anaerolineales bacterium HSG24
ATCCGTATATAATCACTGTAAATAGCAAAGAAATTCCGTTATTGGCGAAATATATCCGTTGAGTTTTGAAGTATCCGCTGTAGTGTTGATTCCGGCTAAACCAAAGAAAAAAGAATCAATAGAACGAACTCCACGTTGACATAAAAACAGAATTTTTGTTCGACTAACCTGCTCCCATTGACATCCATTGCTCCTTCATTTACAATGAAGGAACAATTTATTAATATTTAACGTGAAACGTGAAATGTGAAACCATGATTGCCTCTAAACCCTCACGCATCACGTTTCACGAGAGAAAAGATAAGACTATGGCTGCTCGTAGAAACAAAACAAAAATAGAGCCGACAATTCTTGAGCTTATTCTCGCCCACCTAGACCCGTATCGCCGAGAATTGATTGGATCGGTGTTTCTATTATTGGTGGGCATCACCTTCCTGAGCGTCTTCTCCATCACCACCGGCAGTTGGAGTGTTTGGTGGGCTGAGACGGTTAATCGACTGTTGGGCTGGGGTGTAATCCCTACCCTTTCTCTATTGACAATTTTTGGCTTAATGTTGACCGTAGGACGCTTTAAAGAGGAATATCGGGCCATTCCTATGGGCGCGGTGGTGGGATTAGAGATATTGCTGGCCGTCGGGTTGGCGATATTCCACCTACTGACCATGATGTTACATGGAATCGATGGTCTCATCTTGGCCCAAATGGGGACTGGCGGTGGCCTAATCGGCTGGGGAATCGGCTGGTTTTTTGTCGAACTGGTCGGCCCGGGCTGGGCCATAATTCTCTTGTCGATTTTGAGTCTGTTTGGTCTGGGTCTCACCTTTCGCGTAACCATTGTCGACCTGAAACTGTGGGCCACGCAGTTGAGTCTGTGGGCCAAGGGTCGGCTGGCTCAACAGCAGGGACAAACTGACGAGACAACGGATACACATTCATCGGATCAGCCCGATTTGTTAGACGTAACCGTGAAGCCGGTTGATGATCATGACTTTGAACCTGTGATTGAGACGGTCAGACTGACCCAACAACAACCACCTCATACTGACGCGACAAACTCGAAGCGTAAAGGCAAAAAAGGGGAGCAGTTAACCTATCTACCGGACGAGGCGATTATCCCTCCGCCCACCGCTAGTCCGCAGTTGGTGGTTCCGGCGCATACGGCTAAAAAAGCGTTAGCCACCATGCCCAAAGCTCAACAAAATTTACCGCCCCTTACGGTCCTGACTCCATCAGCCGAAATCCGTAGTTACAATCGACAAGCCAAAAAACAGGCCCAAATTATTCAAGATACTCTAAAAAGTTTTGATATTCCCAATGAGGTGGTCAACTGGGAGCCAGGCCCAACCGTCACCCAATTTGAGATCAAGCTAGGCACTATTCCCAAAAAAGGGCCGGATGGCGAGATTGTCAATCGCCGGATTCGAGTACGTAAAGTCATGGCCTTGACCAATGATTTGGCTTTAGCCTTGTCGTCTACACCGATTCGGATTGAAGCACCCATTCCCGGCAAACCACTGGTCGGAATTGAGGTTCCGAACAAGAAAAAATCATCCGTTTCTCTATACGGGGTCATGGACAGCGACATATTTACCGACAAAAAAGCACCCCTCCAAGTGGCCTTGGGGCGCGGCATTTCTGGCGATGCGGCGGTGGCCTCGTTAGTCAAAATGCCCCACTTGCTGATTGCTGGCGCGACTGGCTCAGGTAAGTCGGTCTGTTTGAACTCTCTGATTACCACCTTGATTATGACCCACTCATCCGAACAGCTACGCATGTTGATGATTGACCCGAAGATGGTCGAACTGGTCTGCTACAACGGTGTCCCCCATCTGGTTGCACCAGTAGTGACCGACTTTGAGCAAGTGGTTGGTGCGCTCTCATGGGCCACCCGTGAGATGGAACGGCGTTACAAATTGTTCGCTCAAAAAAGGGCGCGTAGTATCAGCGGGTACAATAAAAAGGTCAAAGAAGAAGAAAAAATAGCCTATTTGGTGATAATTATTGATGAGTTGGCCGACCTGATGATGATGGCTCCAGATGAGGTGGAACGCCATATCTGCCGTATTGCTCAGATGGCACGGGCGACTGGTATCCATCTGGTGATTGCCACCCAACGCCCCTCGACGGATGTGATTACTGGCTTGATTAAGGCCAACTTTCCGGCTCGGATTGCCTTTGCCGTGACCAGTCAGATCGATTCGCGGGTGATTTTGGACACCCCCGGCGCGGAGAAACTACTCGGTCAAGGGGACATGCTCTACATGGCTCCAGACTCACCGAAACTGGTGCGTCTGCAAGGTTGTTATGTCTCCGATGCGGACATTAACAAACTGGTCAAGTATTGGCAAAAAACGCAAGGCTTGCCAACCCAAGCCACCAATGGCGATACCCCCCCTGTCACGCCCGATAAATTGCCGTGGACGGACATCATGGCCGAAGCGGAAAAGGATGACCTGCTCGAAGAGGCGGTCAAACTGGTGATCGAAACCAAACGAGCCTCAACCAGTTTTTTACAACGACGCTTGGGCATTGGCTACCCCAGAGCCTCGCGGCTCATGGATCAGTTAGAAGAAGAGGGCGTGGTCAGCCCGGCGGAGGGGAGTAAACCTCGTCAGGTGTTATGGCACGAGGAGAAAGATGAGGCTGATTATGCGGAGTTTCAGCAGGATGTGGTGGGGGATTAGGATGTATGGCAGTAGGTGAGACATGACTGTCAATTTAACGTTTGTAGTAGGCGATTCATCGCCTTCAAAGGCTATCAACGTAAGCCGAGACATGTAGCACATGCTTCAGCCTGTGCCGCACAGCTAAGTACCGGACAAAACAGTTAGGACACGGATGAACGCGGATAAACACGGATTTTTTAGGCTTATCTGTGTGTATCCGTGTTAATCCGTGTCCCTTTTTTCTTCTGTAACAAGTTCAATCTTTTTTTGTCCTGTACTCAGGCCGCACAGTCTAAAGACTGTGTTACGATATTATCTGTCGCACGTTAAGTTGGTAGCCCCTGAAGTGCCTACTACGAACGTTTAAGGAATCGGGATTGTAGAGAAGGTGGGACGTGGGACATTTTCACGTTTCACGCCTCACATTTCACGCAAATCACCCTACACTCTTCAAAAACCTCAAAAATGAGGTCGGCGGTCGGTCTAACAACCAGCCCAACACATTGGCATTACCATAGAAATCATGCTCGGCATAATGTTGGAACATCTGCCATAAGGTGTTAATTTGATAGTCGCCCAGACCGTTTTGTTGGGCCTGTACCGTCCATGTGTCGAGCGGAATCTGCTCGGCGGTGACAGTGCGTTCCAACTGTTCCGATAGGAGTGTGGCTACCTCGATTTGGCTCAAAATATCTGGTCCCGCCAACTCATAGATTGCCCCAGTATGCCCTGTTTCGGTCAGGACGGTGGCCGCCACTGCCGCCACGTCAAGCAAATCAACCATGCCCAATCGGGTGCTGACCGGATAAGGCACCGCGTATCGTCCTTGCTCGGTGATAGTTTGCCAACCGGCCAAAATATTTTGCATGTAGGCCGCTGGTTGCAAGATAGTATAGCTCAAGCCCGATTCAAATAACATCTCTTCAACTCGCAATTTATGCCAATGATGGGGCATGGCTTCGATTTGAGGGTGTAACACCGAGTGATAGATAAAACGCTCTACGCTGGCATGTTGGGCCACTTGAATCACCCCTCGGCCAATCTCAACCTCGTCTGGATTCATGTTGGGGCAGATATGGTAAAGGGCCTGCACCCCTTGCATGGCCTGTTGCAGAGCCGCCTCATCGGTCAGGCTTCCGACCACAACCTCATGCGCGCCAACTTGCTCTACGCGAGGACGATAGTCAGCCCGATAGACAAAAGCTCGAATATACGCGCCCCGTTTTGCCAAAGCGCTGATGATTGCTTGGCCGGTTTTTCCAGCCGCGCCAGTGATTAGGATTTTTGTCATAATGGTAAAATAGTAAATTATCGCTATGGAACTATTATATTGGAGTAATCAAAAAACAGATGATACACTTCGATTGGATTATTTGGGGAGAAATTCTGTTTGTGCTTCGATAATCGACAGTAGTCAAAATCTTTAACATCAAAGGGGATTAATGCTTGAGTAGTGATAATTGTTTTAGATTCTCGAAGCCGTCTATTGATGTCATCTATGAT
>JAUCGB010000035.1 GCA_030377895.1 Anaerolineales bacterium HSG24
AGTGCGTGTAATATTTCCATTGCTACATGATCATCATTAATCTGAATTTAGCAAATTGGAACTGTCGGTGTTGACAACCTAATTACTCTACTTTTTGCGCTGTTTGTACTCGATTCTGAGCGGTGCCTCTAAGCGGAATGCTTGCTTATTGTTCCGAGATAAGTAACTTTCATTTCTAAGTTGTCACTTTTGAGCTGACATGCTGTCCTTTAACCTCCTGGAGATTGGGATTTTACGAGTTAATCCTGAAAATTACTTATTGCCAAGTTGTGTAGGGTAAAATAACACGCTAAAACCCAATTGATGTTTATTTTATTCACAAACACTGTATCTCAAACTTCTAAAGTGATGGCGATTCTCTTAGCGTTGGCATTAGTCCGTGGCATTATCTACGCCTCCATCGTCCCTCCGTGGCAAGCTCCTGACGAACCGGCGCACTTTGAACGAGCAAAAGCCGCATTTAACACGATAGAGTGGGTTGGTTCTACTGAACAACCAGTTTGGTATGACAATATCCGTGATTCACTCTTTACTTTTCGGTTTTGGCACTATGCCCTGCCGCATCAGCACCCCGCGCCCGACCAACCCTTAAATCACTATATTCAACTTTACCATGAGGTGTATGGCGGACTATACAGTAGTCGAGTGGCTTACCTTATCATAGGTTTACCGATAATTATGACCTCGAATCAGCCAATTGTACTTCAATTATACGCTATGCGTCTCTACACTGTGCTATTTGGGGTATTGATGGTTTGGCTAGGTTATCTGCTTACCAAAACGATTTTCCCTAATGACCTATTTTTGAGTTTGGGCGTGCCGATTTTAATCACTTTTACCCCACAACACACCCACCTATTGTCAACCGTTAACAATGGAAATCTGGCTGAGGTTCTAGCGACGGTCAGTCTGTTACTGCTAGTGCGTGGAGTTATGGCGGGTTTTTCTTGGTCGCTGGGTGGAGTAATAATCGTTGTGGCTATTTTTGCCATGTGGACAAAAGCAACCACCTACTTTTTGATATTTCCGCTGATAGTTATTGGTTCACTATATCTCCTGCGCTACAGGCGACATTGGCACTGGTTGCTTCCGCTAGGATTCATCATCATATCAGTCGTATACTATTTCATCCCCACGCGCCTATTGGTGTTGATTGGTTGGGGTTGGCAACATTTGATGAAAAGCGATTTGTATATGGAGCCAACTTATTTAAGTCATATCTTTCGAAGCTTTTGGGCTATGCCGGGCTGGCTACATTTGAGGCTGAATCCGTTCTGGTATAAGATTGTTCTTGGCTTTGTGGGAGTAGGTGTTGGTGGTTTGCTCATCCGTTTGGGAAGGTTAGCTTACCAAAAATTTAGGACTACTTCTGACGAGTTGCCTAATCATTTTGTTAGACGACTCGTGTTAGTTTGGCAACAACAATGCTCGCCTCAACAACAGCGTCAACTTTTGGCTTTAGCAATATTAGCCTTGGCAATTCTAAGTGCCGTCTCAATCCAAATCGGTTGGCATATCATCACCGGCTCCATGGCCTATCATCAAGGACGCTCAATCTATCCGGTGATTGTGCCATTATATCTGTTTTTATTACTTGGTTGGCAACAGGTCATCCCCGCCTCAAAACAACCCTTGGGACTGATTACGCTGACTACCCTATTTATCCTGTTTGATGGGCTGGTCTTGTTCAACTATATTATCCCATTTTTCCATACTTCTTACTAAAAACATATCATCATGTCCCGTATCATTTCAAAAAAAACCTATTTAGCAATATTGTTGCTCGCAAGTTTGAGTGCGATGGGCCTAATTTTTACCAACATGTTGAATCAACTTGGCTGTGAAGGGCAATATATCAACTACAATACTTTACCAAGCGATCACATACAGATTTGGGATGACATTGTTGCTGGACAGAGTTTTGTGGCCCAGCAAAACAATCTCAACCGAGTTGACCTGTTGTTCCATACTTACTGGCGTACCAACACCAAAGATATTATCATTACCCTTATGGAGATGTCCGACGCAAACACTTATCCAGAAAGCACTCTACTATTACATCAGACCACATTTAATGCCGCCATTTTGCGAAACGAAAGTTGGTATTCCTTCATTTTTCCGAATATATCCAACTCTCAAGGTAAAACTTATCTTATTACGGTAAAATCTCCCACTTCATACGAGGGGAATGCAATCACACTTGGCGGGATAGATACAGATGTTTATCCGATGGGAACCACCTTTTTAACAGGTATCCTTGTTCCCAACCAAGAATTTACCTTTCGTATCTGTTATGCCATGACCATCGGCGAAAAAATACAGCGTCTGTCTCATCAAATCACTAATGACCGCCCGATGGCCTGGGGAACGGTACTTTTTTATATCCTATTATTTGGCCTATATGCTTTGCTCTTGCCTCTTTTTATTTGGCAACTAGTTAAAATACTATAACATCAGGAAGAATTTTCTACCCTAAAGGATTTCGAGACCTTTGGAACTTGTCTAAATATCCATGAAAAAACCAATAAATTCCGAACAGATTGATAACTTTTATAATACCCATTGCTATAACATGGTCAGTGGTCATTCTTGTCAATATGATGAGAGATGGCTTGCCTTTTTTTCCGATCTGGCAACCAAAATTCTCGACCAAATTCAACCAGTCACCGTACTAGATGCAGGATGTGCCAGAGGGTTGCTGGTAGAGGAATTACGCAAACAAGGAGTAGAAGCGTTTGGGATTGATTTCTCCGACGATGCGATTAAAAATCTCCATGCCGACATAGCTTCTTTCTGTACCGTCGGCTCATTGGCTGACCCGTTACCTCGTCGCTACGACTTGATTGTCAATATTGAAGTATTAGAACATATGCCTCAAGCTGATGCAGAACAAGCCATCGCCAATTTCTGCCAAGCCAGCGACGACATCCTTTTCTCCTCCACCCCGTTTGACTATCGCGAAACGACTCATATCAACGTACACCCTCCAGAATATTGGGCAGAACAGTTTGCTAAATATAATTTTTTTCGTGATATTGATTTTGATGCCTCTTTTATCACGGATTGGGCCGTGCGGTTTCGGTGTAAATCGGATACATTACCCCGTATCGTGCGCGATTACGAGCGTCACTTTTGGTTGTTAAACAAAGAAAACCTAGACCTCCGTAACGTCTCCCAAGAGATATCTACCGAACTCCGAACCTTAAAAACAACACAACTAACCAAACAAAACAAGATAATTGAAACCTTAAAACAACGGCATGCTACTGAAATGTCGGAAATACAACAGACATTCCAGAGTCAAATTCAAACTCTCGATATCGAGAATCAACTGTTAAAAAAACAGTGGCTCAATATTGAACGCACAATCGGCGACGTTATTTTACAAAAACTACAGAGTTTACATTCAAAAGTATCCACCCCAAACAGCAGTCGCGAAGTATGGTTGACAAAATTATCCCAAATGATAGTCCATCATCGACTTCCAGCCGGAATTCAGTTTTTGAAGGCTCATTATCGTAAAATACTACGGGCTGAATTGGGACGACTATCAAAATCTGATCTAGAAGCCGAATTTACCTCTGTATCTGAATCCTATCAAACTTGGATTGCCAACAACGAGCCAACCCCAGAAGAATTGGAAGAGCAAAAAAAAGAGAGCCACAACTTTGCTTATCGCCCTCTCATCAGCATCATTACCCCCGTTTACAACCCTTCTCTGCCAGTATTGGAACAAACTATCGATTCTGTTCTGGCTCAAAGTTATGATAATTGGCAACTTTGTTTAGCTAACGGTAGCCCCGAAAGAACCGATCTGCGTATTTTTCTTGACCAGTTAGCCAGCCGTACTCCTAAGATCATGGTTAGTCATTTATCAGAAAATTTGGGCATATCTGGCAACTCAAACGAGGCCTTAAAACTGGCTCAGGGTGATTTTATCGCTTTTCTTGACCATGATGACTTGTTTACCCCCAATATGTTATATGAACTGGTCACACTCTTGAATCATATTCCAGATTTAAATCTTATCTATTTTGATGAGGATAAATTATCGGAGAATGGACTAATTCGGGGAGAACCATTTTTTAAACCAGACTGGTCACCTCACATGTTATTATGCACCAACTATCTTACCCATCCGGTCTGTCGGCATCAATTTTTATTGGAGGTTGGGCTATTTGACCCACAATTGGACGGGGCGCAAGATTGGGATTTTGCTCTTCGTTGCACTTTCAAAACCGATAAAATATACCATATACCCAAAATCCTCTATCATTGGCGCAAAGTCAAAGACTCTACTGCAAGTGGATTAACCGTCAAGCCGTGGGTTTATGAAGCCCAAATCCGCAGTCTGAAAAATCATCTGGAACGATTGGGAGTTGAGAATGTTCAAGTTACAATTCCTCGTTTAGGCATAATACGTCTACATCTGCCCAATTCTGGGGCAAAAGTTTCGATTATCATTCCTACCAAAAATAAAACTCATATCTTAAACGCCTGTATTTCCTCGATTCTTGATATAACCAGTTATTCTAATTACGAAATTATAATCGTCGATAATGGAAGTAATGAACCTGCTACTCGCCAGTATTATAAGACTCTAGCTATCCACGACAACATCAAAATCGTCGAATATCCGGCTCCCTTTAACTATTCCGCTCTTAATAATGTCGGAGTTAGTCATGCATCGGGTGATATTCTGCTATTTTTGAATAATGACACCGAAATTTTGGAGGCAGATTGGTTAGATGAGTTGGTTAGTTGGGTTGAGCGTCCCGAAATAGGCATTGTGGGAGCCAAACTACTCCGTCCCGATGAAACGATTCAGCATGCTGGTGTTATTATGGGGATTGGACATTGTGACCATATTTTCAATAATCAAGTTGAGTATCAAGCGAGTGTCTATGGTTTAGCCGAGTGGTATCGTAACTTCGCTGCCGTAACGGGAGCATGTTTGATGATGCAACGTGACCTATTTGACGAGGTTGGTGGCTTTGATGAAACCTATAAAGTCAGTTGGAGCGATGTTGAGCTTTGTTTGCGGGTTAAAACGGCAGGATATGATATTTTGTACACCCCCTTTGCCCGTCTGCTTCATCATGAGGGGGCTAGCCGAGGTAAATTTGCTCCAACTAGTGATTTGATACGGGCTACCGTACAGTTCTTCCCTTTTGTGGTACAGGATGATCCCTACTTTAACCCAAATCTTTCTTATGCCACCAACCAACCGACCATTGTCGAAGAAAATCCAACAGGTCGTCCAACACGTTTATTGCACATCCTACAAGGACATAATCTGATTGATCAAATTGATGAAGCACTATTGGAAAGATTACCTAGTCTAGTCGGCGACAGTTTAATCCCTTGGCCCAAGCAGGCCAAACCCCAACCAATCCAACGAATCATGCTCATCTCGCCAGAACTGAGTTTGACCGACGCGGCTCAGTCCATGTTTATATTGGCCCAAACGTTACAGCAACAGGGGTATGAAGTAACGGTCTATGCTTCTCAATCTGGGCCATTACAAACCAGCTACGAACAGGTCGGGATTCCGGTCAAAATTAGCCCTTATCTGGTTGATCATCAGACACATAGTCAAGGGGATGCCTTACAATTAAGTGGCTTGGTCGTTGCTTATGATTTGGTTATCGCCAATACGATTGCCACTTGGCGGGCCATCCATGCCGCCAGAGCCTTCCAGCGTCCTTCAATTTGGTGGATTCATAAACCACCTCTACCGACCCTACAACCCAAATCAGAAAACGGGTTAGCCTTTTCAACGGCTGAACGAGTTCTGTTTCCGCATGCCACCGTCCAAGTGGCCTATCGGAACTTTACCGAACGAGACAATTTTGCTCTGCTTGCGGTCAATATCAGCCAAACTATCGAACCGTCTATCACCGAGCAAGAATCAACCAACGATAAATTTACCTTAGTCTATCCGACCGCAATCAAATCGGGAGGTGGTCAAGATACCTTGGCGCAGGCTTTGGTCAGCCTACCCCCAGCTATACAGGAGCAGGTTCGCTGTTATTTTGTCGGGCCAATCATAGATTCTACGGTTCAAACCGCGTTGCAACAACTTACCGCAGAATCTCTGGTGGAGACCCAATTTGTTGAACCAGAGTCGATATCCCAAATTAACCAATATTTGGTTCAATCTGACCTTGTGATCTCCATTCCAGAACGAAGCCATGTCCCCTTGGGCATCATGCAAGCTATGACCTTGGCAAAGCCAATCATAACGACTGATCTAGCCGCCATGACAGAGTTGATTGACCACAAGGTCAACGGGTTATTGGTTTCGGTTCGCAATAGTCAAGCCGTCTCTGTCTGTCTTTTACGCCTATTTTATGACCAAGATTATCGCCTGCAACTTGGCCGGGCCGCGCAACAAACGATTGCAGAGCAATCACAATCGGACACTTTTAGCGAACTGGTGAAACAGTTAGTAGAAACAATTGAGATGGTAGCATGATGCGTGAAGCGTGATCCTCGTTATAAACGTCCGCAAGCAACTGAAAAAGCCCCACCATGTTGATAATGGTGGGGCTTTTTTTATATTTAGTCTACCAGAAAACCTTTGTCCACATTCCCTCCTTGAAGTTTCGAGGAAGGTTTATCTGAATATCTATACAAGTATCACGCTGGTTTAACTCGGTGTTGGCGGTACAACTTGGGTTGCGGTTGGTGAGGGAGCATCAGTCGGCACGGCGGTTGGGAGTTCAAAAGGCACATTACTAGGTGTCGGAACAACCGTCGGAGTATCGGTTGGCGCAGGCGTTGCGGTTGGCTCCTCGGTTGGTTGCTCAGATGCCGGAACATCTGTGGCTGGCGCGCTATCTTCAACCGTTGGCTGAACAGCGGGGTCAGGCTCATCGCCACCGCCGTCACTTAAGATGAGATTATAGACCGCCATACTGCCCAAACCACAAACAATCAGCAGGCCAAATATTGCCCCAATAATCAACCGAGGATTAATCCCACCACCTGATTTTTTCTTCATGGTGCTAGGCATTTCTAGCTCATCATCATCAAGTTCGTAATCGTCATCCTCATCGTCAGGCAACCCCTCGTAAGTCTCTAAGGCATCACTGAGCATATCATTGAGGCTAAAACTACCATCCTCCATCGCTTGCAAAGCTCGTTGGGCTACCTCGTTATCAGAATTAATCGCCACCACATTTTCCAAACAAATCTGGCGTTCTTCATCATCCTCAACGACTGCGCTCATCCACAACCAGCCTTCATCGTTATTTTCGTCCTCTTCAAGAACCTCTTCTAATACCTCGCGGCCCTCTTCACGATTGCCCAAACGGATATATTCAATTGCATCAGCTAAATCGGCCATGTGTTTGGCTCCTTAAAATTATGGGAGTGCAAGGCTTACTTTGCAGGCAAGGCAAGCACTCCAGATTTTATCACGACATGTTCAGGACTACCAAAATTATGATGTCAACGTAATGGTATTATTATAACACCAACCTCATCAGGGTGACAAGTTGGTTGGCTGATAGTAAGAATCGCGTCCTACACCTGTCCCAAACCCGTAACTCTCGCCGAAAAAACACGGTTTTTTATATTATTCTGTATCAAAAAATCATAGCCTGATGAATCGGTAAACTTATTGGTATATATAAGCGAATATTGTAATTATCACTTAACAGATTTGTCTAATTAGCATAACGTGTAGTAGAATTAAAAATCAGCTAGTCTGCCTTATAAATTCCGGTGAATTTTGTCGTTAAAAATTACCAATTTGATTACAATGGTTAGGCACAGATAGAAACGTCGAGTTTACTGAAAACGGATGAATTTGGCTTAATCAGCGTTTATCAGTGCTTTTTCGGCATTAGGAAATTTAGACGCAAGTTGGCTAAAAACTGATAATTACATGGTAGTATATACGAATTAAAGGATACAAAACAATGGAATTTGTCATCTTTCTAATAGTAGCCAGTTTATTATTTACACTGTCGGTAACAATCTTGAGTTACTTTGCTCAAAAAGAGGTTGGAGATGCAGGGTATGCCGCTCGAAGAGTTCTCGATCCTGTGCTTAATTCTTCAATTATTTTGGTCATCGTTGGAGTTTTAACACTTGAATCCGTATCGGCATATATTGAAGATTTGGTAGTACGTATATTGGGAGAAAGAATCAGTGGCTGGATTGGTTTGCCTGTTTGGACTGTTTTGTTTGTAATTACACTGATTTTAACGGGGAAATGGATAGCTTCGAAATTCAGCAAACTCACCAAATCACCTAAATCAGAGAGTTTTGCCGCTAATTGTTGGTATGGTTACTGGACTCTGAGTATTTTGAGTTATTTGGCCGGAGGATTAATTGGTTTTCTATTTATAGCAATTCCAAATATCCTGCTTTTTTTGGGTGGCCTTTATTATATATCAGACTTTATCCTGCCTTTACCCGATAAGCGAAAGCGCGTAGATCAACTCAAAGCTTTTCGGTGTTTGATTACATTTAGTATGGGAACTAATTACCCCTATTATTTTGTTGATGATAACGATGAACTAAAGGAATATGTGAAAGGGAATCGATCTCAACAGTTCTTTGGCGGGCCGGGATTTGTGTATACCAATTGTCATCAGGCCGTGTTCATCACCGACGACGGAACAAATAGTCGTGTAGCCGAACCGGGTTTGACATTTACCAAAAGAATGGAGCAAGTATCGAAAATTATTGATCTACGTCCCCAAGTACGCGCCTTTCCCGTTGAGACCTTGACCAAAGATGGTATCCCTACCGATGTCGTTACATTCGTTCCGGTCAGAATCGATCAAGACGATAAAGAGATTGAACTCGGCAAATCTTTCCCCTTTCAAAAGCGGGCCGTTTACAAAGCTCTATTTGATGCACCTATTCGTAGAGAACAAGACAAAGAGAAAAGTGGGCAGAAATATGAATGGAATGGTGGGCCAAAGGATGGATTAATTCCTCTTCTAGGTAAACGGATTATGCAAGATATTATCAGCCATTACGACGTTGACAATTTGTGTGAACCGAATGATCCTAGGGTTAAAATTGCTGACAAGATGAAAGAGGAAATAAAGAAAGTGTTAGAATCGCGAGGACTTAAGCTCATTGGAGGCGGTATCAGCAACTTAATGCCGCCAAATGGGATTTTGGAAAGACGTCTTGAAAACTGGCAAACACAATGGAAGGCTAAAATTGAAGAAATAACCGAAAAAGAAAAAACGCATCGCATGCTTGCTCTAGGCGAAGCGCGAGTCGATGCTGAGAAAGAAATTGTTGAATCTGGTCAGAATATCGAACAAAATAAAGATTTACAACTCGCCTCTGTTTTACGTTTCATTAACTCTCTAACCAAGTGGGACACGGATAAAAGCGAATAAATACTGGTTTTTTGTGTCAATCTGTGTCAGTAGCTCGACGAATCGACAAGATGAAAAATCACTAAAAAACCCTGTAGATTTTGTTGACAATATTAAGGAAAAAACAATATGATTAAGCCAGCCATGTGGCGTAAGTTTTATAACAAAATTAGTGTATTTTTTACCCCTATTTTACTGTTGTTTTTTGTTTTGGGTATTGTAGCAGGACTTCCCCAATTTACACCATGGAAAATTCTGTTAATCGGGCTGTTAAATATATTTCTAGCCATCATTACAAGCCTCATTGTTCTCTCATTGGCAGGTCATTTTGTGGATGAGGTATATGGTTTGAATGATTTTGAGAAAGCAAAATGGTTTTTGATGCGCTTCAAATTTGGGCCACCAGAAATTCCGCCAATTAAGCTATTGAAGGAAGGCAAAGTTTTGGTGTGTCCCGATGACATCATCAATCGTATCGGTGGACCGGGGCACGTTATCGTTCGTAACGATACGGCGGTAGTGTTCCAGAAAAAGGGGCAACTGACCCGCGTAGGAAAACCTGGATTTTATCCTCTTGAACCATTTGAAAAAGTATACGATATTATTGACTTACGCCCCAAGCAATGGGAGTACTCGGTCGGTGCTATGACCAGAGAAGGTATTCCCATCACCTGGAACATAGAAGTCCATTATCAGATTGACGACGGCGGACAAGAAGCAACTGAACAGGTTCCTTATCCATGCTCAGAGGAGGCTATTTTTCGGGCTACCACGCAAACATGGATCCGTGAGAAAGGTAGACTCCAGGACATGGACTGGGAAGGACGGTTAATAATCTCCAGCACGGAGGGACCTCTCCGTTCGCTTTTATCCAGACGTTATTTGGATGAGTTGGTTGGTGCTGATGAGCTAGCGGTCAGAGAATCTATCCAACAAGAAATGGAACAGATGCTTCGTAAAACGGCACCTTCTTTAGGCGCGAAAATCCTTCAGGTCAAGTTGCATAATTTACAAGTGCATGATGATGTAACCCAGCAATGGATAAAAACTTGGCAACAACGCTGGCATCAATATTCAAAAAATAAGCTAATGCTACAACGTGTTGAAAATATCAAGACCCACGAATCATTGAAAGGTAAAAAAAACCTAGAACAGATCCGTGTTTTAGGGGAATCTCTTCAGTCGTTGGCTTCCAGACGAGTTGCTACCTCAATTGTTTTTATGCGTCTTTTCGAGGCGATGGATACAATGTATTATGAACATGGTTCTCGTATATTTTTACCTGAGAAATTCTTAGAAATGTTCACGAAATTGGAGGATTTACTGGGAGACAAGTTATTTCAGGGAGAAGGCGAACCGGAAATGGACGAAGAAAATGGATATGGTCGCTCTAAAAATAACTCCCAATTTCGCTTACGTATACCTATAGTCAGAAAAGAAAAACCAACCCAGAAAGACATCACTGGATATATCAAACAAATTGGTGATTTTACGTTTGAAATTGAAGGAAAAGACGAAAACCATGTACTAAAAGCAGAGTTATTAAAAGGAAACGAGTTTACAATTCAGGGAGATTATAGCTACTTTGCTATACAAGTTTCCGAAAACGGCATGGATGAAGCAAACATTTTCCCAGGAGACTATGTCATTCTACAGATATCAAATCTTGTACCCCTCAGTCCGGCCCATAGGGATATTGCAGCAATCGTTATTTCTCGTAATAAGCTTGAAAAAGACACGATAACGCTTAGACGCGTCATGGGCGATGCCCAAACTCAACCTGCAAAAAATATTATCTTGACTCCCGAAAGCTCAAACTCTAAACTTAAACCCCAAGCCTTATCACAAGTAAAGATGGTAGGTATTGCTATGGCAGTGCTGAAAAACTTGAATTAGACTGCTTTCCATGCCATAGCCCAATATCTAATCATGGAGATACTTTAATGAGTAAACAAAACGATTGGCGGGCAATTCTAAATATCAACGGCTCACAAGAATCGCTTGATAACCTTGAAACATTGCAAGAAAAACTGTGTAATAATATCACCCTCGCTGTTCAGGAAACATTAGGTGTAACCAGTTTAAGCGAGGTCGAAGTTACTGTAAATTTCGATAGCAACGCCACAGACGAAGAGTCGAAGAAAGCGTATGATGCGTCGGCCCATCTCGTACAGTTAATCACCTCAGACTTTGACGGAACATTGTACCCCTTTGCCTTGGCGTTGGGGAGTCGCGTCGAGGAATATATCAAACATTTACAAAAAACGGGCAAACTTGAGCAAAAATTGAGTAATTTAAACATCGAAATGCACCAATGGATGACTGAGGTAGCCCGGACTTACGCTCGCACTGGAAAATGGCACTAACCATAAAATCATCCATTCGTTTGCCAATAATAACCGGCATTTGTCTGATTATTGTAGGTCTCATTGCTAACGAATGGATTTTAGTGCCTCTGCTATCGAGTGATAGACAAGTCGAACCCCGTAATATTGCCATTATTTGGGGTTTTGACCTACTATGCGTGAGCGCAGGATTGATTCTGCTCATCAGCCGTTCTTTTGTCACCTTGCTGAATGTTGCCATCGGTTTGGTGATGACACTGGTTCTGTTGTACGGGCTAGAGTGGTTCTTTTACTATCTCAACAACCGTCCCCCGCCAACACCTTCGCTGAATCTCAACGCTTCCCCACCACCTGCGATTCAGCATGAGGGGGGGTACACTCATAACTTTTTTCATGATGACGAGTTACTCGGCTACAAACCCCGTCCCGAAGCACAGGTCGATTCGGTCAAAAAATTGGGTGATGAGGTACTGTATGATGTGATATACAGTATCGACGAGTATAGTCGTCGCATCACCCCGATTGAAGTGGGTGGGGAAAAACGTCCGAAAACCATGCTCTTTTTTGGCGACTCCTTTATGTTTGGCGAGGGGGTGCAGGACGACGAAACCTTGCCCTACTATGTGATCCACGAAGCCACCGAATATCAGCCCTACAACTACGGCTTTAGCGGCTACGGGCCTCAGCAGATGTTAGCGAAGTTACAAAGTGATAGTTTGATAGCCGAATTGCCCTCATTCAATGCATATAACGCATATAACGCATATAATGAGACGGTGTTGATATATGTCTTTATTGATGCCCATGTAGAGCGGGCTATCGGCTCGATGTATGTCCACAATGCTTGGGGCGACAGGATGCCCTACTACACTACCGACTGGTCAGGCAATCTGATTCGACAGGGAAATTTTACCACTGGCCGCCCGATTATCGCCACCCTGTACGAACAGCTTCCCAACAGCGAGATAGCCCGTTACTTTAACGTCACCATTCCGCCCCGTCTGACTGATCGTCATTATGGTTTTACCGCCCAACTGATTACCACGGCACGGGATACATTTCAAGAAAAATTTGACAGTGACCAGTTTTATGTCGTTGTCTATCCCGATGAGGGGGACTATATTGAGGATATGTTTCCCCATTTTGAGGCTACTGGCCTAATCGTCCTAAATTATGACGAACGCATGAAACTCGACGTGGAGGAAGGGTTAGCCATCAAGGGGGACGGGCATCCTACCGGCAAAGCCCATCAGCAAGTGGCCCGTTGGATTGTAGAAGATTTAGGTATTGATGTTTCACCATAAACTGAGCCGGTTTACGAGGTCGGTTTACGAAGACGTAAATCAATCATCGCAAATCGTAATTTTTGTATGAGTTACGATCAATTTTCTTTAGCCGATATACAAACAAATTTTTCGCTGACGGTTCATCAAAGCAGATCGTTGTTTGAGGAGGTAATGCCACTTGAGGTGAGTGACCATCTGAAGGTTACCCTAAAAGAAAACATTCCTTTAGCCCTCAATATCAACACCGAAAAAGCGCGGTCAGAAATGTTGATCGTCCCCATGTTGATAGAGCTACGGAAACTGCTCCATCGCACCGTCAGCCTTTTTTCGGGCATATCATTAGATGTTGATGAAAGTAGAGGTTTGATGGGCATCTGCGACTATATGATTTGCAACAGTCCCAGTCATCTCTATGTCAACCGCCCAGTGATTGCCATTGTCGAGGCCAAAAACGAAAATATTAAAGCAGCCATTCCCAAATGTATCGCCAAAATGTACGCTGCCCAACAATCCAATCAAGAGGAGTTGATCGATAATATTATGGGCATCATCAGTACGGGCAGTAGTTGGAAATTTCTGATTTTGGCTGAAAACAGTGTATTTGTTGACTATGATGAGTACCTCATCGAAAACCCGAACAAAATCCTCGCCATCGCCGTTGACCATGTGCGTAAAGTCAGCAGTTAACTTAGTCATGCTGGTAGTCTGCCTTCGACAAGCTCAGGCGGCGGATGCCGAAGTCTTGTCCAATTCCTAAACAATATGCACATCGGCCTCTACACCCTGTTTCTCACCCCCGGTCAAATTGGAGGCATTGAGACTTATGTCAACCAGCTATTCAGCCAGTTAGGTCAAATCGACCGTACCAATAGTTACACAATATTTGTCGGCCCATCTAATCAAAAACATTTTTACAGCAATATTCCAATTTTCAGTTAGTCAATTTGCCGTTTGTACCGCCCAATAGCTCGTTTTTGAAGCGGATACTGCGTAAATTTGGCCTGATGCCAAGTTATGTCAGCCAGCAACTCAACCAATGCTCGCTTGACCTAATTCATTACCCCGGCACGACGATTGACCAGCTTGACTTGACCATCCCCTATGTCGTGACCATGCACGATATTCAATATGAGTATCATCCCCAATTTTTTGACCACCATGAACCAAAACGTCGTCAAAAAAGTTATCTCCTCACTGCTGATAAGGCAAAACAGATTATCACCATATCTCATTACACGCAAAAAACCATCCACAATCGCTACCATGTCCCGCTTGAAAAAATCAAAGTCATCTACCAAAAATTCGCATTTGTCCATGTCCAGTCGATTTTTAATCTTGAGCCAAATGTCGGGCAAAAAAATCGAGTGTAATATGGTACACCTTGTCCGTATCCTCGTCAGCCTCAGCCGCCATGAGATAGTGACTAGCCCCATCAAAAAAGTAGGTTTCATGCACCGCACCGACCGCGGCTAGATTAGTCGCCAGTCGTTCACTTTGCTCAATCGGTACTACTTCGTCGCTTCGGCTGTGCAGAATGGCGAGGGGTGGAAAGTCGGGTCGAACATGATAAGCGGCAGAATATCGCCAATAGCGCATCATCTCACGGTCAGGAAAACCAGCCGCGAGCATAATTTGGTCTAAGCCAAAGGGGGGAATGAATGTGCCAGATTCGAGATGATGCCGCATGGCGAACATGTCGGTTGGTGGGCCAAGCAGTAACGCGGCCTGAACATCCTGTCGTCGCTGGATAATCCGCTGGACATGGATGCTACTGAAACTGCCACCCAACAATCCCACTCGTTGACCATCACCATGTGGAAAAACATCACCTTGTGCCAAATCAATCAACCGTTCTAGCTCATCTAACTGCGCCTCAACCGCAAAGCTATAGGGTGGGCCAACAGCCAACACTGTAAACCCGCCCGCAGTCAGAGGAATACTGGCGCACTCCCAACTGTCAACCGGGCCGGGATAAATCACCAGCAAAATAGGCAACCGAGCCGTGGTGGTGATGGGAGTGTAATAAAAAGTGAGTTGATTAGGCTGACCAGCATTATCAAAATAAACCTGACGACGATTAGCGGTGCTGACAAACGGCTCATAACAGGTTAGGCTAGTCGGCTCGCTCAAAGAGAAGCGTTGCGCGGGGCTGACTGAGTGGGGCGCAGTTAGTGACAATCGAATGGGGAGCATGGTAATCTGTCCGGCCTCAATCGTCACCGCCTCGCCCAACTGATTATCATAATCGGGCGCGCCAGCAGCAGGTTGATAGTTGCCCGCCGGAATACCATCAATCTGATAGCGGCCCTGATCATCAGTTCGACAGTGGTAGGTCGTGCCGTCCCACCGCGAAAGCAAAACCCATGCCCCAGATAACGGCTCACCATGTTGATTTGTGATCGTTCCGGTCAAAACTCCCGGCTCGCCCTGTTGTGGCTCGCCCACATAGTGCCACCACCAAGTTAGAGCCTGATATTGCAAACTATTCCGCACCGGCCAAACGGCAAGATGAGAGGTTGTTGCCAACCAAATTACACAGATGATGAGAAGTATTGTAATAATGAGCGCGAATAATCGTTTAAGTGACATAGTTTCTCAACAAGTTTAAATATGCGACACGGATAAACGCTGACTTAGTACCCGACAAAAAATTTAGCCTGAACTAATTAACACAGAGTTTCACAGAGGAACACAGAGTTTCACAGAGGAACACGGAGTTTCACAGAGGAAAAACGATTTTTTTTCTCTGTGTTACGGTTTTAGTTTTTTATGAATCACTTTGTCGGGTAACAAGTGCCCAACAAACTTTTGATTTTTAAGGCTTTAAAGTGTAGCAAACTCGTTATGAGAATCCAAACCTTCAGGTTTGTGATATAATAACGGCCAATCCTGAATACTCCAACAAAGACAGACTATAACACAAATAGGTATCCTGTCAATGGACGATAGAGTTAGTCACATTCATTCATAATGCCGCTTACACTCATTTACCATTTATAATTCACCATTTACCATTTATAATTTCATTTGAACCATGCCGATTCGGATATGACCATATATGAGTTTACGAATTTTGGCTGATATGAGTATAATTGAGATGATGACCAACTATAACGCTTATCAACAACTTCTCCATTGGGTCGAACATCGAGACGATACCAACTTACAAGGGCTTGACCTAACTGGCTGTGACTTAAGCGGCCTAGATTTGAGCAGGGCGATGTTAGACCATGCCGTGCTGGTTGAGGCCAACCTACGGGGTACGAACCTCAGTCAGGCCAGTCTGAAATCGGCCCGGATTAAACGAGCCTGTCTGATTGAGGCCAATTTGAGCCAAGCCAACCTGACGCAGGCTACCCTCGTTCGAGCAGACTTGAGCCGGGCCGATATGCGCCTAGCCAACTTACAACAAGCCCGTTTGATTGCCACTCGCCTGCATCAAACCGATTTACGGGCCGCCAACCTGCTTAAAGCCAAACTCAACGCGGCTGATTTAAGTAAGACGAATTTGACTGGCGCAACGCTGGCTCAGGTGGACGGTGCGGGGGCTAATCTGTACAAAACCAAAGGGTTATACGGTGGTAATCTACGTCAGATTATCCTATCCAGAGCCAATTTAAGCCAGCTTAACCTCGCTGGTGCGTTTTTAGCTGAGGCGTTCTTGGCCGAGTCTGATTTGAGTCGCATCAACCTCGCGGGTGCGTTTTTGGGACGAGCCAAACTGACGCGAGCCAATCTGCGAGAGGCGAACTTGGCCGGAGCGAATCTGACTCAGGCTGACCTGCATGGGGCTGATCTGAGCGGCGCGATTTTACGCGGGGCCATCCTCAAGCAAGCCAATCTATTTGAGGCCAATCTGGACGGAGCCGATTTAGCCGGAACGTCACCGCTATCAATATAAATCATAAATCATAAATCATAAATTGAGGTAAACAAACTATGATAAAAAATTTTTCCTTAAACCCCACCTATGTCCAAGTCAATAACCATTTGTTTGAATTAGCCCGCTCTGGTAAACGGCTCACGCACCTTGCTCTGGTGCTAATTTTGGGCATCACTTTCGTATTAATCTCTCAAATGATTGGCTTATTGATTGCCCCCCCCTTTATTGTGTTGATTGCTTTTCTAACCGGTAAAACTTCGATGGCTCAGTTTCAAAGCATTATGACCAACATTAACCTAGATTTAGCCCTACTCGAAACGCCGGAGCGATTCCTCGCCGCCCCCAGCATGCAAGCCTTAATTCGCCTGCTCTCCCCCTCCGATGGATACGGAGCCGCTATTTATCTGATTGCTCTGTTTGGCCCAGTGTTTTTGCTTTTGGGATTATGGTCATATTTTTTTGAAAAACGTCCCTTTTGGACCTTGGGGTTTGAGGGAACGAATGTGCTGCTTCAATATGGACGCGGGATGGGCGTAGCATTTGTTACATTTTCCGCCGCGGTCGGTTTGGCCGCGATGATGGGGTATATCGATATTGAGCAAGGTTCGCCACAACGGGCAGGCATGCTGGCCCTAGACGGGGTTATCATCATTTTTTTAGGTTGGATGGTGCAGGGCGCGGCCGAAGAGGTACTGACTCGAGGCTGGATGATGCCGATAATCGGGGCGCGCTACAATCGCCCTTGGTTGGGCATTATCATCTCATCCCTTTATTTTGGCGTGCTTCATCTCTGTAACAACGAAATCAGCATTATTGCCATGCTGAACCTGTTTCTGGTCGGACTGTTTGCCTCATTATACGCCTTATGGGAAGGTGGCTTGTGGGGGGTATGTGGCTTTCACTCGACATGGAATTGGACACAGGGTAATATTTTAGGGTTTGAAGTAAGCGGCAATCCCCAAGTGGCCGGGACATTGATTAATTTGGAAGAAATTGGCCCAGACATCATCACCGGCGGAGGTTTTGGCCCAGAAGGTGGCTTGGCTGTGACCGTGGTTCTGCTGGTTAGTTGTGGGGTCATGTGGTGGCTTGGTCGAGATAGAGAGGCTATCAACGTAAGGAATGAGCATTAATTAAGAAAATTCAATGCAATTCCGATTTCTTAGCCTAATATCTCTTCTCTTCCAATCCCACAAACTCTCTCTATAATTTGCCAATTACATTTAATTCTATATACTTGTAGCCAAAATCACTGCTGACAGTTTATCTCAGGAAAACAAAACCATGATTAGCATAGAAAATTTATTAACTTGGTTGATTGCACTCCAAACAACCTATCTTGAAAACAAACAATATCTAACCGATTTAGATGCCGCTATTGGTGATGCTGACCATGGCATTAACATGGAACGAGGCTTCACCGCAGTTAAACAAAAAATTGAGGCGACCGATCATAATGATGTTGGTAGTTTGTTAAAGATAACTGCGATGACCCTTATCTCAACGGTCGGTGGGGCATCAGGCCCACTTTATGGCACATTCTTTTTGCGAGCCAGCACCGCTTGTGCGAGAAAAACGACGTTAACCAATGCCGAATTGGTCAACATGTTTGATGTTGGTTTACAAGGCGTTGTCCAACGAGGTAAAGCTCGATTAGCAGACAAAACGATGATCGATGCACTAACGCCAGCTTTAGAGGCGATGACACAAGCCCTAGAAAACGGGGCTAGTTTAACCAATATTCTTCAAGCCGGAACTGATGCGGCTGAACATGGGATGCAACAGACCATTCCCATGCTCGCCAAAAAAGGTCGAGCCAGTTATCTCGGTGAGCGTAGTATCGGGCACCAAGATCCGGGCGCGACCTCATCCTATTTAATGTTAAAAACAGCCCTCGATGTATGGGGGAATGAGGAGACATGAAAAAATTAATTAACGATACAGCAGATGTAGTTAGTGAAGCTTTAGTAGGCATAGGCGCGGCGCATGCTGATTTGCTCCGAGTCGATCTGGATAAGAAAACTATCATGCGGGCAGACGGGCCGATTCAAGGCAAGGTTGCCCTTATTTCTGGCGGAGGCAGTGGTCATGAGCCAATGCATGGTGGCTATGTTGGAATGGGCATGCTGGATGCGGCATGTGCGGGTGAAGTATTCACCTCACCGACACCGGATCAAATGGAAGCGGCGACCAAAGCAGTTGACGGTGGCGCGGGCGTGTTACATATCGTCAAAAACTATACTGGTGATGTCATGAACTTTGAGATGGGCGCGGAGTTATGCCAAGCCGAAGGGATTGCTGTCGAAGCAGTAGTGATAAATGACGATGTCGCCGTGCAAGACAGCCTCTACACTGCCGGACGACGGGGAGTTGGCACAACGGTTTTAGCCGAAAAATTGTGCGGCGCGGCAGCAGAACGAGGGGATGACCTACAAGCTGTGGCGAATCTATGTCGCAAAGTCAATGACCAAGGTCGCTCAATGGGCATGGCGTTGACCTCATGTACCGTCCCCGCGGCGGGTAAGCCGACCTTTGAGCTTGGCCCAAATGAGATGGAAATCGGTATCGGCATCCACGGTGAGCCGGGCCGAGAACGGATGGAACTGAAATCTGCCCGTGAGATTGTCGCCATGATGAGCGAGGCGATTTTGTCTGACCTGCCCTTCGAGTCGGGAGACCAAGTGATTGCCTTAGTCAACGGCATGGGCGGTACGCCTCTTATCGAATTATACCTCATATACAACGAACTAAACCAAATCTGTCAGGCACGCGGTATCACCATCGCCCGACAATTGGTCGGTAACTATATCACCTCATTAGAGATGGCGGGCTTTTCCATTACCCTGCTTCGGGCTGATGAAGAGATGCTCGTTTTGTGGGACGCGCCTGTCCACACTCCGGCCCTGCGGTGGGGTGTTTAGACAAATTGCTTTATCTAAAGCACTCTGTTAGAAATAACGGTTATTCGAGTAGCTTTACCAAATTTCACAAAAAAACCAGTTAGAGTTCAAATTTTTTAAACTATCCCAAACCTGTCCGAGGGTATAGCCCCTAGTCATCCGATGACTAAATCGGCAGGTTTGGGATACAGCGTTGTTTTCATCCTATTAGATATGATCATTCCACGTATTATAGTATAAATAACACGAATTACGCAACAGCCCCTTGTAGCTCAATTGGTAGAGCAACGGATTCTTAATCCGTAGGTCGCAGGTTCGATCCCTGCCGGGGGGATTAAGGTTTATGTATACATAAATTTGGATGATGTGATAGTCTTGAGTGATAAAATATGGTTGGAATTGTTGTTGTTTCTCATAGCTACAAACTAGCGGCTGGTGTATTAGATTTGGTCGAGCAGATGACTCAAGGACAGGCTTCTATCGCCGCGGCCGCGGGCATTGATGACCCTGCCAATCCGATTGGCACCGATGCGTTTCGAGTACAAGATGCCATCGAATCGGTTTATAGTGACGATGGCGTGATGATAATGATGGATTTAGGAAGCGCGATTTTGAGCGCAGAAACTGCCAAAGAGTTTCTATCACCCGACCAACAACCAAACGTCTATCTTTGTGAAGCCCCCTTGGTTGAGGGAACGATTGCGGCCGCGGTTCAATCCCTTGTCACCACCGACATTCATCAAATATTAGACGAAGCCCGAGGCTCTTTGAGATTCAAAGCCAATCAGCTTTGCCCAGCAGAGGGTGAAGAGCCTATTCAAAGTGAGAACGGGTTGGAACAATCTCCGGCATTACCAGAACAAGATGCGGCTATCGAGTGTCGGTTGGTAGTTCACAACCATCATGGTTTGCATGCCCGCCCATCAGCCCAATTGGTTAAGGTCGCGGCTCAATTTGAGGCCAACGTTACGATTGGCATTAGTGGTGATGATAGCTCACAGGTCAACGCCAAAAGCATCAACCAAGTGATGATGTTGGCGGTTAAGTCGGAGCAAATCGTGGTGATTAAGGCAACCGGCCCCACTTCGTTTGAAGCGATTGTCGCCCTGCAAAGTTTGGTGGCCGACCGATTTGGCGAAGTGGACTCTATGTCATCACTTCCAGCCTCGGATACCCCATCAGCCTCATCAGCCTCATCAATCGAGACCGCCGCCGCCAACGAATGGCAGGGAATTCCAGTTTCTGCCGGAGTTGTGATCGGGCGGGCGGTGCGTTATCAACCTACTTTGATAGAAGTTCCCCATCGTCACACTGATAATCCCTCCTATGAGCATGAACGGTTACAGCAAGCCATCGCCGAGGTCTATGATGAATTAGAGGCGACATATCAGCAACATCAACATCAGCTTGACGAAGAGGCGGCTATTTTTGAAGCCCACCAACTTTTGTTGACCGACCCCACCTTGCTTGATAAGCTACAGAGCCGCCTCAAGCAGGAATCGTTGACGGCTGAAACAGCATGGCAAATTTGTCTTAATGAGCTAATCACCCAATATCATGCTCTGCCCGAACCATACATGCAGGCGAAAGCGATTGATTGGTTGGATATTAGTCAGCAGGTGTTGCGAGTCCTAACTGACAATCGTGCCATCAATTTTGAGCTAGACACGCCAGCCATCCTCATAACCACTGATTTAACCCCCTCAGAAGCAATCGCCTTAGACCCAAACATCGTTATCGGACTTTGTACCGAGTCCGGAAGCGCAACCTCCCACACCGCGATTATCGCTCGTGGGTTGGGGATTCCGACAGTGGTTGGTTTGAGTAGCCAACTGTCCCAAGTAGCAGATGGCACACCGTTGGTTCTAAATGGCAGTACCGGGCAATTGTGGGTTGAGCCATCTGCCGAGCAACAAGAACGATTGCAAGCAGATCATCAACAATGGCTGACGAAGCAACAACAGTTTGAGCAATATCGTCATCAACCGGCTCAAACTAAAGACAATCAATCTGTCACCCTTTTGGCAAATATTGCTACTTTGGCTGACCTGTCCGTTGCGCTAAAACAGGGGGCGCAAGGGGTGGGGTTGCTACGCACCGAATTTTTCTATAGCCAGCAAAAAACGCTCCCCACCGAGATGGAGCAGACTGCATACTATAAAGCGATAGCCGAATCGCTCGGCCCACATCCATTGACGATTCGGACTTTGGACGTGGGGGGGGATAAGCCGTTAGCTTACCTCAACCTTAAGCCTGAATTGAATCCGTTTTTAGGGCGACGGGGCATCCGAGCAAGTTTGGCCGAGCCGGAAATTTTGCAAATACAACTACAGGCAATTCTGCGGGCTTCGGTGGGGCATAAGTTTAAGATTATGTTCCCCATGATTAGCACGATGGCGGAAGTACGAGCCGCAAAGCAGATTCTGCAAGCCGCTCAAGCCTATTTGCAACAGGCGGGTGTGCCGTTTGAGGAACATATTCCGATTGGGATTATGATTGAACTGCCAGCCGCGGTTATCATAGCAGACTTGTTAGCTACAGAGGTCGATTTTTTCAGCCTTGGCACAAACGATTTAGCCCAATATACTATGGCCGCAGACCGCACCAACCCTGATGTGGTTGAGTTGGTTGACCCATTCCATCCGGCTCTGTTGCGATTGATTCAGCAGACCGTAATCGCGGCTCATCAGGCCGATATTGATCTCAGTTTGTGTGGTGAAATAGCCAGCAACCCGTTAGCAATTCCACTTTTGCTAGGGTTGGGGGTGATGAAGTTTAGTATGAACGCCCCCGCGATTCCTCAGATTAAACAAGTTTTGGCGCAGGTGACTATGGCTCAGGCAAAAGACATGGCTCAAACGGCGTTGGGCTTAGAGTCGGCGGAAGCGGTGCGTAACTATGCGAGTAGGCAATAACACCCGCATCTTGCATGCAAAGCAAGCTTTGCACTCCGGATCACTACCCTAAAAAGTAATGAAAAAGGCTACCATATTTAATATGGTAGCCTTTTTTTACTGAAAGTCAAGTTATCTACCCGCAAGTTTAGAACTTGCGGGTAGGTGTGCAGGACTACCTAATCGTCAAACCGCTTCTACCCGCGCAAGGTGTTTGCCAAGCGGGCAATCGCGCCTGCCGCTTTAGAACGAGGACTACTAAACAGGAGCGGCGTGCGATTATTCAGCGATTTCACCATGTCTGGCTCAAAAGGAATGGTAGCGGTTATGGGCATCCGGAGCGCATTTTGAACATCCTCCACCGGTAACGCGCCATAAGGCATCACTTGATTAACCACTAACATAATATTTTTGCGCGCGACACCATGTTGCACCAAGCCTTGCACCGCTAACACCGTAGATTGTAGTGAGGGCATGTCAGGCGATAAAACCAGTAATATTTTGGTAAATTTCTTTAATAGTTCATCAGATTCATGCTCCAAAATGGTTGACGGCAAATCAAAAATCGAAAAAGGAAATTCGTCTTGTAAGGTTTGGGCTAAGGACGCTGTTTGCGGGGTCGAGGGAAGGATATTTTTGTTATAACGGTTCACCGAGGCCAGAAGTCGTATGCCTGAACTGTGCGGCACAAAACAGTTATTGATATGCTCGATTGAGATTTCCTCTTCGGCAAACAATTTGCTAACATTAGTGATTGGACGTAAGCCCAACATCAAGGCCAAATGTCCGCCAATCGGTTTCAGGTCAACCAGAGCCGGTTGAATCTTCAACGCCCCGGCCAAAGCAATCGACACATTTACGGCCAAAGTAGAAACCCCCGTTCCACCTCGTAGGCTCATAAAACCGAGCAGTTCGTTAACTGCCTCACCCGAATCTTGCGGAAGCAACTCATCAATCCGCTTCAACAGTTCCTCATTAGAGATGACTTTGGGCAGATAATCTGATGCGCCAGCATCTAGGGCCGTTTGACGGTCAATCGGCTGAAATCGAGCCGAGAACATGATCACTGGCGTGTTTTTAGTTTCAGGCAAAAAGCGAAGTTTTTTACAGAACTGATAGCCATGCATCTTCGGCATCATCACATCGGCAATCACCAAATCTGGCTTTTGGGCCTGTGCTTCAATCAATCCTGTTTCGCCATCAATACATAAAATCGGAGTATGTCCGGCTCTGGATAATGAAAATTTTAGTAGATTTAATATATTTTGGTCATCATCAACAACAAGTATTTTTGCCATCGTTATCCCCCATCTCCTAGCGACCAGAATTGGATTCGTGTTTTATTGACTAACAAAACCGGACTTTGATATTTTATATCCGGTAAAAATGCATTACGAGCCATCGCATCTAAAATTGGCAGAAATTTTCGGGTATCCCCAGTTAATAAAGCTTTGGCGTTGGTCGAGCCGTGCATTTGCAATTTGCCGCCTATTTCGTAACTGGGCAAAGTGATGTAAACAGGCAGAGCAACCTCATTGGCCCGCTGTGTTTTTTCTTTCAGGTCTTGTGACGTTTCGGGGGGTAACAAAATAAAATCGATTTTGTCCTTAATTAGTAAACCCCGCTTTTGAGTACGGACAATCTCCCCCGGTTTATTAAACGGAGAGATATAAATATCAACCAAGGTTAAATGGTCGGTCGCTTTATCGTTTAAAATTTTAATCATCGAGTAACGATGGGCTACAACACTACCAGAAAAGCGATAACTTCCAACAAAAAAATCGGCGGTAATTCGATCTCTAGATTGTGAGAGGGGACGAATTAAACTCATAGTAGTCTTCTTTGCGATATTAGATTTTTAAAAATAGGTGAAATTTCCTAATCGCATTTTACCATATTAATAAAAAACTGTCATATTGATTTTTGGGTCGTGGAGTCAAGAGCGGTGCGGATTTGTTTGACCAACTCGCTCGCCCGATCCGGAGCGTCGCCGACATAATCGCTCGCATCCAACAAGGCCTGAACTCGCTCTGCTGACAGATGGACGGTAAGGCGCGCATCCTGCATCAATGTTTCAACCAAGGGAGTCGGCTCTCCGGCGGCCAGTTTGACCCAAGCCTTTAAGCTATGCTCACGGATAACCTCATGCATCTCCTGCCGATCTGCACCCGCTTTGACAGCGGCCATCATGACCCGCTCGGTGGCAGCAAAGGTGCCATACTTCTCTAAGTTACGGGCCAAGGCGGCCTCATCAACCCGTAAATCGCGAATTAGGCGGATGCTTCGCCGGAGAATCTCGTCGGTGGCTAAAAATGCCGCGGGGAAGGTTTCGCGTCGATTGGCCGAATCGTCCAAGGTGCGCTCTAACAGGGAGTGGGCGGCGTTGTCCCATGTCACGCGGGGCAGAGCGGCCACAAATCGAGCCAGACTGTCTATATTTTCGGCATTGATGGGGTTACGCTTAAATGGCATGGCACTCGATCCGACCTGCTTTTTGCCAAACGGCTCGGCCCACTCACCCAAAGGCGGAGATTGGAGTAGACGCAGATCAAAGGCAAATTTGTAGAGCGATCCGGCTAAACCGGCTAGACCGTTCAACACTAGCCAATCCTGTTTGCGGGGATAGGTTTGAGTCGCCACCGGAAACGGCTCTAGGTTGATGGCCTGCATAACAATTGCCTCAAGCTGACGGGGCATGGCCCGCGTCGTTGTTTGGTCGTCAAGATCGGCCAGCAAATCCATGTATGAGGCTGATGTGCCAACCGCGCCCTTGAATCCTTTACCGCGAATACCGGATCGAATTCGAGTCAACTCTTGCCAATCGGTCAACAGATCAAACCCATACTGGGCCAGCCGATAGCCCATCGTGCTAGGCTCGGCGGGTTGTAGGTGAGTAAAGGCGATAATCGGCGTGTCGGCCCATCGCTCAATCTGCGTGACCAGTTCGGTCAGCAGGATTTGCAGTTTCGCCAAAATAACGTCCACACTCTCCCGCAAACGAAGCGCATCAACATTATCCTCAATATCCATTGAGGTGGCTCCCAAATGGATAATCCCACCCCCGATTTTGGCTTGCTCGGCATACGTTTTGACCTCGGCCATTAGGTCATGATGAATCTCCGCTTCAATCTCATGGGCACGATCAACATCAATCTGGTCGATGTAGGCGCGCAAATCATCAACCTGCGCTTGAGTCACCAGACCAAACTCCTGTTGGGCTTCGGCCAAGGCAACCCATAACAGTCGCCATAAGTACCGTTTGTGAACTTCACCCCAAATTTGGCGCATGTCGGCGGTGCCATATCGCCAGCTAAATGGGGATAAAAATATATCGTGGGTAAAATTTTGAGTCATGATTGTTTCCTTTGTGATGTTTAGGCATGGTTCAAACTGGAGGAAATTAGCTTTACAAATTAGGCATGGCGATAGGTTGTGTAGGGGCTAGGTAAGGCGGCAACCATGACCGTTTGAAATCAGAAACTTCATCCGCCTTACCTCGCCCGTAACCCACAGGGGACGCTGTTTCCGAGTAGATGGGCGAGGCAGGGGCGGAGACAACATGGTTGCACGTTCCAAGATTAGACCGCCCTGCCTAGCCCCTACGATTCATCGCAATTTGTAAAGATCATTTAGCCGAAAATGAACCATGCCGATGTTTAGAACTCATTCAGTATAATCAGCTTACTATGAGTGGCAAGCGACGGGGTGCAAACTGATAGAATTGTCCCAAAATTTAGTTAGAACTAGTATCTGGTAGTTTTTGGCAGAATTAACAGCATTAAAGGCAAAAAAACCCTGTCAAAAACTATTTTGTCTTAATCAACATGTCGGTACTAAGTTGAGACTATATTGGGATAGTCATTTGGGTAAAAATCAGTATAATTAACGTGTATGATAACCTTACTAAAGTTCAAAATTCATCCAAGGTGATTGAAAGATGAGAATAAAGCTCTCGATTGTAAATGCAATTGCTGTGGTAATCGTGCTGTTCATGGCGTTGATATTAGGAAGCAGTATCACCTTTTTGATCCAAGCCATTCAAGCTGAAGAGAACGCGGTGGTGAAACAGGCTGAGTTTAAGCAGTTGGGGATCGACCTAGCCAACGCATCTGATTATTTGACCAATGAAGTGCGAAAATATGCCGTTAATAACGATGGTATTCATCTCAAAAACTATTGGGATGAAATTGAAGTGACCAAAACTCGGGACATTGTTCTTCATCGGCTGGAGGAATTGAACGCGCCGCAGGAAGAGTTTGCTCAGTTAGCCCTCGCCAAACAGAACTCCGATGCGTTGGTGAATACCGAAACACGGAGCATGCGTTTGGTGTTGGAGGCGCAAGGAGTCTCCCCGCAGAGCATGCACCCTGCGATTCGAGCTTACGACCTCAGCCCAACGGATGCTGCGTTGACTGTTGAGGAGAAGTTGACCAAAGCCCGTGAGATTATGTTTGATCGGCAGTATGCTCAAGATAAGAAAATTATCATGGAGCCGATTGCTAAATTTCAACAGTTGATGAATACACGAGCTGAGCTAGAGGCAGAAAATGCCCGTCAAATAACAGGTAATGCGGAAATTGTGTTGATGGTGATTGCTGTTTTGATGCCATTAAGCATGGGATTTGTGTTGTGGATATTTAGTACTCATTTAAGTAAACCGATTGTAAGTTATACCAGCGCCTTAGAAAATCGGGATGAGCATGATTTGGGCTTTACTTTAGAGCCGATGGGGGCGGTTGAACTGCAATTGTTGGCCCAAACCTTTAATCAGATGACAGCCGAACTACAATTTCGAATTGCCGACGCGGTGGCAAAAGAGACAATTGAACAGACGGTCAATGAATATAACCAATTTATTGAACGGGTCGCAGATGGTGATTTGACTCGTCGTCTGACCATTAACGGGCATGATCAAGCCCAAGGGCAAGGGGATTTGATGACCTTGGGACGTAATCTCAACATTATGGTTGAGCGTTTGGGTGAGATGGCTTTCCAACTCCGGGAGGCAACCAACAACATCTCCTCTGCCTCTGCCGAGATTTTGGCTTCGGCTACCCAACAGGCCGCCGGAGCAAATGAGCAGTCGGCGGCGATTAGTCAGACTAGTAGCACCATTGACGAGGTGAATGCGATTGTGTCCGAACTGTTTAACAAGGCCAAAGAGGTGGCTGACAAGACCCAACAAACCAGTAATATCTCCAATAGTGGGCAGAATGCGGTTCAAAAAACGGTTGATGGCATGGTGCAAATTAAAGAGAAGGTATCTGGTATTGCCGAGAATATTTTGGCTCTCAGTGAGCAAACTCAGCAGATTGGAGAGATTATCACCACCGTTAATGAGATTGCCTCGCAAAGTAACTTGTTAGCCCTGAACGCCTCGGTCGAAGCGGCCCGCGCCGGTGAACATGGCAAAGGGTTTGCTGTGGTGGCGGTGGAGGTTCGCAACTTGGCCGAGAAGTCTAAACAGGCTACGGCACAGGTTAAAACGATTTTGAACGAGATTCAACAAGCCACCAACGCGGCGGTCATGGCTACCGAAGAAGGTACCAAAGGAGTCGATTCGGGCGTTCTTTTGACGGAACAAACCGGCAAAACCATTATGCAGTTGGCGGGGAGTATCAAGGAAAATACCAACTTGGCTGAGCAAATTGTAGCCAGCACCCAACAACAGAATCATGGTATTGAACAGATTGCGGTGGCTATGCAACATATTAACCAAGCCACCGTGCAGTCCTTATCCTCCGCCCAACAAACGGAACGGAGCGCGCAGGATTTGTCGTTGTTAGCTAAACAGTTGGAGGATTTAGTGGGACGTTATAAGTTGAGCATAAATTAAGTCGGTGAGATTTTGAAAAAAATCCACAACCCAAAAGGGTGATTCGTGATTTCACGAACCACCCTTTTTGATTCATTTTGACCTATTTTTAAAACGCTGAGTTTCGAGGAGAGTTGGGAGAAAACAGCAGAATCTAAGTCAACGTCACCTGCACGGTCACCTCGGTTTGACCATCAGCCGGTTTGGGGATGATGGTTCCCTCAACCGATTGTCCGTCTACAACGAGTGACACTTGATTGCCAGTTCCGACTCGTTTCACCTCAATATTGTAGGTGACGTTTTGGAAGACTCGGCTGACTTGGAAGCCGGCCCAGTTGCGAGGAACGATGGGCGCAACTTGCAAGCCGTTGTAGGAGGGACGGACACCCAGAATCCATTGCGTAATCGCGGCGAAATTCCATGCCGCAGTGCCAGTCAACCATGAGTTTTTGGCCTCGCCATGCGATTGGGCATCTCGTCCGGCAATCATTTGGGCGTACACATACGGCTCGGAGCGGTGGATGTCGCTAATTTCCTCACGGGCGGAGGGATTAATGCGAGAGTAATAATCGTAGGCTCGGTCGCCGTTGCCAACCAATGTTTCGGCAGCGATAATCCACGGGTTGTTGTGGCAGAAAATCCCACCGTTTTCCTTGTATCCGGGCGGGTAGGTCGAGATTTCGCCTAAGTTGATGTAGTATCGGGTGTAACATGGCTGTTGTAGGACAATCCCATGCCGCGTCGCCAGATAGGCATTGACCGAGTCGAGTGCCTTTTTGGCTTGTCCGGTTTCTATCCCCATGCCCCCGATGATACACATGCCTTGTGGCTCAATGAATATTTTACCTTCCTCGCACTCATTCGAGCCTATTTTATCACCGAAATCGTCATAAGCTCGTAAGAACCATTCCCCATCCCAGCCGTCTCCCAAGGTAGTTTGGGTCATTTTATCAGCCTGTTCTTTGTAATATTGGGCATCTTCGGGCCGATTATAGGCTTCGGCTAACTCAGCCATCTCGTTGGCCGCGTAAGCAAACAATCCGGCAATAAAAATTGACTCAGCCACTTTCCCCTCTTTATTGGTGGTCGTTTGGAACGATTCGCCCGGTTCATCAGAAAAAGCGTTCAAATTGAGACAGTCATTCCAGTCGGCCCGACCAATAAGCGGCAAATCATGCGGCCCTAAGCTCTCTAAAGTGTACTGAATACTGCGTTGCAGATGGTCATATAGAGGCTGTTCGGTACCGGGTGTATTCTCATATTGTACCATTTCTTTGAGAATACTCCAGTCGCCGCTCTCTTTGATATAGGCGGTTACACCCAAAATAAGCCACAACGGGTCATCATTAAAATTGCCTCCAACCGCATCGTTGCCCCGTTTGGTTAGGGGCTGATATTGATGGAAAGCCCCACCGTTTTTCAGTTGGGTGGCCGAGATGTCCAAAATACGTTCCCTAGCTCTTCCGGGGATGATGTGGACGAAGCCCAACAAATCTTGGTTGGAGTCGCGGAAGCCCATGCCTCGCCCAATGCCCGATTCAAAATAGGAGGCCGAGCGGGACAGATTAAACGTGACCATACATTGGTAGGCGTTCCAGATATTGATCATACGGTTGGTGTGGATGTCAGGCGTGTCGGCTTGGAACTTACCGAGCAATCCATTCCAATGCTCGTTGAGCGATTTGAGAGCCGCATCAACCGCGTCGGGATCGAGATATTTTTCGATGAGCGGTTTTACGGTGCTTTTGTTGATGGTTTGACTATTGGGCGGGCTGAACTTTTGGTCGTGCGGATTTTCATGATAACCCAAGACAAAGATGACCCGTTTGCTCTCACCCGGCCCTAGGGTTAGGTTCACTTGATGCGACCCGATGGGCGACCAGCCATGAGCATGGGAGTTGCTGGCTTCACCCTGCTCGACGGCTTGTGGATTATCCCAGCCTCGATACGGGCCGAGGAAGGCTTCCCGTTGGGTATCGTATCCGGCCAACGGCTCTGAACATGCGAAATAGGCAAAATGGTTGCGCCGCTCGCGGTATTCAGTTTTGTGATAAATCACGCTCCCCTCAACTTCCATCTCGCCAGTGTTAAAGTTCCGTTGGAAGTTGGTTGCATCATCATGAGCATCCCACAAACAGAACTCAATGCTAGAGAAGGCGGACAAAGAGACGGTATTCGCTTGATGATTGGTCACGGTCAACGACCAAATCTCTAACGTTTCGCCGAGTGGCACAAAATAACGGGTTTCGGCCTCAATTTGATTAAACGTACTGTTGATGGTGGTATATCCCATCCCATGCCGACATGTGTAGTTGGTTAAGTCACGGCGGGTCGGTTGCCATGACGGCGACCAAAACTCTTCGCTGTTATTATCTCGCAAATAGATATATCGACCACCAACATCAAAGGGGGAATTGTTGTATCTATAGCGAGTTATGCGACGCAGGCGAGCATCGCGATAAAACGAGTACCCACCAGCCGTGTTAGAAATCAGGCCAAAGTAGGTCTCACTCCCCAGATAGTTAATCCAGGGCAAAGGGGTGTCAGGTTGTGTGATCACATATTCACGCTGGGCATCATCAAAATATCCGTAACGCATAGGTCTTGTTGTCTCCAAACTCAGCAACGTATCTTCTCCCGAAACCGATAAGTACTATAGTCCTCCAGAAGTTTTGGCTGCTAGTCATCGAATGACTAAATGGGACAGAATTTATCTGGACAACCATATATTGCCATATCGGGTACTTAACCCTTGTACGCCATTGAGTTACTAATATAATTTTGTAAAAAGGTGTCCAAAAATTTGCCGATTCCTTATCCGTGTCCAGAATCTTATCTTGTTGAGAAACGATAAATTTCTGGTTTATAGTTGTTTTTACCGTGATGTAGGTAGCGATGGGTTAATACAACGATAAAAAATTGTTGATTATTGCGATTAAATACAATGCCTAACAAATCAAGTCAGCATTTTAGGAGTACTAGAGTATCATAGATGTTAAAATTTGTCAAACATGGCGTATAAGCAAAGAACGCACTTAGTACCCGACAGAAAAGTTAGCCAAAACTAATTAGCACAGAGTTTCACAGAGGAACACAGAGTTTCACAGAGAAAAAGCGAATTATTCTTTCCTCTGTGTTCCTCTGTGCGTCTCTGTGAAACTCTGTGTTCCTGTTTTAGTATGGAGGTCACGCTTGTAGCGTGACAAAATGGAAAACTGAACAGCCTTGCCCAAATTGGGACTTGAATTAATGGCCGATATGTAGTATACTCTTAACGTACCGCACCACTTTTGGGGATGAACCGGTTTCGATACGGGGGTGGACGGTTGTAAATTGCAAGCCGAGCTGTCATAACTCGTTAAACTAGGCAAAACTTTTAATTGCCGAAAAAGTACCAGCATTCGGTGGCTCCTACAACGCTTTACCGCTTGCGGTTTAGTCTCGTAACGAGCAACTAAATGGCACTCAAAGAGTGTCTCGTCTATCTCTTGTCCCTACCCGATGGAGAAGATTTAGATGTCATATAAAGTCGGGTTGCTTTGAGATGACACCGATACTTCTCAACTAAGACTTATCGGTTCGTTTGGGCTGACTTTGGCGGCGAACGACACCCAAATTAAATTCGAGTGCCACCTAAGCTTGTAGGCGTTTATAGCCAGCTTTCGTAGACGCGAGTTCGACTCTCGCCATCTCCATCAAACAAAAAAGCGTGTCATTGCGACACGCTTTTTTGTTTGATAGTTTGTACGTTCGGTTCACCCCCCTCGTTCCCAATCTGGAGATTGGGAACGTATTTGCCCTAGAAACTCTGTTTCTGGCATGTTGCAAGTCGCAAACAGAGTTTGCTTGAGCAATTGTGTTCCCAAATCCAGTTTGGGAACACAGTTTATACATATTGTGATTGATCTTATGGATTTAGTACCCGACAGAAAATTTATCTGAACTAATTAACACAGAGTTTCACAGAGGAACACGGAGATTCACAGAGAAAAAGCGATTTATTTTTTCCTCCGTGAAACTCTGTGTTCCTCTGTGAAACTCTGTGTTCCTGTTTTAGCTTTTCCTAAACTACTTTGTCGGGTAGCAAGCTTATGGAAAACAAAGCGTTCAACAAAAAACTGTACGAACACCGAATCGATAGAACTATATTCAGTCTTGGTACGCCACCCAACGACTGCATGTACACAGTTCAAATTCGTGGTGAGCAGTACGAAGTCTATTACTTCGAGCGAGGTATTAAGGAATATACAAAACTGTTTAATGACAGAGGGGAGGCGTTGGACTATTTATTAGAATTATTGTTGAATGATCCTAGAGCGAGACAGGATTTTTAAGATTTCAACCAGTCGTTTTAGATATTAATTTTTGGAGGATTACATGGCTAAACAAATAATTCCCTCATCATTTAAGTGTGATTGTGGGCATGAATCTAATTTTTTTGAAAGTACCATCCGAGATATGAAAAGGATGAGCAAAAAGAAAAAAGTCTACTTAGGTGATAGCGAGGAAGATGAACATACCATTATTTTTTACAAAGGTACTTAGTACCCGACAGAAAATTTAAATCTGAACTAATTAACACAGAGTTTCACAGAGGAACACGGAGATTCACAGAGAAAAAACGAATTATTTTTCTTTTGTATTACTCTGTGTCACTCTGTGCTTCTCTGTGAAACTCTGTGTTCCTGTTTTAGTTTTCCCTAAGCCACTTTGTCGGGTAGCAAGCAAACCTATCGAAATTAAATGTCCAAAAAAAGGGACATGTATAATCGATGGATACGAATAAAACAGTTATCACTATTGTGATATAATCATGAAAAAAACTACCCTATACCTACTCATTTTGACCATTTTTCTACTAGCCTGCAACACCCTTTTGTCTGATGATACCTCGCCTGAGGCAAGCAACGCGCCCGTTTCAACATCGTCGGAGGTTGGCTACCAGCCACGCGCTTGCCCGTTTGACGTTAAGGCATCCGATGCGACCATCGAGTGTGGATATCTGACCGTGCCAGAGAATCGGAGCAAGGCCGACCATGTTATGATCGAGTTGGCAGTGGCAATTCTACGGGCCAGCGGCTCGGAGGTCGCGCCCGACCCGATTATCTACTTGGAAGGCGGGCCGGGTGGAAGCGCGCTCGACAGTTTTAGTAGCGACCTCGAAACATGGCTCGACCATCCGTTTCAGCAAGACCATGACCTGATTTTCATCGACCAACGTGGCACCGGCTACTCACATCCGACCCTCGATTGCCCTGAAAATGAGGCGTATGACGATGAAATTGAAGCCCTGACCACCTGCCGAGATCGGTTGCTAGACGAGGGAATCGATTTGACCGCCTACAACTCTATCGAAAATGCGGCAGATGTGGTCACGCTATGGCAAACTCTAGGATATGAACAGGTAAATCTATATGGAATCTCCTACGGTACTCGTTTAGGCTTGGCGATTATGCGCGATCATCCGGCACAGGTGCGGAGCGTGGTACTGGATTCACCCTTTCCGCCCAACATCGACACCCCGATACAGGATAGTTTCGCCAACCTGAGCACATTCCAAAAGCTGTTCCAAGGCTGTGCCAACGATTCAGCCTGCAATGAAGCATATCCCAATTTAGAGGATATTTTTCTCAAAACAGTTATTCGTTTAGATAACGAACCAGGGGTTGCTAACCTGTATGATTGGAATGAGGATGAATATTATGAAGCCGAAGTTACTGGCTACGATTTGATGGGGACGCTAGTTCAGGCCATGTACGATGTGTACACCATTCCGATGTTGCCTCGCATGATTTACGATACTGCTAACGATGATTTTGAGGCTTACAGTCTAGTCATTGACTACACGGGGTATCGTCGCATGCCAGTTCGACAATCTGTTGAGGATGTGAGCGACAGTGAGGGCATGTTCCATTCGGTTACTTGTCGAGATGAGTACAGTTATACCGCTTACGAGACGGTTGAGCAGAAAATCGTCAGCCAAGCACCGACGGCATTGCAGGAGAATTTACTGTATGATTCGAGCAGTATGTTTGAATCTTGTGAACTGTGGGGGGCAGGTCAGGCTCCGGCTTATGCTGACGAGGCAGTCGTCAGTGACATTCCGACTCTGATTCTGACTGGTGAGTATGATCCGGTCACGCCCACCTCGTGGGGCGAGTTGGCTCTTGAGACGCTCGAAAACGGCTATCTGTACGAGTTTCGAGGTTTCGGCCATGCCGTCAGTAGTGAGCCGGGGTGCGCCGCCGACATGATGACCGAGTTTTTCAGCAACCCGACCGTCGCCCCAAATAGCGACTGTCTGCAAGATATACCCAACCCTAACTTTATTTTACCCAATGAGGAGCTTGAAAATTAATATGACTATACCTAACTTTCCGACCACGCGGTTACGCCGTTTACGAAGTAGCCGTAATCTACGTCGCTTAGTGCGACAAACCAACATCAGTCCGGCTGATTTTATCTACCCGTTATTCATCGTGCATGGGCATGAGGTACGACATGAAGTTGTCTCCATGCCCGGTGTGTTTCAACTATCGGTTGATCAACTAGCCGCCGAAGCGGGCGAACTACAGCAATATGGGATTCCGGCGGTCATGTTGTTTGGCCTCCCGGCAGAAAAAGACCCCATCGGGCAAGAGAACTTTGCCCAAGATGGCATCGTTCAGCAAGCCATCCGCGAGTTGCGCCGTGTTGACCCGGAACTCATCATCATGACCGATGTTTGCATGTGCGAATATACCGACCACGGACATTGTGGAGTCATCGAAAATCAGCAGGTACTAAACGACCCGACGCTAGAGATCCTAGGTCGAGTGTCCGTCTCCCATGCCGAGGCGGGCGCGTCGATAGTGGCTCCGAGTGCCATGATGGATGGTCAAATTCAGGCCATTCGTCAAGCACTTGATGAGGCCAGTTTTGCCGATTTGCCAATTATGGGATATTCGGCCAAATTTTCCAGTGCTTTTTATGGCCCATTCCGAGATGCCGCCGACAGCCCGCCCCAATTTGGCAACCGTTCTAGCTATCAAATGGATCCGGCCAATAATCGAGATGCTATGCGCGAAATCGAAACCGACATCGCCGAAGGCGCGGACATCATCATGGTCAAACCAGCCCTGCCCTATCTTGATATTATCCGTCAAGCCCGTGACCGTTTTCCTGACATGCCGTTAGCCGCTTACAACGTCAGCGGCGAGTATAGCATGCTCAAGGCCGCGGCCCGCTTGGGTTGGCTCGATGAGAAACGAGTCGCCTTAGAGAGCCTAACCGCCATCAAACGAGCCGGAGCCGACATGATTCTGACCTACTGGGCTAAAGACGCGGCTGCGTGGTTGTCCTTGGACTGAAACGATTCAGCGATTCAACGATAAAGGGTTGTCATCGGATAAGCTCTGCGAAGTCTTCAGTATCTTCAATATTCACCATATTCGTCCAGGTAGTCCTGCATAGGTACTGAGAACCCAAAGTGTTCTTCTAGCCCCATTTGCATGGTGTCAATTTGTGCCAACTATGCTATACTATAAACAAACGCCTCCATCAGTTTTGGAGGCGTTTGTTTATCCCGTTAAAAACCTGTTCTGAGACAAATTGTCTGAGGTTAAGTACAGGATAAAACTTCAATAGCCACACATCAAAGAATATCTACCACATTTGGAACAAGATTCGACTTTGATTGCATTAAGTGCCCTTTTACTCTCTAAGTATGGTGAAAAAATATGGACTATGTGCAAAGTCAGTCAACAATTGATAATCTAATTTCCTTGCGGGAAGGTGGTATAGATACTCAAAAATTTTTTGACAATTTCAAATTACCGCCGTTCACCAGTACAAAACTGTTCCGTTTGAATCAGTAGCTCAACTGTTCTAATTGAACAGTGCCCAATTTGCCTCTTTAGCTATCCTGCTGGTATCATGCATGGTGCTGTCCTAACTAAACAAGATAACAATCCAATATAGTTATCCGGTGACTTTAAGTCATCGAATGACTAATAATAAACGAGTTAGCGATGAGCTCTGTCGCTAACTCGTTTAATTCTAAGTGGGTAAAATTTATGGAAACAAAAATCGTCGTTCAAGGCGCGAAAGAACATAACCTAAAAGATATTGATGTGGAAATTCCACGCGATAAGATGGTCGTTTTTACCGGAGTCAGCGGTAGTGGTAAATCCTCGCTGGCCTTCGACACGCTGTATGCCGAGGGTCAACGGCGTTACGTGGAAAGTCTATCGGCGTATGCCCGTCAGTTTTTGGGCCAGATGGAAAAACCGAAGGCTGACTATATCGGCGGGCTGAGTCCGGCCATCGCCATTGAGCAGAAAGCGGTCAGCAAAAACCCCCGCAGTACCGTCGGCACCGTAACCGAAGTGTACGACTATCTGCGGGTGCTGTTTGCGCGGGTCGGTACGCCTCACTGCTACAACTGTGGTCGGGAGGTGAAACCGCAGTCGAGCCAGCAGATTATTGAACAGGTGGCAAAGTTACCGCCGGAAACGCGCTTCCAACTCATGGCTCCGGTGGCTAAAAAACGGAAAGGCACGTTTGAGGATGTGCTGGCTCAGGCTAAGGCCGATGGCTTTGTACGCGCTCGTATCGACGGGGTGATTGGTGATCTGACCGAGCGGATTAAACTCGCTAAAAACAAGAAGCATGATATCGAACTGGTGGTTGACCGACTAGTCATTCCGACGGAGGATGAGCCGGAGTTCTACAGCCGTTTGGCCGATTCCGTCGAAACCGCGCTCCGGTGGGGCGAGGGCATGATTGTGGTCG
>JAUCGB010000172.1 GCA_030377895.1 Anaerolineales bacterium HSG24
AACAGGAACACAGAGGAACACGGAGATGCACAGAGTTTCACAGAGTAATACAAAGGAAAAATAATTCGCTTTTTCTCTGTGAAACTCTGTGTTCCTCTGTGAAACTCTGTGTTAATTAGTTCAGACTAAGTTTTCTATCGGGTACTAAGAACTTCTGCCGATTATTGCACCAAAATCGCGTCCAAGCTAAAATCATAAATTTCAACATCTGGGTTTAGTACCTTAGAGAATCGGGTAAAATCTATCTGGCTCCAATCTCTATCTCCAAAACGAGCCATAAACGGCTCGATATTTTGACTATCAATCACCGAGAAGATAGGCCGTTTTAAGGCTACTCCTTCCTCAGCAAAATCTTTTCCTTGATGATAATCATGCAACAAAATTAGCGACCAGCCACCTGTCATAAAGTGGCCGCCTACAGACATTACCATTGAACCATCCTGTACTTTTTCCAAGGCTGGGCCATCCCAATTGAGACCCCCGATGAAAATATCTTCGCCGGGTATACGTCCGGCTTCCACCGCCGCATCCAATGTACCGAGGGCCATCGGGTCATTAGCGGCCCAAATAACACTCGTTTCTGGGTAACGCTTCAAGCCAACTTGAGCCTGCTCTTTCGATTTATCTTTACTCCATTCTCCCACAAACGTTTGGTGTAGAGTGACATTATCATATTCGGCTAGGGCTTCTTCCAACCCATCTACCCGTTGCACTGAGGCAGGTGTAACCCGGTCACCTGTTACCGCAATTATATGCAATGTACCATCCTCTGCCATCACATCATTTGCTAACCCTTGCTCGATAATCGACTTGGCGATAGCGTATCCAGCGGCATGATTATCGGGAATCAGTGACCCAATCCAGTTAGGATATTTCTCACGCGGTTCACCCATCTCGGTTACTTGGTCATCCACAAAACTGTTTAGCATGATAAACAGTTTCACCCCAGCCTCATCAGCTACTTTCACCATCTTGTCAGCAACCAATTTCTCATTAACCACCAACAGATAATCAGGCGGATTGTCTCTGGTAGCCACTTCAAGAGCCTGTTCCTGCATCACTAAATGGTCACGCTCGGAATAAAGAATTTCCAAATTAATGTCTAAATCTTCGGCGGTGGCCTGCATAAAAGCCGAAACACCTAACCAAAATCCGCCCGTAGGGTCATTCGGGTCAGAGATACCGGGGTTTAGGAATGTGACCCGCATCTTACCCGAATCGGTTTCCAATTCGGTGTCAGTATTACTTTCAGTTTCTGTTTCTGCATCTGTGGGTAGTTCTGTCTCTGTGGGTTTCGGCTCAGGGGTTATTTGCGGAGCAGTATTACAACCAACAATCAATACAAGCACTAACAACATAGGGACAAACATTTGTTTAAGCATTATTTTCTCCTTAAAGCATGTTGAAATAATAAAATATCCTAATATTGGTAATTAACAAATTTCCCCTTGTTCCCAATCTGGAGATTGGGAACAAGGGGAACGAGGCGGATGAACCGATTACGCCATCCTGTTTTACCCTTCACGCCCCACATTTTCACGCAATTGATGCGCCCGACTGAAAAACTGGCGATAGGTCAAAAAAGTGGCGGTCAGGCTACTAAAGGCGGCCGCGCCAATCAGCATGTACATGACGATGATTTGGAGTTGCACCGCCTCTAGGGGCGACGCGCCAGCCAGAATCATGCCGGTCATGGCTCCGGGTAGCGAGATCAAACCAACGGTTTTGGTGTTATCGACGATGGGAGTCATGCCCATGCGGAGCGCTCGCCGAAGATATATTTGCCCCGCTTGACGCTGGGTCGCTCCCAAAGCTAAGGCCGCTTCAATCTTATCCTGCTGACTGCGAATATCATCCCGCAGGCGAGCCATCGTCAAGCCAGCGGCGGTCATGGAGTTGCCGATCACCATGCCCGCAATCGGGATGATGTAGCGCGGCTCAAAAGGAAACACCTGCAACAAAATCAGCGATGATAACACGACTAGCGCGCTAACCGCCACCGCGCTGGTGGCAATCAGTTGGCTATGGGGAATCTGTCGCCCCCGTTGTCCGGCTGTATATCCGGCAATAGTAACCATGATCGCCACCACCAGCCCAATCCACAATGGATGCGCGCTACTGAAAATCAGGTCGAGGGCGTAACCGATGGCAATCAACTGGATAAAAGCTCGCCCGACAGCAATCAGCATCTCCTTCTCCAGTTCGACTCGTTGCCAACGAGACAGCCCCATCGCCACGCCAACCAATACTAACGCCCCCAAAATACGAGGTAACCATGCTAATGTGTCAAACATGCTGACCCTCCCGTTTTGAAACCAACTCACCCGCGGCGAAACTCTCGGTCAGGTGCGGATGTTCACCTGACAGCAGATGAGCCGGTGAGCCAGTCTCGACCACCGCCCCATCAACCAATAATACCATATAATCAGCGACTCGCTCAACTTGGGGCAAAGTATGAGATACCCAAACTACCGTCAGCCCCAACTGTACCCGCAAACACAGAATCGTCTCCTCCACAATCCGCGTCGCCGCCGGATCGAGTGCGCTAGTTGGCTCGTCCAACAGTAGAACCTCCGGCTGATTGGCAAGGGTACGGGCAATTGAGACCCGTTGCGCTTCTCCGCCCGATAGAATCCGGCTCGACTTATCGGCAAAACTCGGCTCAAGATTGACCATCTGTAGCAACTCAGCCACCCGTTCATCAGACAACTGTTGCCCTTGAAGAGCGGGGCCATATCGAATATTGTCGGCTACCGTGCCCTCGAACAGGGCGGCATGTTGTAAGAGCATACCGACCCGTCGCCGGAGGGTCAACACATCCAAACTAGTCAGTTCTACCTCATCTAAAAAGACCGTATCAGGCGGCGGCTCCCACAACCGATTCAGACAGCGAAGCAGACTGGATTTTCCGCTTCCACTAGGGCCAATCAAGGTGATAATTTTTCCAGTGGGAATGATCAGGTTGATGTCGCTCAGAAGCAGCGCATCGTTCCGAGTCAGGCTCAGATTTTGGATCCGAAATTTGGCTTGACCGCTGATATGATGCTCATTTTTTGGGAATGTTTTGGTTTGGATCATGGACATTTGTCAGGTTTTTATCTTCAAAATAGAAGTAAAAAACCAAAAAGCCACTTACCATTTAGGCGCGGCTTTTTTATTACCTCTTTTTGACAATATCAACTGACGTAATCTAGTTATAAATGATATAATAACCATCGAAAGTTGTTTAGTACTTAGGAATGAACCCAACACGGGCTATCAACTTAACATGCGACAGATAATATCGTAGCACAGCCTTTAGGCTGTGACACAGGCTAAAGCATGTGCTACATGTCTCGGCTTACGTTGATAGCCGTAACGGGGCAATCTTCCCGCAAGTTCAAAACTTGCGGGAAGATGATGAGTCACAGGGTGACATGGAAAGCGATAGACAGCGCGCCAATGCCATGCCTATTTCGTTAACATGTCGCTCGCTTCGTCTGCTTCGGACTCTTCGCGAGCCTGCCGAATCGCGAGCCGTCGCCGTCGTTCCTCAAGCTGTTTGTCCAGACGGTCTTTTTGCAACACACCGTCCATCTGACTGCTCAACCGCTCAGTACGCATCTCCACTTCGGCATCGGCTCGGTCAAGTCGCATGCGAATACTGTCGGCCACCCTAGAAATATCAGAATCGCCCACGCCGTCCAGCGCGTCGAGCGATTTCATGCTCTTGGCTGCCACCTCTTTGGTTTTAGCCAACTCCAACAAGCCCTGAACATGCTCTCGTTCCTGCCGAATCGAGCGTAACCGAGCCTCAAGTTTGAACCGTGCATCGGCTAGTTTATCAGCCTCACTCTTTTGCCGAATATACTGCTGACGATACTCCTGGGCCAAATCGAACTTGGCATTATAGTCGCTCTGAGCTGCCATCGCCAGATCATCTTTGCCGATGTCAAGTAATTCGTCAATCTGCTGGTCGAGGCTGTCGGCCTCGCGTTGCAGGGGTTCATATTTTCGCTTTAAGGT
>JAUCGB010000173.1 GCA_030377895.1 Anaerolineales bacterium HSG24
TGTGGGAGTGCAAGTCAAACCGAGTAGAGTAATTTGATTAGAAAAATCAATTTGCAATGGCATGTCGAGATGGTCGGGTGGATTGAAGTTCCGCTCGGTGGGTAGAATCTCAATCTCGGTCAGGGGGAATAGCTCATCATACAAAAAGCCATGCTCGTTGATGAGGTGGACTTGCAACTGAGCCATGCCCGGCGCGGCTTGGGGCGGAATGTCAAGCCAATATTGACCCAAGGCCACTTGGTCAGGTTGCCATCTGAACAGGTTAAATCGCCGACTCGGAGTTAGGGCATGGCCGACGGTATAGGTTTTTTGTGCCGCATCAACCAACTCAAACCGAAGCGAAATATCATCCAGATTAAACTCGCCAGCCTGCCACAGTAGCGCAAACAACAGACGGTCTCCCGGCTCGGCGGAGCTTTGGGGCATGATGATTTTCCGCAGACTGATGATGGGGCTAAAGTCGATGAGCGGATTCTGCATGGGCAACCAGCCGGTTTCTGGCTCTATCAAACGGCTCAGGTTGATAGGAGAGAGCAGGGCGGTGCGGCGTTCGGGTCGCCCCTGTTCGTCCAAAATATCCCAGCCCTGATATGTGCCATCCACAGTCTGACCAAGTTCCAACTCAGCCAGATACAGCCCAGGCGGAGAGCCAAGTTGCCAAGGCAAAACATGACGGATGATAATCGTCTCGCCCACTGGCCAACGACTCGGCGAGTAGGTGTCTGAGCCGAGTTGACCGCTCAAACTTTGCCGCGCCCAATCGAAGCCGTCCGCGTCGGTCAGTTGCAGTTTATAGACCAGATTATCATCAAGTGGCTGATTGGCCTGCCAGAACAGAAGTAGCTCATAGTCGCTCAGTTGAGTCAGCCCCAACAACCTGACCTGATGGCTGAAATTGAGGTCGGTGGCATGGCTGATGGGCGATTCGGTCAGTCGGTCGGTCTCTTTTAATCGCCAATGCTCCAGCCGCACGCCCCAAAAATCACCCGCATCATGGGGACGCTCCCCAATCTGATCCAGCCAAAACGGGACAACCTGATTCGGGTCAATCACCTCATCTTGCCAACTGACCAGCCATGCTCCGCCAAAATCTCGCAAAGCCGGATACATTTCCTCAGCAATATCTAGCGTGGTTATACGATTCACGTCTAGCCGCTCCATGCTCGGCAAAGGAGTCCAGCCCTGCCAACCGTAGTAGTAGGCCCAAATCGGGAACATGTGGCCCGAACTGAGTAGCACTGTCTCGTCGGCGGCGGCGCGTTCTCTAACAAACTGAGCCAGCGCACGAAAGTCGTCCTTGGCAAATCTCCGGTCGGTGAACCAGTTGTTCAGGCTGTAGAGGCTACTGCTCAACACAAACAGCGTCGCCACACCAAACAGAATGAGGCCGAATTTAGAAACCCTAAAGGTTTTTAAAACCTTTAGGGTCTGTCCGTCTTGGTCTAATGTTCTTAAACGGCTTAGGCTGTGAGCCAACAAAATAACAAACGGAGGCCAAGCAATCAAGGTGTAACGCGGGTTAAACTTGGGCGATTGCGTCGTCAGCCACAAAATACCAACTAATGGAATGATTAGCCATAGAATTAGAAACGGTGCATGGATTTCGGATTGGCGATTTTGGATTTTGGATTTTAGATTTGTGTACCAATTCCAAAATCTAAAATCTAAAATTGCTAATCCGATGAGGGCCAGATGACCGAGCATCAACCAAAAACCTGTCTCCTCTATGACTGTCTCGCCGACGGTAAACGAAATGCCGATTTTGCGGACAACCTCGTTCAGTTTGAGCGCGCCCGTCCAGTAGCTCGGATCATCCCCCAAGCGAGCCAGCATGACGGTCAGCCACGGTGCAAACAGAGTCACGATGCCAAGCCATGCCAAGCCGACATGTACCAGATACTTTTGATCACCCAGACCTTCAAGTAAAGTACGTTTTTCCTGCGAGTTTCTTTGGATCTGCATCAACACAAACATTAAAACGTAAAAACCTTGGGCTATCAGCAAAAACACGGCAAAATAGTGGGTATACAGAGCCAAAAGGCTGACCAGCATGTAAGCCACTCCCAGACCGGTCAGGTCTAACCTCTCTGCCTTACCAGATATCAACCGCAACGCAGCCTCCATATCTGACAAATTTTCTAACACAAAGCTAGTACCTGTCAGGTCTAACCCTTTTTCGCTAGAAATCAACAGCCGTAATAATAGATAACTGGAAAGGCATGCCTCAAAGACGAGCAGGCTATACATGCGGGCCTCTTGGCTGTAGTAGAGCAGAATCGGCGAGATGGCGCACAATAACGCGGCCAGCAGGCTAGTTGATCCTAACAATTTTTGCGGGCGGATAATTTGGCGCGTCAAGCTGGCAATCAGGGGGATGGTCAACGTGCCGAACAGGACTGACGGGAAGCGCAGGGCGTACTCGGCAGTGCCAAACAGGCGGCTGGTCAGCCAGATTAGCAGGTAGTAGGCGGGGGGCTGAATATCCTCCGCTGTCCAACGGATGAGGCTGGCGAGCGACTCCTGCTGGGACATTAGCCAGGTGATTCCCTCGTCGTACCACAGACTTTGTTGCTCAAGATATAGCACCCGCAGGCCAAAGCCAAATAGAGTGATGATTAGTAGGAGAAAACGATTGGTTAGCATGGGGATCTGGGCGTGCAGACCCTAAAGGTTTTTAAAACCTTTAGGGTCTTGAGTACCCGCGTTTATCCGTGTCCCCCTTCCGTAGATATTCAAACTGGGCCAACCGTTTCAGCCCCTCGGCCTGCCAAGTCTCGTTAACTTCGCCATCCTCAAGGGCGGTGAGATAGGTGTCGGCTAGAATCTGGAGTAGGGCTGGCCAGCGACTACTCTGTTCGAGCATCCAAGTCACCACCTCGGATGGGAAGGGTTGGGGCGAACTAGCTAACAAGTCGCGGGCGGCAGGCTCATCAATTTGTTTGAGAGTGACGATATGCCCAAAAATATTAAAGAATGGGGACGGTTTGCCATGCTCCTGAGCCAATAGGGCCGGAGTGTCAGGGGCGGTCAGAATAAAGCCCAACTTGCCTCGACTGTAGTTACTGCCCAAGGAGCGCAAACTCCACCAAAACTGTTGATTTAGGTCGGGCGCGGCCAATCCAGCCCCAATCTCATCCATCATAATAATCGCGGGGTACTGTAGATGGTCGCTGACCACATCCATAAAGTTATTCAGGTCGCACGGATTGGGAATGGGCAGATGAAGTTCGTTCAAGATGTGAGTCAGCAGACGAGTTTGGTCGCCCATGCGCGCATCCTGAAAATCCACAAAAACCCATTGATACAACTCTGGTTGAGGAAGCCAATCATTCCGTTGTTTGGGCCGAAGTTGGCTACGGAGAGTTGTGGTAATTTGAGACAAATAGCGGAGTAATGAGGTTTTTCCGCTCCGATGCAGGCCGACAATCGCTACATTTTGCAGTGGCAGGCGTTTCCATAGATTAAAAATTCGCTTGACCGTTCGCTCTCGACCAAAGAACTGGCATGGGTGAGCGATGGGTGGGCCAATCACAAAGGGGGCAAAACTCTCTAGCAGGAGTGGAGGACGCTCGGTGCCACCATGCTCCGAGTCGGGGAACAGGGTGGCAATAAATTGGCTCGGGTAGGGATGATCAGCCGCTCGTAACAACTGTTCCGCATCCGATTCGGTCAATCCACCCCGACGTACTAGTTCGCGGGCCAAATTTTCCAAATCGATCAAAGAAGCGGGCACGTATCCCTTGCGCCAATATTCAATCGAGGTTCCCCCCTCTCGCCCAAGCGCGTAGCCGAGTTCGTCCTGAATAATTCGGATCGTCTTTTTTATATGTTTCGATTCCTCGATGCGTATTTTATGTACTGCTTCGGTGAGTAATAACGAAAATTTCTGTGGGGATGTACTCATTTTTATATTTAAGTAACCAAGCAAAAGTTTTGCGGGTGTGTAT
>JAUCGB010000174.1 GCA_030377895.1 Anaerolineales bacterium HSG24
TAAGTGTACACTTATATTATTACCATATAAGGGGCTAAAATTATGTTAACTACTGTAGTTGTTGGAGTAGCAACATTTCTTGGTTTGAGGGTTTATCGTACTCGCCAGCGAAAACAAAAATGGAGTAATTTGTTGGAAGCTGGAAAAGAAACCATTAAAACGGAAACAGGTACATATTTGTCGTTGGTTGAACCTGAACCAAGCATCAGTCGTGATGTTGCTTTAACGGTCTTAACTGTGGGAACTGGACTTGTTCATTTACAGATGGGGCTAGTAGCTGGAGCGGGGTTTATTGGCGTGTTAGGACTTTACTATTTACCGCAGGCCAAGGGGTACCGTGATTTAACCCGTGACGCGCTAATGACCTATTCAGGTGCAACGCTTGTCGTTTACCTTGGTGTCAACGGCCTCAGAGGTGGTTTAGCTGGGTTGGGTATAACAGTCGCCCAATTGAGTATCATTGGCCTGTTGAATGCAGATACTCCCCAACTAGAGCTTCTATCCAAAAAGGATGATAAGGTGGTGACAGTTGAGGCATCGCCTGAACCTGCATCTGCCGAACCAACTCCCGAAGTTGCAGCTGCTGCCGCATAAAGTTGTTTCGGCTTGATTATCCCAAAAAAAGTCCTAAATTGGTTCAGTTTTTTAACTGAATCAATCTAGGACAGGCAAAATTTATTCCAATAGAAGTTTGAGATTTGTCGAGAACCCCCAAAAACGCCCTGTGAACCCCTTTTTTACACGCTATATTCCCCACAACCCGCTTCATCTATCTGCACCGCGAAGCCAAACAAAATATTAGCAGTATGCTTAGGATTCGGGATTAATTAACGTTTGTAGTAGGCGATTTATCGCCTTCAAAGGCACTGAAGTGCCTACTACGAACTTCTTAGGAATGAGTCCTAAATAAGTTGCGCGTTTGGCAATCGTAGGGGCTAGGCAAGGCGGTGTAGCGTTGGTTTGAAATCAGAACTCCAATCCGCCTTGCCTCGCCCTGAATCCACGGAATGACGGGCGAGGCAGGGGCGGAGCGGAGATGATCGCACATTCCAAGTCTAGACCGCCCTGCCTAGCCCCTACCATAATCTCCGACGCAAATGCACATGTTAATTAATACCCATTCCTTAATGGCTGGCTACCGCATGCGCCCCGTCCACAACTTGAGACGCAACATGAACAAGGCTCGGCTATATTGTGAGAGGATTGATAAAAACTGGGTTTTGCTGTGACCATGCAGGCGTAAACGATAAAAAACTGGAATCTCCAGCATGTTGTAGCCCCGTCGATTGGCGACCATGAGCAGGCGAATAAAATAATCGCCATAACCGTAGTAGATTTGATCCAAATCCATAGCCGTCAGCTTGTCCCGATAGATGGCGAAAAAGCCACTCAGGTTGTCATGGACAGGGGTGTTAAAGAGAACTTGGATAGCCTGATTATAAACTGAGCTAGAGAACTGACGAAACTTATCCTCCATGCCCCCGGCCATCACAAATCGAGAACCGATGATGATGTCGTAATATTCCAAGAATTTAATCATCTGGGGAATAATGGCTGGATCATGGTTAAAGTCGGTATCCATAAAAACCAGAATCTCGCCCTCTGACTGCTCCACGCCGTAGCGAAGGGCAGTGGCCAGTCCCCGTTCCTTGGTGCGAACAAACAGCTTAACTCGCTCATCCCGCGAAAAATAGGCTCTAACTATGTCGGCGGTTCCGTCGGGGCTGTTATCGTCAACAATGACAATGTCGAACTCGATATTGGTCGGCTCAAGAACCGTAAATATCACTCGGATAAGCTCTAATATGTTGTCTTTTTCTTTATATGTTGGTAAGATGATGGAGGTTTTCATAGTATCTGATGGGCTACATGTATTTCCATAGTTCAAAGATGGTTCCGTAATGCCCGCCAGCCTTACGGAATTGGCGTTGAGCGGCGGGAGTGGGCCAAGTGTGATAAGAGGCATCGGCCTCGTTTTGGCTAAGGTGTGGTGGAGTACCCGCGGTAATCATCTGCACCGCCTTAACCAGCATGTCTGCCCCAAGCAGTGCGCTCTTATAAGACAAAGTGGTGATGGTGTCTGACGGGTCTACGGTGATTTTCTCTTGGAGTAGGATGTCGCCAGTATCGAATTTTTCGTCCACCCAATGAATCGTCACGCCGGTTTCGGCATCCCCCTGAGCGATTACCCAAAAATAGGGAAACAGGCCACGGTGACGGGGCAACAAGGCCGGATGAATATTGAGCGTGCCTTGGGTCGGGATGTCGAGCAGGTCAGTCTTAATCAATTGGTTGAGGTAGACTGATAAGACGACATCGGGTTGCCATGCCTTAATCTGTTGCAGGGTCTGCGGCTGATTCATATTCACCGAGCCGATAATCGGCACGTTATACAAGGTTCGCATGGTGCGTAACGAATTAACCTTTGGTGGACGACCTATCAGCCGAAATATAATAGCGGTGGCTCGGCTTTGGAATAGTTCCAAAGCCTTACGACCCACAAAACGTAATCCGGTTTGTTTTAAAAGGTGTAACAATCCACCGGGCAACGACTTGCCATGGATCAAACAGTCTGAGCGAACAATGCCCACCACTTCATCGGGCATGCTCTTCAATAAATGCTCCGTCATCAAATTGGAGAAAAAACTTTCATAGGTTAAAATAACAATTCGCATGGTGTTTACCAAATGGGTTAGGCTAGAATCTTAATCAACGTGTCACAAACACGGTCGATTTGGGTAACGGTTAAAGGAGCTCCCGAAGGCAGGTTGATACCTCGGCGAGATAAATACTCGGCCACAGGGAGTGATTGTTTGGTATCGTACATGGGCAGTTGATGCACCGAATAAAAGAAGGGCCGCGTGTCGATATTTGCCGCTCGTAACTGTTGACGAACCTCATCTCGGTTGAGTTTTAACGCATCATCGAGTAAAATCGAATACATCCAATAAACATTTTCTGCCCAAGCCTGATTAGGCGGCAGAGTCAGACCGTCAATCTCGGCCAAACGCTGATTATAATAAGCGGCGTTCCGTTGTCGAAGGGCAATCAGGTCATCAATACGCTCCAGTTGAGCCACGCCCACTGCGGCTTGCATGTTGGTCATCCGATAGTTAAAGGCAACTTCTGAATGCCAATAGGGATTATCGCTATACCGCCCTTGATTTTCAAGGAAAAAAGCTCGCTCTGATAGCTCTTGATTATTGGTGACGATGATGCCACCCTCGCCGGTGGTCATAATTTTGTTGCCATAAAAACTAAAGATTGCCGCATCGCTCAAACCTCCGACCCGCTGCCCCTTGTAACACGCGCCATGCGCCTCGGCCGCATCTTCTAAAAGGAGCAGGTTATGCGTTTGAGCAATCTCTCGCAACGGATCCATGTCTGCCGGATGCCCGTACAGATGCACGGCGATTATCGCCTTAGTACGAGGAGTGATTGCCGAGGCAACCACCGCCGGATCGATGTTCCATGTTTCGTACTCGGAATCGACAAAAACAGGGGTCGCGCCAGTATATTGGATGGCATTTGCCGTCGCCACAAAGGTCAAACTAGGCATAATCACTTCATCACCCGGGCCAAGATTAAGCGCAGCCGCTAATAAGTGAAGGGCCACAGTTCCGTTAAAGGTCGCCACGCCATATTTGGTATGACAATATTCGGCAAAACGGTTTTCAAATGCGGTAACATATTGGCCTATTGATGAAATCCAGCCCGTTTTTAAGCAATCGGTTATATAGGCCAACTCTTTGTCGCCAATAACAGGTTCGGCCACCGGAATTAATGTTTGATTGTTTACCATATAGAATATATCTGCTATAG
>JAUCGB010000175.1 GCA_030377895.1 Anaerolineales bacterium HSG24
ATCTTGTGGCTAGTTCGTGTCGGTTATTTGCAAGATTTTTACATGCCCCGCCGGAGCAAACGGTTACGTCCGCTGATTTTCCTTATCACTTGGCTTCTTATCTGTCTGGTCGAGATTCGATATTGGCAAGCACCGCTCGCCACTGAAATCGTGCTTCTCTTTACCCTTATGCTGACGGGAACGATGAGCCTGATTACTTTATTTTGGAAGATTAGCTTTCATGTCGCCACCATCTCAACCGCGTTTGTGGCCTTGGTCATTGTCGTCGGACTAAAAGCATGGCCTGTTTTGTTGCTGATCCCGCTCACGGCTTGGTCACGAGTGCGTCTCCAACGGCATACCCCCCACCAAGTGTTGATGGGCTGTTTGATTGGAATATTGATTGCGCTGTTGATGTCCCAACATCCTGTGGTGACTAGGTTGTTGGCGGTTCGGTGATTTGGGCGATAATATGGGACATGGATAAGCGTTAACTAATCCATGTCCTAAAAATTTGGGTAGTGGTGCAGAAGTAGTGATCCGGAGTGCAAAGCTTGCTTTGCATGCAAGGCAAGCCTTGCACTCCGGAATTCCCTTCGCTACTTGTGCAGGACTACCCAAATTTGTAGTTCGATGAATCGACAAACTTTTGCACTTCAGAAGAATTATCAAACTAGGAGAAAATAGCAAGTTATGCGAATAGGAATTATCGGTTTGCCCAATAGCGGTAAAACCACCTTATTTAATGCCTTAACAGGTGGAGAAGCACCCACCGCAACCTACTCTGGCGGTACGTTTCAGGTTAATACCGCCATTGTTTCGGTACCGGATGAACGGGTTGAGGACTTGGCCGACATATACAATCCCCAAAAAATAACCCATGCCAAAGTTGAATATGCTGACATTGCTGGTTTAAGCGGCACGGATGACAAGGAGCGAGGGGTTAGTTTAAGTGGGGAGTTGATGAACGCCATCGCAAACAACGACGCGCTACTCCATGTGGTGCGGGCGTTTGATGATACCAACGTTCCTCATCCGCTGGAGACGGTTGACCCAGCCCGTGATATCGACATGTTGGAAGCAGAGTTGGCCTTGTCCGATTTGAGTAAAATTGAGAATCGGCTAGAAAAACTGACAGGAATGCTCAAACGGGGTAAAGTGGTTCCAACATTTGAGGACGACAAAAAGGAGCAGGATATTCTCAGGCGACTTAAACCCCATGTTGAATCGGGGCAACCCTTACGAGAATTTGAACTAACCGAGGACGAGCAGAAACGGTTGCGAGGCTTTCAGTTTCTTAGCGCGAAACCGATGTTGGTGATTTTTAATCTGGGTGATGAAGATAGCGCACCCGATTTAACAGGGCCGTCATCGTTACAAACAACGTCTGTCCGCGCTCGATTGGAGATGGACATCGCTCAACTTGATGATGAGGATGACCGAGCCATGTTCATGCAGGAGTATAACATCACCGAACTGAGCATGGGACGAATTATCCAACAAAGTTACGATTTACTCAAACGAATGGTCTTTTTCACCGTTGGTGAGGATGAAGTGCGAGCATGGGAAATCAACCGAGAGGCTATAGCGGTTGAGTGTGCCGGAGCAATTCACAGCGACCTAGCCCGGGGCTTTATTCGGGCTGAGGTAGTTTCATACGATAATTTTATGACTTTTGGCTCAAATGCGGCCGCAAAATCGGCTGGTAAATATCGGCTTGAGGGTAAAACCTATATCGTGCAGGATGGGGATATTTTAATGATTCGATTTAATGTCTAAGTCTTTCTCGAAATATATTACGAATTATCAGACAAGATCAAACCTTATGCCCGGCTATCAACTTAAGGTGCGACAGATAATATCGTAGCACAGTCTTTAGACTGTGTGCGGCACAGGCTGAAGCATGTGCTACATGTCTCGGCTTACGCTGATACGCTTATGCCCAAAGGATGCTATAAAATCATGGCTAAAATACCAAGCGATATTGAAATTTCCCAAGCGGCGACGGTCAAACCAATTACCGAGATTGCCGAGTCGATTGGGTTGACCGTTGACGATATTGACTTATACGGCTCGACCAAGGCCAAGGTGCATCTCGATGTACTGGAAAAATTTGCCGACCGACCGCAGGGTAAATATATCGATGTGACCGCAATCACTCCTACCCCGTTGGGCGAGGGCAAATCGACCACGGCCATCGGGCTAACGCAGGGGCTAGGGTACATCGGCAAAAGGGCGATTACCTGTGTTCGGCAACCGAGCATGGGCCCGACTTTTGGAATTAAGGGTGGCGCGGCCGGGGGCGGATACAGTCAGATTATCCCGATGGAGGATTTTAACCTCCATTTGACCGGCGACATCCATGCCATCAGCGCGGCCCATAATCTGGTTGCGGCGGCGATTGATGCGCGGCTGTTCCATGAATTTCGCATGACCGATGATCGGCTGGAGCAGGCAGACTTAAAGCGGCTGAATATCGACCCGTACAATATCTCTTGGTCGCGGGTGGTTGATGTGAATGACCGCGCTCTCCGCAATGTGACTATTGGTTTGGGCGGACGCATGGATGGTTTCCCTCGCATGGCCGGGTACGATATTGCCGTTGCTTCGGAAATTATGGCAATTTTGGCCCTCTCGACCAGCCTCAAAGATATGCGGGAGCGGTTCAGCAAAATGGTGATTGGTCTCGACACCAGAGGGGAACCGCTTACTACGCACGATTTGCAGGTTGATGGGGCGGTCTTTGTGCTGATGATGGAGGCGCTCATGCCTAATCTGATGCAGACCTTGGAGGGGCAGGCTGCCTTTGTGCATGCTGGGCCATTTGCGAATATTGCCCACGGCAACAGTTCGATTATCGCCGATCAGATTGCCCTAAAACTGAGTGATTATGTCATCACCGAGTCGGGTTTTGGGGCGGCCATTGGCATGGAGAAATTCTTCAATATTAAATGTCGCTATTCCGATTTGATTCCGAACGCGGTGGTATTGGTCGTCACAATTCGTGCGCTCAAGATGCATGGCGGTGGGCCAAAGGTTGTGCCCGGACGAGTGCTGGCTCCTGAATATACGACTGAAAATCTGCTGTTGTTAGAACAGGGGATCGAGAATCTGACAGCCCATATCGAAAATGTAAATCGATACGGTATCCCGGCGGTGGTAGCAATTAACCGCTTCCCCACCGACACTGATGCGGAGATAGCGCTGTTACAAAAATTGGCCCTCGAATCCGGAGCAGAGCAGGCGATTTTAGCCGACCATTGGGCCAACGGTGGGGCGGGTGCGGCTGAACTGGCTGAAGCAGTGGTCGCGGCTTGCGAGAAACCTAGCGACTTCAAATTCCTCTATCCATTGGACTGGTCTATTAAAGAGAAGATTGAAAAAATTGCCGTTGACATGTATGGCGCGGACGGGGCCAGCTACGAACCGTTAGCCGATCGTCAAATTCAGCAGTTTGAGGAAGCCGGATTTGGAAACCTGCCGATTTGCATGGCTAAAACCCACCTTAGTCTGTCCCATGACCCAACCTTAAAGGGGCGACCTAAAGGATTTACCGTCCCGATTCGGGAGGTGCGGGTCAGTGCGGGCGCGGGCTTTGTCTATCCGCTTCTCGGCGCGATGCGAACCATGCCCGGCCTCTCTTCCCGACCGGCTTATATGAATGTGGATTATGATTTTGATACAAGGAAAAT
>JAUCGB010000176.1 GCA_030377895.1 Anaerolineales bacterium HSG24
GAAAATATGATACGAAGCAGGTGCAGATGTAGTGATCCGGAGTGCAAAGCTGGCTTTGCCTGCAAGCCTTGCACTCCAGATTTCCCCATCACTACTTGTGCAGGACTACCAAACATCTTAGTACCCGACAGAAAAGTTAGCCAAAACTAATTAGCACAGAGTTTCACAGAGACGCACAGAGGAAAAAATAATTCGCTTTTTCTCTGTGAAACTCTGTGTTCCTCTGTGAAACTCTGTGTTCCTGTTTTAGCCTTCCCTAAACCATTTTGTCGGGCAGCAAGACCCAACATAACAAAGCAAGCTTTGGATTCCTTTGTAAACAAGGAGCTTTTGCTGGCACTTCTTTTTCACGTTTTCACGCCTCACGCCTCACGCCTTACACTTCACGTTGTATCAGCATGCTCAATATCTGTAATTATGTTATAATAAAGTAGCCATTATTAATTACTCAAAATAGGGAGTCTTATGTCAAACAAAACAGTCGTTTCTCCGTCAGAAAATATTAAGCAGTATGATTTAGATGACCCCGCTTTATTCATTAACCGAGAATTGAGTCTGTTAGAGTTCAACCGTCGGGTATTAGATGAAGCCCAAGATGAAACAAATCCGTTGCTAGAACGAGCAAAATTTTTAGCCATATACAATTCAAATATGGATGAATTTTTCATGATTCGGGTAGCAGGGCTAAAACAACAAGTTGCCGTCGGCATTACCAAAACGCCTGCCAATGGTTTAACTCCCACTGAGCAACTGTTAGCCATTCGTAAAAAAGTACGGGCCAATCTGGTTGATATGTACGCATGTTTTCATGAGGTGCGTCAAAAATTGAGCGAAACTGGCATCCATCTCCATAGCTATGATGAGTTAACCAAGGTGCAAAGGCAGAGCGTTGACAACTATTTCAATAACGATATTTTCCCCCTTCTAACCCCTCTTGCCTCAGACCCGGGTCGCCCATTTCCCCATATCTCTAATCTGATTGTCAATTTAGCGGTTTCTGTACGGGACCCAGAAACAGGGGGCGAACATTTTGCCCGTCTGAAGTTGCCCGGTAAAACGTCTCGTTTAGTGCCAATCAAACCACGCCAAGGAGATAGCCACCGTACCCATCGCTTTATCTGGTTAGAAGATTTAATTGCCAACAATCTCGACAATCTATTCCCCGGTTTTGAGATTATCGACGTTCATTATTTCCGCATCACTCGTAATGCCGATATGGAAATTGAAGCGGATGAGGCCAGTGATTTAATGGACGCGATTGAAGCTACGGTACGACGACGACACTTTGGCTTTGTTGTTCGTTTGACTGTCTCTGCTACCATGCCCGAACATACCCGTCAGCTACTCGTTAGAAACTTTAACGTCGGCCCCAAAGATGTTTATGAAAGTGAAGCCTCCCTCGACTTAGCTGGACTCATGAGCCTCATGAAGTTAGACCGCCCCGACCTAAAAGACCCGCCTCATCAAGCGTCCATTCATCCCCGACTTCGTGAAATGCGTTATCCAGAAGATATTTTCAACATTATTCGTAAGGGTGACATCCTTTTACATCATCCCTACGACTCCTTTGTGCCGGTGGTTGACTTCCTAAAAGCCGCCGCTCGTGACCCCGATGTTGTTGCCCTAAAACAGACTCTTTACCGTGCCGGACAAAACTCGCCAGTTGTCGATGCTTTAATGAATGCCCGCGAAAACGGCAAACAGGTTTCCGCCCTCGTTGAGCTAAAAGCTAGGTTTGACGAAGAGAGCAATATTAGTTGGGCCAGAACCTTAGAACGGGCAGGTGTACATGTGTTATACGGTTTCCGTAGCTTAAAGACTCATTCTAAAATTTGCTTGGTTATTCGGCGCGAGGCGGATGGTATTCGGCGTTATGTTCACTTGGCAACTGGTAACTATAATGCTATAACCGCTAAAATATACACCGATATGGGACTGTTTACCTGTGACCCCAAGATTGGGGCAGATGCGTCTGACCTGTTTAACGCCTTAACTGGCTACTCCAAAAAAGAAGATTATGAGAAATTTTTGGTTGCACCTCTCAGTCTACGGAAGCGATTCAACGCTCTGATTGAGCGCGAGATTGATTGGGCCAAAAAAGGTAAACCAGCCAAACTCATCTTTAAGATGAATGCCCTCATCGACGCAAAATTTATCAAACAGATTTATAAAGCCTCTCAGCGTGGGGTTAAGGTTGAGGTGATTGCTCGGAGTATTTGTGGCCTCCGGCCGGGCATCCCCGGCCTTAGCGAAAATGTGCGGGTCATCAGTATTGTCGGACGTTTTTTGGAACATACCCGCATCTACTACTTTCATAATGGCGGCAACCCCGAAATCTACCTCGGCTCAGCCGATATTATGTCCCGTAACCTAGACCGACGTATTGAAACTCTGTTTCCAATTGAAGACCCTACCCTAAAAGAAGAGTTAATTGCCGCTCTCGGCATCTCATGGGCCGACAACACCCAAGCCCATCAGCTACGAGCCGACGGGAGTTACATTCGTCTATCCTCTAAAGAGGATGAAAAAGTACGCAATAGTCAGATCGAATTTATGAAATTGGTGGAAAATCAGTAACAGATACCATTTTTTTTAATTCTTCGGTAGTGGTGCAGATGTAGTGATAATCGGGTAGGTCGGAGGCTTACGCCTCCTTCCCCCCGTTGCCGCAATGGGGTTAATTCCCCACATTTACCAGCGTACGGCTTTCCCGTACTGGGCGGCTTCCAAATGTATTGCCCGATAAGGGAAATCACTTAAGTTTGTTTCACAGCGTCGCAAAACGCTTTCAGTCCAAGTTTCTGTAAGTGTTTGATGTGAAGTCGTTGGTTGTCGAATTTGGAGATGCGATTGAATTTCATACATCTGATGCGTTTGCGAGTCCATTGGTCAAGTCTGAGCAATTGCGACTTGACGTTCGAGAAGGTAGTAGCGAAGTAATTGGCAAAGCCAGAGATAGTCCTGTTGAGGGTGAGGATGACATTCTGGTCGAGATTATGAGAACGAATGGTCTTATTCCTAATATTGTCCTTAATTTTCTCCAAAGACTTTTGTCGGATGGTAATATATTTGTTGTAGAAGTGGAAACCAAGAAAGTCGAAACCAAGATGGAATGAAGTAACAGAGGACTTTTCGGGGGAGAGTTGGAGATGAAGTTGATTTTGTAGGATAGAAGAAACAAAAGTCATAGCTTGTTCAGCGTCTTGCTTGTTTTGGCAGAAGATAACGAAGTCATCCGCAAAGCGGACAAAGTTGAGGTTTTCCTGCGTCAAACGTAAGTCAAGTTGGTGAAGGACAATGTTAGCCAGCAGAGGCGAAATAACGCCTCCTTGTGGTGTACCACTGTCCACAGGTTGGAGAATGCCATTATCAAGCACGCCAGCCGTAAGAAACTGCCGCACAATATCGAGGATATTTCCATCCGCGACTCTTTGGGCAATCAAATCAATGACCAAATCATGGTTAATGTTATCGAAACATCCAGTGATGTCCGCATCGACCACGAAATTGTAGCCATCATCTCTGAATTGAATGATGACTTCGATGGCTTGATGTTGATTGCGTCCCGGCCTGAAGCCGAAAGAGAAGTTGGAGAAAGTAGGTTCAAAGATAGGCTCAAGTAGAG
>JAUCGB010000036.1 GCA_030377895.1 Anaerolineales bacterium HSG24
ACTTCTTGTAGCTTGGATTGCTAACCGTATTTCCATAGTTGTTAATGAAGATAATGAGGAGGGGCAAACCATTACTAAACGGCGCAAACAACCATGAATTTTAATGGTAACTGGCCGAAACGAAGACTATAGCCGACTCCTTCGTCAGCCAGAATGACCATGGATTATCGAGGGATGCCTTATCAAGCTGATCCTTTTCGGAGTCTGATATTTCTTCGTCAAATTCCTTAAACATCTTGCCGTGGTAGATTTCACCATCGAGAGTCTTCGAGATGATAGGAGGATTAGGATTGGGCATATGGGCCTGTTCATTCTTACTTGCAACATGGCCTTCGATACAGACATAGCTCCGCTCGTGAGTGATCGACTGTAGAGGTTTTATCAACTGCGTTGGATCATCAAGGTGGTAGATGAGCCCGAATGACCAGACGAGATCGAAGACACCCACATTGTCTCTATTGAGTGCTCGACAATCGAGTTGAAAGAAATTCAATTTCTCGGTTTTGAGCTTCAGGCATTCAACAAAATTGACGTTCTTGGGTTCAACTCCCACAATCTCGGCATCAGGGAAGTTAGGTTGTAAAATGTCATGGATGTGCTCTCCTTTGTGGCATGCAATGTCTATCATACGACTTACACTGTTCTTATCGATTACTTCAAATAGCTGATCATATGGAAGTTCTTTTATGGTATTTTTCATTGTTATTCTCCCTTCTTACCTTAATTGACTTATAATGCTCATTTCCTTAATCAAAACGGTTAATTAGAGGCATGAAAATAATTCATGTCAAGTATCGAATCAGAAATAAAATTAGCTAAAACATCATTACCAAGTTGATTATAGTGACAACAACTATCCTTATATATTATATTCACTTCGTCATCGAAGATGTTTACTGCACTATAAAAGTTGACCCCATTTTGCTTTAAAAATCCGGCTTGATCCATCAAGATTGGATACCCTTTTTCTATTGGTGCGCGATAAGGATGGTCTTCAACGAAGGCTATTTTTCTTTCTTCATCACTAAAAACCTTGTTTGAGTAATATTGATTAGGTTGAAGAAAATGAAAATAGAGAATGTGTTTACTTTTTAATGTTTCGTTCATCATAATCGAAGCATTAGTCCAGTGCAGAACAATATGATCAAATAAAATCAGACTCGATTGTTTGTCTGCAAGATAGATATGAACAATGGAATCGTCTAGAGAATTTGATTCTAATTGTTGAAAAGTAACTAATTCAGTTGTATATCGGCTATATAAAATTTTATAAAATTGTTCCAACATAAAATAGGCAGAAGCAAAATGGGTATTATTCATCATTTCTACGACACGATTTAACCGTATTTTATGTTGATTAATACTTGCTAATGATTCGAGTTTTTCTCTGGTTAGCGTCGTCTGATCTATCAAATTAGTCAATGGTCCAATATGATCTACACTTGGCATTGAAATATCTATAGCCTGTTCGTTATTCCTATTTGATAAAGCTAACTCATTGAATCCATCAACGTTAATTACCATATCCAACTCTTGTCCAACCGTAAGATAATAGTTCAAAATAAGCAATTGTTGTGGTTGTTTGTAGCCACCAGCGCAAAAATTCAATAGTATAATTTCTTTATCCTCAAAAAAAGTATGTTTTTTTAAGGCTTCAATAAGCTGCTTTTTTCCTTCAAGTGCAAATCCCTTTGCAACTGAACCACCAAAAATTCCAATGATATACTGATTTTCATTATTTCGGATAAATGGATAATTGTAGGGAGAAACAAAACCATGGTTGTTGACACTGTCTTCAGCAACGGGATTCGAGAAACCAAAATAGGGGTGTATCCTTTCTCCTGTTAGTTTGTTAGATTCGGCCTCTTCAATCAGCTGATATATTTTGGTATTGGTATAAAACAGCTTACTATCATTAAAAAAGTACCAACCTACAGTAATCAGTTCCATAAAAATAAAACCTGCTACTATACTAATTATTATATTTATTATTTTTTCTTTCATGTGTTCCTTGGCACCAGGGTCCTTGGTGGGAATTTTAGAGAACAAGTCGCCTCTATCTGCGATACAGCCGATTTATAGAGACGCTGGAACGCCCTAAATGGGCACTCCCATTCAACGACCCTAGTACCCGCATTTTAAGACTTAGCCATCTCCTGAATAAGTTGCACCATCTCCTCCCCAAACCGGTCAAGGGTTAGATTCTTTTGAAATGTTTGGCGAGCCTGCTCACCCAACTGTTGACCATAGTCTCGGTCATAGAACAGGCGCATGAGGCATATCACCAAAGCTCGTTCATCCTCAGAAGGAACGAGTAGTCCATTCGTCCTATGCTCAATTATTTCGGCAACTCCGCCAACATCGGTAGCAACAATAGCTTTCCCTAAAGCCATAGCCTCCAAAATCGTTACAGGTAAAACTTCGTCTCTTGAACTTAACACAAACAGGTCCGCAGAGCGAATATGATCTAAAGCCTGTTCACGGGACATCTCTCCTAAAAATCGAATATCTTCTCCAATCGGGATAAGTTTGCTTAACTCTTGGTAAAATGATTGTGTTAAGATACGTCCGACAAAGTAACAGCTTACTTTTTGTTTGATAGGCTCAGGTAAAAGGTTTAATGCTTTAAGTAGAACATCCTGCCCTTTTCGATGCTCAACACTGCCCACATGAACAATACGAAATTTGTCAGAAGTTGGAGATTGTTTCGTCTCCTCAACTGGCTCTATTCCTAAATTAAGGCCATGTGGAATCACTCGGTAATTATCACCCTGAGAGAGGAAAGCGTACAAGTCGGCAACATTCTGAGACGGGAATACAACCGCATCAGCGATAGAAAACGCCTCGGCAATCACTGGTACTTTATTAATCAAATCTAACCCATGATTAGATTCATGAATCCACCATAGTGATGGTTTTTGCATAGCCTTCGCGACGGAGATAAATTGCCACATCAGAATTGTATTAATAAATATAATATCATAATCCAAGACAAGTTTGGTAATAGCCAAACTATCACCTAAAATTTCAGGAATGACATAGACTTTCATGCCCGCTTGTTCATACTGTTGACGCAATATTCCATCAGTTGGAGTATACACGTCGATATCATACCCTATTTTCACCATATAGTTCATCAGGGTATAGAGAATGACCGGCGCGCCACTGGCACTTAAATCATGGGAGACAACCATTAGACGGGGTTTTTCTGTTTGATCGTCACTCGGTGGGATATTCGACATGTTTGCTTCGATATCCTGTAGATTTTTCAGGGAATTATCATCAATATTGTTCAGTAGTTTAAAACTTTGTAGAATTTTGATAATACGCTCCGCCCGATTCATCTCTCCTTTTGTAGCCAAAGTTGGCTGGTGGTGAGTATAGGAGAGATTCGGATGAAAGTAAATATCGCCCTGTTGAACATAAGGCAACAGGCGTATTGAAGCCCGTAAGACATCACTGGGCGGAACATCCAAGCCCCGACTCGCCCCTTCATGGTGCAGTAACTGGGCAAACGGGGTATAGATAACCTTGTAACCGGCTTTGGTCGCACTCAAACAGATTTCGATATCACTGTAACCAATTTGATAGGTTTCATCAAAGCCGCCAACCTGCTCAAAAACCTCGCGCCGCATCATCATACAAGCTCCAGTGACGGCCATATATTCTCGGTACCATTCTGGCGTGCCAAAGAGAGTACTCTGGTTTTTCATATTAAAACTGCCGTCAAAAATATGACTGCCATGCCCAGTCAATCCCATGATGATACCCGCATGTTGGATGGTTCCATCGGGGCGAATCAGTTTTGTACCAACAATACCAACTCCTGGGCGTTCAACCCAGCCTACTAAATCTTGAAGCCACGCGGCATCCAATACCTGAGTATCATTATTTAGGAAAAGTAGTAACTCTCCCTCAGCATGTTTAACTCCCAAATTATTCGCGACAGAGTAGTTAAATTGTCCCGGGTAGTTGATGATTTTCACCCGTTCATCGTTAGCCAAAATCTTATAGTAATAACGTGTAGCCGAATCTGTGCTGCCATTATCAACTAAAATAATCTCATAATTTTGATAGGTAGTTGTCTCAAAAATAGATGATAGACAGTCAATTAGTAAATCAATTCGATTTTTAGTCGGGATAATAATGGAGACTTTTGCCCCAGAATTAGGCCAAATCACACGCGTCATGTCCAAATTTGGACGACTGACTTGAACATCTTCAAGGCCCATTCTGGTGATATGAGCCTTAATGGTCTGGAGTTGGGCGGAAACCACATCAGTCACCTCAGCCGAGCTGGGCATTTTTCGCCAGTGGTAAAGAACCTTGGGGATATGAACAACGTTATCCGTCTTTTCAATGCACCGGAAGGCCAAATCCCAATCCTGTGCCCCATCTCGTTCCGAATCGAAGCCCCCAATATCCAATAATAACTGTCGTCGAAAAACAGCATGGGTTAAATAGTTTGTCGATAACAGAACATGGGGAGAGTGACGAGGCTTAAAAAGTGGTTCTAAGCGGAGCGTTCCATCTTCAGATACTCTATCTTCGTCAAAGTAGATAATATCTGCCTTAGAATCTTGGTCCAATTGACTGACGAGTTCATAGAGCATGTTGGGGGCTAGAACATCATTTGAGTCAACGATGACAACAAACTCACCAGTTGCCGTCTCCAAGGCTTGGTTGGAACTACTTGAAATCCCCAAGTTTTCTGAGAGATGTTTGACCACAATTCGTTGGTCGTCACTGGCAAATTGATCCAGTAGTTCGTTGATACCGGACACGGTTGACCCTCTATTGACAATACATAGTTGCCAATGGTCGTATGTTTGGGCCAAAATCGATTCGATCATACTTCGCAATATGTGTCGTGGTGGGTTATAGACAGGGGTGATAAAACTAATCAGGGGGCGATATACAAACTGCTGGCTCTCGACCCTTTGTTGCGCTAACTGTTCGTCGGTTGGCTCATTGTCGGCAATCCAAGCATGGTAGGCTGTTATTTCTGGTGGTAAATCTATCGGTGTGTCAATAGTTGGCTGATTTGAACGAATTTTAGCAATATTTTCCGATAAAAGCTTTGCCCCATCGACCAGACCAGTTTGCTGTACCGTTTGAAAAACCTCTTCTAAAAATTTATCTCTGGAACTGCCGGGAGGCGAAAGGGTTGCTCGTAGATTTTGTAGTTTCTGTAATAATGTCCAACCTATCGAATTCTCAAGATTTGTTCGGTATTCCTCCAAAGCATCTCGGTGAGTGGTTAAGGTTTGGATGTGTGAGCTTAAGGAGCGTTTCATGTCAGAATACTGGAGTTGATGTTGTTTTCTCAAATCTGCTAATTGGGTGGCGTGTACATCTTCAAAGCGCGCTACTTCCGTTTCAAAATGCGCTACGAGTGCATCTTTTTCAGCCAGATGCTGACGTATTTCAGTAGAAGTCTCTTGAGCTAAGTCACGCAAGTCGGTATTCTCTTTCCATAAAAGCCAAAATCTACGTTCATAGTCCCGCACAATCCTATGAGGTGGTTCTTGTTGGGAACGAAACCGAACAGCCCAATTTGTAATAAATGAGGCATCAAAATCAACATCACGAAAGAAACCATGCCGAGCAAACTGCTCTGCCCAATACTCAAGTGGCTGGACATTAAAATGGGTTTCCTCTTTATAATCAAAGGGGGTTGATGAAAATAATATATCGTCTGCATGCTGACAAAAATTGGCAACTGCTTGTTCGGCTTCTGCTTTGGGCATATGTTCTAAAACTTCAATCGACACAATTAAGTCATAACGTTGAGGCAACGGATCCGCGACTGAGCCGACTCGACAATATGGGGCGATATCGGGGTGTACATTCTCAATCGCATACTCCGATATATCAACTCCATACGCTTCGACATTTTGTTTGCGTAGATTTTCAACCAAAAACCCCATTGCACAACCCGCGTCAAGGACAGTTTGCGGCTCAATTTCTTTGATGATAGATTTGGCAATACCGTCAAAAAAATTGAGCCAATGCTCATCTCTTTGATACGGTAAGCCACACCCAGTAGCAAAATAGTGGGCATCATATAAATCGGCAATTTTTTGTGGTTCCATAAACAAATACTCTTTTGAAATAGATTTGTGGCCTTCTATTGATAGGTCGATAGGCTTGGATGTCGCGACTGCAACCAGTTCCTGCTCGATCATCTGTAACATCTCTAATCGGTTCAGGGACAATCCGTCTCCATTACGCCCCAAGGTGACAAAAAACTCATAGTTAACTGTGGGAGAAAACGAGAGTTCCTTAAATGAAATATAGCCCAAGGTGTACAGGTCATGAATCAGCAGTCTGAATGAGTGGGGCGTAAAACACCACGAATGTACGTCGATATATTTTTTCTCGTTGATGACGTAATCAAGCTGTTCTCGCACATCAGCCAAAGAATATCGGAACTGATAGTCACCGTGACGAGTCTCATTCCAGCTAATAACGCCTGCTTTCGACACGACATCGAGATAGAACTCAGCGATTGTACCGGGCGTATGAATCGGGCTAGGCTGTATGTGGCTGTCAATAATTTTACCGAGACTGGTCACCGACCTAAAATGGTCAAAACAGTATCGTTTATCGGGAATGACCAGCGAGATAATTCCGTCCTCGTTTAGAATCTCGTCACAATTCTTTAGAAAACCGATTAAATCCGGTGTATGCTCAATCATATGGGAAGCGATAATCCAGTCATAGAAGCCTGTTTTGCCGGTTAATTCAGCATACGATTGACCCTGCCATACAAAATCGACCTCTTCAATTGTCTCTAAATCAAGCTCACCCAAATTAGCTCGATGCGCCTCGTACTTTTTGATCAGTTGCTCCCGATTAAGATGATCGATAATATGGACGTTATACCCATCTCGTTTGGGGGCACTGGGACTATAACATGGGCCAATCTCAATGCCCCACCCTGCTTTATTAACATGACGTAATATCGTATCTTGTCTGGTCATAGGAATAACAATCATCGAATCGGCCAACAGAAATCAGGCAGTTTGCATTATCATAATAGTAAACAGTATAATCGCTTGATGTCCAACACATACAAACCGAGTCTTATTTGGACTCGGTTTGTGACCTGCCACTTATTCAAATCAGTGGATTATACTGTACTCTAAAAGTAGAGACAAATCATCGAGAGTAGTCATCTATGTCAATTGCCATTCGTTTTGAGAATGTATCTAAAAAATTTTCCATCCAACGCACTCGACCTCGATTTTGGCAAGACCGTTTGTTTGGGATGTTCAAACCTAAGCCAGCCGACGAGTCTGCCGATAAGAGTTTTTGGGTTTTACGAGATATTAATTTTGAGATTGAGCAGGGCGAAAGCATCAGTTTTATTGGAGTGAACGGAGCCGGAAAAAGTACTTTGCTTAAACTGTTGACCCACATCATCCGCCCCACAACGGGCATGATAGAGATTAATGGTCGTATTTCGGCCCTGCTGGAGTTGGGGACGGGCTTTCATCCTGATTTAACCGGACGGGAAAATATTTACCTGAATGGGGCGATTTTGGGCCTTAAACGAACTGAAATCAAACGTCGCATGGATGAGATTATCGGGTTTGCCGAGTTGGAACGGTTTATTGATGTGCCAGTGCGGAACTACTCGTCGGGCATGTATGTTAGGTTAGGGTTTTCGGTGGCTATTTATACTGAGCCGGAGATTCTGATTGTGGATGAGGTGTTGGCGGTTGGTGATGTGGCATTTCAGCGCAAATGTATGGATCAGATTAACGCGCTTAAACGGCGTGGGGTGACGATTATTTTGGTCACGCATGCGATGGGCAGTGTTGAGGATATGTGCCAGCGGGCGGTGTGGCTTGATAAGGGACGGATTCGGGTCATCGGTGAGGCTGAGTCGGTGGTGCGTCAATATGTGTGGGATTCTTATGGCCAGAATCCGGCTAGTAGCACAGTGGCTACTGATGCTACTGATAACACTGATGATACTGATGTCGAAGAAAGCAACGAACCACCCAAGCGGTGGGGCAGTGGTGAGGTGGCGATTGAGCAGGTTCAGTTTTTGTCTGCGGATCATCAGCCGCGAGATTATTACAAAACGGGCGAGACGATGACCCTCGCCATGCATTATCGAGCGGAGAAACGGGTGGAAAAGCCAGTCTTCGGTATCGCGATTCATCGTAGTGATGGCACGCATGTCACCGGACCGAATACTAAGTTTGCTGGTCATAAAATTCCTTATATTGAGGGGGATGGTGTGGTCTACTATACCGTCCCATCTTTGTCATTGTTAGAGGGAACGTATTATGTGACGGTGGTGGTGTACGACTATAAGCTTAAGCAGATGTTTGATTATCATGACCAGTTGTATCCATTTCGAGTGGTGCCATGGAAGGATGAGCCTTATGGTTTGCTGACCCTAAATGGTGATTGGCAGATTCAATAGCTTTACACTCCTTTTTAATACCCTTCCTAGAAACGCCTATTTCAAAATTCGATTTCCCAATCAACGCACTTCAAATAGCAACTCCAACGCATCCGTGCCATCCGAGAGCGGGAGTCGTGCCCCATCAGCCGGATGATACCAGCCGACGCGGAGGGTGTATGGGCCGGAGGGCGTATTGGCGGGTAGCCAGAGGGCATGGCGATCAATAATCGGCTCGTTGGGGGGCCAGGTTGAGGTGGGGCGACTCCAGTTGACCGGCTGACCGTCGGTTTGGGCGATGGGCGCGCCAGTCGAGTCGATGAGATGGATGAATAGGTGATAATCTTCGGTGAGGGGCTGGTCGGCCTGCCATGTAAACTGGATTGGGAGGCCGTGTCCGGCTTGACCTGTGGGCGAATAGACCAAATTGGTCAGGCGGATGTCGGCAAAACGGGACGATTGAGGTCGGGCATGCTCAGGTATGTTTGTCGGCAGGGCAAATAATACCAGCCGTTGCTCGTCAATCCAATCCTCCCGCACCCGAAAGCCCTTAGTCAAAAGTTTCTGCTCCACGCCACTCTCGGTGGCTGGAATCCAGTTGGGAAGCCACCATATCTGCTCATGCTGGTTAATCAGTTGGTCGAGACGTGAGTCAAGCTCGTCAGAAATGGTCAGTCCGGCCTGCTGAATTCCTAGCATCTCTGCTTGGCCTTTATATAGTTCGGCCAGAGGCATGGTTAGTTCCGGCTGGTTGTTGATGATCAAATCGTCGGCTTGGCTGTCTTGATTGAGGATGGTCGTTACCTGCTTGAGTATGTCGGATGGGAGTTGATGGGTATGTACTAACAAACTGTTTAGGCTGACAATCATCAGAATGGTTGCCATGAAGTTTAGCCGATATGTGTGACGACTGGTCAAAAACAGGTTGACGCTGGTTACAAAAAGATTGGACAGCAAGACGAACAGCAACACCATGTTCAGCTGACCCTGCCACAGCCAAGCAACATCAAGGCTGTCGAGGCTGATGAATCGCCATGCACCGACAAAAGGTGAGTATGTCCACTCAAAAAAGGTTTGCGGGGCGAATAAGGGCAAACCACCGTCAAGCAGGCTATTCTGAAATGGGGCAAAGTCGATGGCGACACTGAGCAGTTGCGGAATCAGTCCAAGTAGAAACAGGCCGACATAGAGCGGGCGTAGTAGCCAGTCGTATGGGATTAGAATAAAACTGGTGGAAAGGCACTGATTTAGATTAGTACTATCCTTATGGGCGATGTTTTTTTCTGCGTCTCTATGTGAGTGGTCATGGCTCGAATCAGTCTTGAACAGCGCGGCGACGGGGGCTAGAAACATGGCCCAAAAAGGCAGAGTCGGAATCAGAAAACGCGGCCCCCAAGCGTATCCACCATGCCACATGAACCATTTGCCGTATAGCAGTAGGTGCAGGCCGATAATGCTAACCGCCAACAGCGACTCAGCCGGAAAACGTCTCCAAAAGGGACGTAACCCGACAATCGACAAGAGCAAAATCGGGCAATAGAGGAACAGTCCCCGCCCCGGACTGATTAGTTGTCCGGCGATACCTTGCCCTAAAATACCGCTAAAGGTCTCATTGGGTAGGTAGCCGGTGTTGAGCGGGTGACCGTATCGGCTGTAGTTGAAACTGAATAGGAGTAGGGCTACGGTGGCAAGAGGTAGGATAAAGGCGATGATGCTTGGTAGCCAAGGGGAAAATCTAGTTGGGTTAATACCTGCGAAGTACGTTTTTTTTCTCGCAGGTGAATGTTTTGCAGGTAAAAGCGGCATTTTTTGATGCAAGCTCCATAGCAGGTACAGGCCAAACAGGGGGATGAATATCGCTTCGGCGTAACGGGAGGCGACATTCCAAGCCAGCCATAGGCTAGCTAGGAACGTCCAGCCAAGCTGGGGGAGCGAGGATGCAGGCAGGGTGCCTGTGTTCTCGGTTGATTGTCGGAAACGCAAGAGACTGTAGGCCGCGCTTAACAACATCAGCCCAGCGAAGGGGTCGCTGAATAACGATTTGGCGTAGGGCCAAGCCAGAGTCGATAGCCCATAGCTCAGGGCGACGAGTAAGCTGGTTGCCTGATGATAACCAAGGCGGCACAAATAGCTCATCAACAAGACTGCGCTGGTAGTGGTGACTAGGGCATTAAATAGGAGACTAACGCTGACCATACCCATGTTAGGTAGCATAAAGCCAAGCCAGGTGAGGGGGAGCATGCCCAATGGCACGCCGATGCCTTTGCGGGAGTAGAGCAGGCCGTCTAAGCCGAAAGTGCCTTGTTGCAGGCCCATCCAGCGGATTTGTTCGATGGGGAGCGAGCCATGTCGCACCAGACTCTCGGCTGTGGCGAACATGGCGAGGCCGTCGCTGGCGTTGATGCGGGGCGTGTAGGTAAGCAGGTAGCTCGCTAGTAGAAATAGAAATAGGGCGTATTGAATTGGATATAGCGCGGGTTGAGATTTCAAGATTAGAGCTAGGGCACAGATTGACACGGATAATACAAAAATCTGAGTTTATCAGCGTTTACCTGTGTCAGCCAAGAATTTTGGCCTATTATAAATCTTGCTGGAGGTAAAGCAAGTTGAGGTGACAAGATGGTAGTGGATTACGATTGGGTAGTATCGCCACAAACATGAGGCGATTTTGAGGCTATTTATTGTTACAATGGAATCATAAGGTTGTAATTTTTCTAGAGGATAGTGTGATGGCTAAGAAACTTACCGTTTTACTCGATTGGTTTATCAAGAATCAGGATGATACATCAGAAAATAACCCGTTTGGACCTGAAATGGTTCGGATAGAGCAGGAGTTAGAAGTTTCTATCAAGGCAATGTTGCTTGAACAGTGCAATACCAAACCAGTCAATGGTTGCTTACTCACTGAATGGCAGGCTTTGCTCGATTTGGCGGCGTAAAGTCTCAGTACCCGACAGAAAAGTTAGCCACTTTGTTGGGTAGCGGGTAGCAAGAACTTAATGAGATTTCATTCACCACTGCACCAAACAACATTCAATCGTCAAGCCGGGGCCGAAGGTCATCAGCAAACCATAGTCTCCTGTTTGGGGTTGACCTTGGTTTACAATCTCCTCTAAGACAAAAAATATGGTAGCTGATGACATATTGCCGTACCGTTTTAAGACCAAACGAGCGTAGCGCAAATCATCATCGATCAGTCCTAATGATTCGCCCACATAGTCGATGATTCTAGCTCCGCCGGGATGGATGCCCCAGAAACGAATCTGGGATTGCGGTAACTTTATTTGCTCCAAAAACTGGTCGATGATGCCTCTAATTTCACGGCGTAATAGCTTGGCGACTTTGGTCGATAGGTTGATTTGGAAACCAGTGTCGGACAGGTGTACTCCCATAAAATCGGGTGCTTGATAGAAGTTGTAGCTCATGGTCTCTAACAGTTTGGGGAAGCTGACATGAGAGCCACTCCGATTCCGATTTCGATTCCGATTCTCAATGATAGCCCCGCCCAAACCGTCGGCAAAAATCGCTCCAGCAATCATATTATCAAGTTTACCGCCATGCTGAAAATGGATCATGCACAGTTCGACGGAGATGATCAGCACTCGGCTGTTGGGTCGAGCGGCTAGTTCGAGCATAGCTCGGTCAAAGCCAGTTAATCCAGCATGACAACCCATGCCGATGAGCGCGCTCCGGCGTAGAGTAGGTTTCATGCCCAACTCTGCGGCCAAAGCCATCTCTAGGCCGGGAGTGTCGAGGCCAGTGCAGGAGATGAGGATAAAATGGTCAATATCGGTGGGGACGAGGTGGGCCTGTTCCAGCAGACAGGTAATCAACTGTTTGGCGAGGGGGTGAGCCGTTTGCAAGTAGAGGTCGTTCCGCTTTTGCGCGCTTGGCTCATCGACCAAAAACTGAGACTCGGCAAAAACACTGTAGCGAGTCTCGATTTCGGAGGCAGCAAAAATCGCTCTAGCCCGATGGCTCTTAATCAACGGTGCTAACCAACGATCATGCAGGGTCATCTGCTCATGCTGATGGGGAGGCAGTTGGGTGGCGAGCGCGGTAATAGTTGGAAACATAGAAATCATACGGTTATGGCGGATAATTCAGTTTCGTTTATAACATATCCCGGTTGCTTTGTCAAGAGAGGTTTTGGCGAGAGTTACGCGTTACGTGATTGGGGATAAACTTCTGATTAATTAATGCTCATTCCTAAATGAAGAAGAGGCGAGGGGATTTCCTCTTACTTCTTTTGTGTATTACAATTGTACTGATGCTAACTTTTTCTTTGGTTTAGCCGGAATCAACACTACAACGGATACTTACTACGGAACGGATGGTTTTCATCCGCATATAATTACTGTAAACGATAAAAAATCTCATTATTGGCGAAATATATCTATTGAGTTTTGAAGTATCCGCTGTAGTGTTCCCGCCAAAGACTTCGTTAGCATCAGTTTCCTTCATTGAGGATAATTGAACTGTATGAAACTGATTATTGGCTCTCGAAAATCAACGCTGGCCCAAACCCAAACCAACATGGTCAAACAGATGTTGCTGACCCGTTGGCCTGAATTGACGGTTGAGATTGACCTGATTGATACGCGGGGCGATTTGAATCGAACCGACCCGTTGCCCGAAATAGGGGGTAAAGGGCTGTTTACGTTAGAGTTGGAAGATGCCTTACGCACTGGACGGATTGATTTGGCCGTGCATAGCCTGAAAGATTTACCTGTTGAAGATAGCCCCGATTTGGCTGTCGTGGCAATCCCCACCCGAGCCGCGGCGCAGGACATGTTAGTCTCCCGTCAGGCTCAAACAATTGCCCAACTACCCAAAAATGCCGTTGTCGGGACGAGCAGTCGCCGACGAGCGGCGCAGATATTGGTTCTGCGTCCCGATGTAACCATCAGAGATATTCGGGGCAATGTTGACACTCGCCTACGGAAGTTAGATGATCCCGACCAAGTATATGACGCGATTCTACTGGCCCAAGCGGGTCTTGACCGACTCGGTTACAAGTTAGAGCATGCCCATCCCCTGCCTCTTGAGCAGATGCTTCCGGCTCCGGGTCAAGGAGCGTTGGGGATTCAGGGGCGGACGGATGATACGCGGGTCAACCCCTATCTACAGGCTCTTGATGACCCTGTGACTCGCAGTCAGGTTACGGCAGAGCGGGCATTTTTGAATAGTTTGGGAGGGGGGTGTTCCCTACCTGTGGGAGCATGGGCCACCATGTCGGATGACCGGATTACGCTACAGGGCATGGTTGCTAGTCTCGATGGCAAAACGGTCATTAAGATAGAGGATGACGCGCCAATTGTTGAGGCGGAGCAGTTGGGTCGGAAAGTGGCTCAAAATGCGATTGATCAAGGGGCTACGGCGTTGTTGGAGATTTGGGGGCCGAGTATAGGATAATCCAGCATAAGTAGTAATAAGATGCTCGTAGCAAATCCGTGTCTTAGCCCCTCAGTACCCGACAGAAAAGTTAGCCAAAACTAATTAGCACAGAGTTTCACAGAGGAACACAGAGTTTCACAGAGAAAAAGCGAATTATTTTTCCCTCTGTGCCCTCTGTGAAACTCTGTGTTCCTGTTTTAGCCTTCCCTAAACCACTTTGTCGGGTAGCAAGTCTTAGCCCGAAAATCGCCGAGTTCGATGAATCGACGAACTTTTTCAAAAATCAAAGAGTATTCGCTTTTCGCCTTGACGAACTTTAAGGCTTATGGCATACTACAGCCTGTATGAAGAAACAGTCCGAACAACCCACTCGTTTAATAACGATAGAGCAGGCACTCAGCCAGATTTTAAGCAACATTACCCCAGTTGAGATGGAGAATGTCCCGCTGACTCAAGCCTGGGGGCGAGTCGTGGCAACCTCAATCGTCTCCTCGTCTAATGTTCCCCCATTTGCTAATTCGGCCATGGACGGGTATGCGGTACTTGCGGAAGACACCCAATCGGCCAGGCCTGATACACCTGTACAACTAACTATTGTGGAAAATATTCCGGCAGGCGTGTCTCCGATGAAGACGGTTGTGTCTCAAACCACCAGCCGGATTATGACTGGCGCGCCCATGCCTGCTGGATCCGATGCGGTGATTCGCTTTGAGGAGACGAGCGAGTATATCAACACCCACACCGTTGCTGATGGGCGGGTACTGATTTATCAGCCGGTTCAGCAGGGTGATAATGTCCGCTTGGCTGGTGAGGATATTCAGACGGGGCAGGTGTTGCTAGAGCTAGGTCAACGCTTACGTCCGCAGGAAATTGGAGTGATTGCCGCCATTGGACAGGCGCAGGTGTCGGTGTTTCGACGGCCTAAAGTGGCGATTTTGGCAACGGGTGACGAACTAGTTGAGTTGGATGAGCCAATGACGGCAGGCAAAATTCGTAACTCAAACGAGTATGCCCAAGTAGCATTGGTGCAAAAGTATGGCGGCCAGCCGATTATGTTAGGTATTGCCCGCGACAATGTAGCTGACTTGACCGCTAAAATTAGAATGGGTTTAGCCGAAAATGTTGATCTGTTTCTGACCTCGGCTGGAGTCTCCGTGGGTGATTTTGATGTGGTCAAGCATGTCTTAGCTACCGAGGGAGAGATGACCTTTTGGCAGGTCGCTATCAAGCCCGGTAAGCCATTGGCCTTTGGTTATTTGGATGATGGTCTGCCTTTGCTGGGCCTACCGGGTAACCCCGTGGCCGCCATGATTGCCTTTGAAGTCTTCGCTCGTCCGGCTTTGCTGAAATTGGCTGGTTTATCAAACTGGCAACCGCGCACTCAGCAAGCCACCTTGGCCGAAGATGTGACTAACAGTGGCCGTCGTCACTATATGCGGGCCGTCGTCACCGAAACCGACGAGGGGTATCAGGTCAGCACGCGAGGCAGTGGCGTGCGAGTGCAAGGCTCAGGGATTTTGACTTCCATGGTTTGGGCCAATGGGCTGGTCGTTGTACCGGAGTCAGTTACGCGTATAGCCGCGGGAGAGACGGTTACGGTCTGGTTGTTGGATTGAATCGGGTATTTATTCTTTTTATGCAACAATTATCTTTTTTTCAAGACACTGAAACTTATACGAGTTTGGCTCGGAATAGCTTTTCACATGATGGTGTTTGTGCCGAAATGGCTCGAATAGCTTTAGATGAAAGGTACGCTCACCTTTTAGAGGAAACAGACAAGTTTAATCGTCAACTTGTTAGTTTTCAGGCGAATAAAACAGAAGTTTTGCATAGCTGGATGAAATATCGAGAAGGTTTTTCGGCTAACTTGGTTGAACTGTTAATCAAAGAGTTAGAGGTTGAATCTGGAGATGTTATTCTTGACCCCTTTGCTGGTTCTGCGACAACATTGTTGGAAGCAAAGATGATGGGTATCAATGCTGTTGGTATTGAGCTTTTACCCCATTGTCATTTAGCTTGGGAAGCCAAATCAAGGGCCTTTGATTACAACTTAGATGAATTACGGTCTATTAGAGGGCTGATAGAACAAACTATTCCTCCCGAAACGGATGAAAAGTTCCAGCATTTGAAGATTACCGAAACCGCCTTTTCTTCACAAATGGAAAAGGATTTGATGGCGTATACCTATTGGTTTGAAACATTGGATGTTGACCAGAATACAAAATTATTATGCAAATTTCTCTTAGCAAGCCTATTAGAAGAAATTAGTTACACTAGAAAAGACGGCCAATATTTACGTTGGGATAGCCGAGCAGATAAAATTCGCAAAAATAATAAAAAACGGATTATTCAGGGCAAAAAACCACTTAACGGTATAAATAAAGGCACGTTGCCGGATATTAAGCAAGTTCTACTTGAGCGACTTAATAGAATTATTATAGACATCGCTAAACTCAAAAATGACCCACCCCTACTAAGTCATCAAAATTTAATTGAGGGTAACACCCTTTATACGTTGCCAACTGTAGCGGCTAATAAATTTTCTGCCGTTATCACATCACCTCCTTATGCGAATAGATACGATTATACTAGAACTTATGCCCTTGAATTGGCTTATTTAGGAGTGTATGATGAGATTTTTAATTTGCGACAATCTCAACTTTCATGTACTGTAGAAAACAAATCCAAAGTGGGTAAATTAGAAGCACATTATCAATCTATTGGATGTCATAATCGGTATAAACAAATATTGGACATTGTTGAGAGTAATCTTGCACTCGCTGAGATCAATATTGCCTTGTCAAAAAGAAACGAGCGAGGTGATGTTAATAATCGAGGCATCTTAACAATGATTAACCAGTATTTTACAGAATTAACATTCATTTTTGCAGAATTATATCGAGTATGTTGTACTGGTGCCGGGGTGGTGTTTGTTAATGATAATGTCCGATATGCAGGTGAAGTAATTCCTGTTGATACATTAAGCACAAATTTAGCCGAACAGTTTGGATTTATACCCCACAAAATTTATGTTTTACCCCAACGCAAAGGCAATAGTAGCCAACAAATGGGAAAATTTGGTCGTGAGCCACTTCGTAAAAGTATTACAATTTGGAAAAAACCATAACCGACGAGTTCAATGTTATGACTACCAGTAAAAAACGAACATGGTCGATAGACCAACTTGCAAAAAGTGAGTTTTTTCACCAAAAACTTCATGAGTGGAGGTTGATAGAAGTTGCTCAACAAATTGACCAAATCAAAGGTGAAACGTTGAATTGGGATAGAACAAGCCTTGAAATTTCTCAGCAGGCATGGAATAAGATAATTCACAGAGGAGTTAATTACTGGTTTACAGTAGAAGAAATTCTGGAAAATCAAGGTAAACGAAATGAGTTTTTTGAAATTTTGAAACTCTAATGATATATCTTGTTACCCGACAGACTTGTTTAGGAAAGGCTAAAAACGGTAACACAGAGATTCACAGAGATTCACAGAGATACACAGAGGAAAAATAAATCTCTTTTTTAAAAAACTCTGTGAAACTCTGTGTTCCTCTGTGAATCTCTGTGTTAATTAGTCTAGGCTAAGAATTTTTGTCGGGTAGTAAGATGATATATTCTAGAAATTTGATGTGATAAATGTATAATTATAAAATAAATATTAAACAAGAGGTGAAAGAGGTATGAGTAAATCTAAACGGGCGAGTAGACAGACGCTGACGGCAAAAACAGCCGCCAAACCAACTATCTCGCCTATTCTTATTTTGGGTATCGTGGCTATTCTTGTCACATTTATTGGTGCTGCACTGATTTTTTGGGATAGTGGCGTGCCACAATCAACTGGTGTACGTATCGCAATAGATGATACGGAGTTCCCCTCAAAAGGAAACCCTGACGCTCTGGTGACGATGGTCGAATTTTCTGACTATGGTTGAGGTCACTGCCGATCGTTTGAACGCGATACATGGCCTCTGCTGGATGCAGAGTATGTCGAAACTGGGAAAATTAATTATGTTGTCAATCCATTTTATTTGGGCAACCCTCAAATTGGTCAAGCAACCGAGGCTAATTTGTGTGCAGATGCCCAAGGTAAGTTTTTTGAATACCGTGAGGCACTCTATATTAATATTGACCAAATTTTCTCACCGAATGGGTTGTTGAGTATTGCTTCTCAAGTCGAGGGGCTAGATGCAGACCAGATTAAACAATGTTTGCAAGATGGAACCTATCGTGGCATGTTGCAAAATGGTATGAACATGGCGACTCAACAAGGAATTAATTCTACTCCGAATTTCTTCATTAATGATATAAAAATTGAAGGAAATCAATCTTATGAGACATTCAAACAACTGATTGAGAAGGAACTTGCTCGGTCAAGTAGTTAATCGAGTATAAATCCTGTGGTATCCTCTTCAAGGAAGCTGATCGCTTCCTTGAAGATTAGTTCAACAAATTACTTCTGCATCACTACTACCGGAAACAAGAACCCATGACTAAAATTATTTGTCGAGTTAGTGACTGTATTTTTTGGGAAAATAGAATTTGTACCGCCGAAGAGATTATCTATGACCCCAAGGAGGGATGTATGACTTATGAAGTTATTGATGATAACCTTGAAGACCCTTGGGATGAGGAGCATCTGCTTGATGGCAATGATGAAGATTTAACATGGGATGATGATGATGTGTTTATTAATGACGAGTTGGAAACTGAGAGTAACAGAGAATAGTCCGTCAGAAAAGTGGTGCAGAAGTAGTGATACAGGCCGATTACCTACCCGCAAGTTGAAACTTGCAGGTAGGTGATCACTACATGTGCAGGACTACTGTTATACCATACTTGACTTAGGAATCGGGATTAAAATAAGTTGCGCGTTTGGCAATCGTAGGAGCTAGGCAAGGCGGTAACCATGCCATAGCGTCTGATTCAAAACGCGCAAGTTAATTTAATACACATTTCTTATGAGCCGGGGCAATCATCGCTACTGGCTCGTTTTATACAGGAAACCGTAGACTGTGGATTGTAGAGATAATCGTTTGTCTATCATCTACTGCCTACGTTATCAATAAAAATGACCCAACAATCATGTGATATTCTTTTAAGCAACGGCTATCTGGTCACGATGAATGACGAGATGCACATTTACCCGCAGGGGAGCGTCGCCATTAGTGGTAATAAAATTGTCGGAGTAGGGGAAACCGTCGAGATTGAGACCCAATTTCAGGCCGAAACGGTGATTGATTGTACCGGCTGTGTCATCAGCCCGGGCCTGATTAACGCTCACACCCACGCGCCTATGACCTTGTTACGCGGCTTGGCCGACGATTTGCGCCTTGACGTGTGGCTTTATGGATATATAATGCCAGTTGAACGCGAGTTCGTAGACCAAAACTTCTGCTATACCGGCACACTCCTTGCCTGTGCCGAGATGCTTCGCTCAGGTGTAACCAGTTTTTGTGATATGTATTACAACGAGGCCGAAGTGGCCCGAGCCACAGCGAAAGCGGGCATGCGGGCTATTCTTGGTCAAACTATCCTCAAATTTCCCTCTCCCGATGCGACCAACTATGATGAAAGTATCGAATATTGTCGCCACTTTATTGAGGATTGGCGTGACCATGGTCTGATTATTCCGGCGGTTGCGCCCCATGCCCCCTATACCTCCACGCCCGACATGCTTCGAGCCTGCGTTGATTTGGCGAAAGAGTTTGATGTGCCGATTCATATTCATGTCGCTGAAACCAACCTTGAGCAGGAAAACAGTATTGCTCAGTATGAACTGCCGGTAGTGCCGTGGTTGGAGGAGCAGGGTCTATTTGAAGCCAAAGTGATTGCGGCCCACTGTGTCCATCTGCATGGCCGAGAGATGCGGGCTATGAAAACGTATAAGGCTGGAGTGGCTCACTGCCCAAGCAGTAACCTCAAACTTGCCAGTGGTGTTGCTCGAGTACAGAAGATGATTAACACTGGGTTACATGTGGGCATTGGTACAGACGGCGCGGCTTCCAATAACGATTTAGATATGTTTGAAGAGACCCGTCTGGCTGCCTTTTTGCAAAAAGGGATATTTGGAGACCCGACAATGCTTCCGGCTAAAATGGCTTGGCGACTAGCGACGATTGAAGGAGCCAGGGCGCTCCATATTGGTGATATTACTGGTTCGTTAGAGGTCGGTAAACGGGCTGACATCACTATTGTCGAAGTAACAAATATCCACCAAATGCCCAACTTTGCCCGCGATCCAGAGGCGATTTACTCTCAGTTGGTATACGCTACTCGATCTAGCGATGTGCGGGATGTGTTGGTTGATGGAAAAATATTGATGCGCGAGCGGGAACTACTCACCCTCAACGAAACAGAAATACTCGATTATGCCAATCGAATCTCTCGCCGTATCGACGCATTTTTGATAGCGCGGGAAGGGAACATTCTGTCCAAACTGCTGGCGATCAGTGCCGATTTTATTCCACAAGAAACCTTCGAGATTCAGGTGAAGGTGAGCATAACCGATACCCTCAATCTGACCAGTTTGATCGAGCAGGCTGGCTTCAAAATGGTTAGACCGTCTATTCGGGCACAGTATGACACCTATTTGTTCTTTGAAGATAGTGACAACGAACGGTTACGCTTCCGAGAGGATGAGGTGAAAGATCAAGATGGAAAGTTACGAAATACTTTCTATACAATGACTCTCATGGGCCCAGCCAACGAGAAGGAGTTCGACAACTCGATCATGCTGACGCGCGCTCGTTTTACGGCCACCGCTCGGCAAAGTTTGCGGTTTTATCGAGAATATTTCCGCCCTACGCGCGAGCAAGAGGTGATCAAACATCGACGGCGTTGTCATATCAACCATGAACAAACCGACTTTGCCATCAACCTAGATGAGGTGGCCGATAAGCAGTATCTGGAGATTAAATGTCGGACTTGGTCGGCCAGCGATGCTAATCGTAAAGCTATTTTGATTAGTGAACTGTTGGAGAAGTTTGGGGTGAAGACTGACAGTCAGTTTAAGATCGAGTATCTCGATTTGGCGTGAGGCGTGAAACGTGGCCCGAAGCCGTTTGTTATGCCTGAATAGGTGCAAACCCTAGCTGACTTATTGGATTTGAACCAACCGCAGAGACGCGGAGAAACACAGAGAAACGCTGTAAAACCGTAAAATCTCTGTGTTTCTGCGGTGTAATCTATAAAACGGGGTGAGTTAGTGGCTATCAACTTAAGCCGAGACATGTAGCACATGCTTCAGCCTGTGCCGCACAGTCTAAAGACTGTGTTACGATATTATCTGTCGCACGTTAAGTTGGTAGCCGAGTTAGTCAGGGTTCAGAATGACATGTGCATGGTGTCCAAAACCTAATATCACCGTCTTGTTGCTCGACAAACTGGTTTAGGAAAGGCTAAAACAGTTTCACAGAGACACACAGAGGGGCAGAGGAAAAAATAAATCGCTTTTTCTCTGCCCCTCTGTGTATCTCTGTGTTAATTAGTTTTGGCTAACTTTTCTGTAGGGTACTGAGAGGATGGAATAGTGACTCATGTTCACGTTTCACACACTCACATTTTATATTATTATTGGATTTTTATAACGATTTTTCCAACAACGCGACCTTTTTCACTCAAGGCGTGAGCGTCTTTTATTTGCGCCAGAGGAAAAACCTCGGCAATTTGCGGTTTTAATTTCTCTTCTTGAATCATTTTCCCAACTGCATCAAGATCCTGACTGTTTGAAGAAACCATGATCACTTTTGATTTTTCCGACCGAAAGGGATTCAATATAAGTGCAAGTATCATAGCAGGCATGGTCGGAGAGCTGGTGACACAAATACCGCCAGCTTTTAGCGTTTTCTGAAACTCTGAAAATGAGTGATTGCCAACCGTGTCGAAAATAACGTCGTAGCTATGTTTATTTTCAAGCACATTATCTTTTTTATAGTCTATCACGTGATTAGCCCCAAGGCTTTTCGCAAATTCAACGTTTTTTGTACTGCAAACCCCGGTGACGGTGCAACCCAACGCTTTAGCTATTTGCACCCCGGCACTTCCAACTCCGCCGGTACAGCCATTGATTAAAATGTGATTACCACTTTTAGCCTGTCCGATATGAACGATAGCTTGATAAGCGGTCAACGAAACTAACGGCAAGGATGCCGCTTGTTCAAAACTGATATTGTCAGGTTTCAGAGCGGCATCAATTTCTTTTACTTTGAGGTATTCAGCATAAGCGCCACCTTTCATACCATTTACTGCGCCATACACCTGGTCACCTTTTTTGAAGCGTGTAATACTTTGCCCCACCTCACTGACAACACCGGCAAAATCAGTACCCAAAACTTGAGGTGGCTTCATGATACCGGTCATTATTTTCATTTCACCACTTCTAACTCTCCAATCTATTGGGTTTACTGAACTGTTCATCACTTGAATTAACAACTCATCACTCCCAATTGTCGGTTTTTCAATCTCTTCGAGCTGCAAAACATCAGCCGTTCCGTATTGTTTTGTAACAATAGCCTTCATTATGTTCTCCTTTTTGAATAAATAACTGTGTCACGCGAATGAACCTGCTGCAACTTTAGTATTTTACCATCGAATGTGAGTTTTAGCATTTTTATCAGCGTTATCCGTATCCTGAATCTGCCATTGAAGAAACAAACAAAAAAAGTGACTCTGATAATTAGAGTCACTTTTTTGTTTATAAGCGGGTAAGGGGACTCGAACCCCTGACATCAACCTTGGGAAGGTTGCGTTCTACCACTGAACTATACCCGCAAATCAGAAAACAATTATAGCATAGTTGCCTAACTTGTCAAACTGTAGTCATCCGATGACTAAATGGAGCAGAGTTTCATCAGGTCTATAGGCTAACATAATCTGTTGATTCTGTCAACTTTACATAATTTTAAGATTCAATAATTGTATGTAACACAATAGTGTGTTATACTACTTGACATAATGATGTTGACATAATGTTTGGTCTTGAAGCCGCTTTTTATGATTCTAGCTTTTATGTGTTTAAAGTCGCACGTAAAATAATTAAATCGTAGAGTTTGCCCATGTGCATCCCTACAGCAAAGCAACAAGAGCAAGCATGGTTATCTGTCAACGGATCACAACTGTAAATCATTATAGAAATATCTAAGCAAAGGTTTTGCCGAATTAATCTTCAAGGATACAATAACCTTCCTCGAAGATATGCCGCAGAATTTATGCCCCATTAAAATTTTAATTTACAAACCCTTTATGGTAACTACGTCAACGAGAGCCGAGTTGCCAACCAAATCCGGGTTAAGGAGGAGATATGCTCACTGATCATACCTACCTTGAGACAGCGAATCCCTTGAACAAGTTTATCCAGAAAAAACAGAGCGATGATTACAGTCCGAAGACATTTACTAATGGGAAATCTAGTTCAACCAATGGTAATAATGGCTTTTGTGCATACGAAGAGGATGATTCTGTTGATGACGATGCCGATGATAACTCAGATACGGACTATCAAGATAACGCAGATGAGACTCCGGTAAAGCGTAAATCTGGTAACAGTTCTGATCTTGATGTTGACGATTCTGTAGCCTTATACCTGAAAGAGATTAGCCGGATTCCGTTGCTGAAAGGTAAAGAAGAGGTTGAGTTAGCGAAAAAGATTGAGGCAGGTAAAGCGGCCATGTTGTTACTTAATGAGAGTGATGAGTTGAATCAGGATGCCATCTTGCTTCAGGTTCGATTGGGGCAAGCGGCCCGTTGTAAACTGATTGAATCGAACTTTAGGCTAGTGGTTAGCATTGCCAAAAAATATTTGGGACATGGCGTTTCGTTCATGGATTTGATTCAAGAGGGGAATATCGGCCTTATTCGAGCAGTCGAGAAGTTTGAGTATCAGCGAGGTTTTAAGTTTAGCACCTACGCCACTTGGTGGATTCGGCAGGCGGTCAGCCGAGCCTTAGCCGACCAAGGACGGACGATTCGGATTCCGGTGCATATGGGAGAGCGGATTACCCAACTGTCACGAGTGTCGCGCGAGTTGATTCAACGAAACGGCAAAGAGCCAAGCGAGGTTGAAATCGCCGCCGAAATGGGTGTCACCATGCGGCTACTAGAACGAATCCGGCAAGCCTCCCAGTTCCCCTTATCGTTAGAAATGGAGTTGGGTGAGGATCAAGATAATACTTTGGGCGATTTTATTGAAGATAATAGCAACCCCGCCCCTAACGATACCGCCATCCATAACGTGTTGAGTGAGCGAATTGATGACGTGTTAGGTTCACTCAGCGCCCGTGAAAGCCGCGTATTACAACTCCGCTTTGGCTTATACGATGGTCGAGCCTACACCTTAGAAGAGGTCGGGCAGAAATTTGGCGTGACCCGTGAGCGGATTCGGCAAATTGAGGCCAAAGCACTTAGCAAACTCCGCCATCCCCGCCGTAGTCGCCGGTTGCGTGATTTTTTAGATTGATGATTGACGAGATGATTGACGATTGATGTTTTATAGACGCTAAAACGCGTACTCAAGAGGCCCGTTGCTTGTATGAGCAACGGGCCTCTTTGCATTTTGGGGAAGTTATGGCAACATGTCGGGTACTGAATTCATACCTCACGCTTCACGTTTCACGTTTCACATATAAATCGGGTCACAAAAATTGGTTCAACGTAAAAAAGGGGTATAATGAAGTTCAGTGGTTGTGACTGTAATCGTATGAAGGAGGGAAACCATGACCATAGACACAACTATTATCGAAAAACAGGACTTGACAATTCAGGAACAGTCTCATGCTGATGAGTATATCCGACAAGTACGAGGAGAATAGCATGCTTGAATCATTTGTAGTTGAAAATTTTAGGTTGTTTGGCAAACTGGAGCTTAACCGGCTAGGCCGAGTCAATCTGTTTGTGGGTAGGAACAATGCTGGCAAGAGTGCTTTGCTTGAGGCGATTTTGTTGTATGTCTCCAAGTTTTCACCGGAGGTTATGTTTGACTTACTATACGCTCGACAGGAGCATTGGGAACCTGAAACACTTAGGTATTCAAATCGTCAAAACTTAAATCCTGCTCGACACTTCTTTAAGAATCATGTGATGCCTGATTTGTTTTCTGATGGATTTAAACTGTCATCGGGACAACCCCATGATACAATTCATGTCAAAACGGGCGCGTATAGTATTGATAAAGACCCAGAAAATGGCACACAAGTTCGTCGAAAATTAAAATTAGAGGAGATAAAAAAACTCGATTCTAATTTTTATGATTTGTATCTCATTACTGAAATCGCAAAAAACTCGTCAATTATAATATCTCTTCAAGTTGACTTTGACTATTTTCGTATACAGGCAAGGAGCAAACCTAGAATAGAAACAATTCCTTATCAATTTGTCCCCACTCAAGAAATTTATCATGACGAGTTATCTGTTTTATGGGACAATATTAGTTTAACAGATTTAGAATTGGAGGTTGTAAAAGGACTAAAACTGATTGAATCCATGATTTTTGGTCTAGCGTTTGTTGACAGTGGGGCTGAGGGCAGAATACCTCTAGTAAAACTCCAAAATCTCGATGAGCGCCTTCCCTTAAAAAGCTTAGGTGATGGCATGACCCGTTTATTCCAAATCGTGCTTTCCTTAGTCTCCGCCAAAGGTGGAGTACTTTTGATTGATGAGTTTGAGAATGGACTTCATTGGGAAGTGCAAGAGAAGGTTTGGCGAGTTGTGTTTGAGTTGGCTGAAAAGCTTGAGGTGCAGGTATTTGCCACGACTCATAGCCGAGATTGTATCGCCGGATTTGAAAAGGTTTGGGCCAGCCATGAAGAGCAGGGAGCATTTTTTAGGCTGACTAAACGGGACGATTCAGTCATGGTCAAGGCGTATGATTTGGAACTACTCAGTGATTCGCTTGAAACCGATGTCGAGGTTCGATAAACATGGCTATAGAATTTAAACATAAAGGGCCAAAAGTTCTACTCGCGGAAGGGAGAAATGATTGTCATGTCATTCTGGCCTTGTGTCAATACCATGATGTGCCTGAAACTTTCGGTCTTTATGATTGCGAGTCTGATACACGATATACAGTCTTTCAGATAATGGTTTTCAATTCAAGACCAACCTTCCCGCAAGTTCTAAACTTGCGGGAAGGTAACGGCTGAAAATGTTTATCTGAACATCTATAAAACCTCAATATTTATCCGTGTCTTAATCTTAGCTTTATTTGGAAACAATAAAATGCGAAACAATGTCATAAGTACCAAATATTTTACCCTTTTGACTTTTATCACCTTAACCCTGTCGCTACCGTGGCTCAGTCTGATTATCACCGCGCCCAGACTCGCTCTAGCCGACAGCCCACCTGCCCCGCCGGTCTACACCTATACCATCGTCAACACCTATCCGCATGACCCGCAGGCGTTCACGCAGGGATTGGTCTACCTAGATGGTATATTCTACGAGGGGACTGGCTTGCGCGGGCGATCCTCGTTGCGGAAAGTTGTTCCTGAAACTGGCGAAGTACTCCAGCAAATCAATCTGCCTGACCAATATTTTGGCGAGGGTATTGTGGTATGGCAGGATAAAATTGTCCAATTGACATGGCAGTCGGGGACTGGCTTTGTCTACGATAAAGAGAGTTTTGAACTCCGGCAAAGTTTCACCTATCCAACCGAGGGATGGGGTATTACCCATGATGGGGAGCGGCTGATTATGAGCGACGGGAGCGCGAATCTCTATTTTTGGCATCCTGAGACGTTAGCTGAACTAGGTCGCGTAGAGGTGCATGATCAGCATGGCCCGGTGGTACGCCTAAACGAGTTGGAATATATCAATGGTGAGGTGTATGCAAATATCTGGCAGACCAACCGTATCGCCCGCATCGACCCGGAGAGTGGCTACGTTGTCGGCTGGATTGAATTGTCAGGCTTGTTAACTTTGCCGGAGGGATATAGTCAACCGTTGGATGTTCTGAACGGCATTGCCTACGACCCGATGACGGATCGCCTCTTTGTGACTGGCAAACTCTGGCCGAGCCTATTTGAAATCAAACTGAATGGGCCACCTGAGCCGGATTTGGTCGATGGATTGGTAGCCTATTACCCTTTTAGTGGCACGATTATCGATCAGAGCGAACAGAATCATCTGGTCACGCCGTATGGGGACGCGGCCTTCACCGTAGATCGGTTTGGCAACCCCAACAACGCCTATCAGCTTGATGGAACGGACGATTACCTAGAGATTCCCGATGCCGACAGTTTAGACATGGTCAGCGAGTTGACCCTCGTGGCATGGCTCTATTACGAGCCGCAAGCCGAGACCAACAGCCACTACACCATCCTTGAAAAAAGTGATCCCGCTAACGGGCAGGCCCGCTATGGCCTGTGGCTCATCGGCAATCAGGTTGAGTTCTGCGTTGAACCAGCCATCGGCACGGGGCAACGTTGTCTCGATAGCACTGTCAGTCTTGAGGTTGGACGCTGGCATTATCTAGTCGGACAGTATGACGGCACACAATCGACCTTGTATATTGATGGCAAACTGACCGGGAAGCGAACCGATGCTCAAAGTGCCATCGCAAAAAATGAGACCCAGATATTCATCGGTGCAGACCCGTATCAATCGACGGTGTTGTTCACCCAAGGAGCTATCGACGATGTGCGGATTTATAACCGCATCATCAGCCAAGTCGAGATTGAAGCCCTTCATCAACAGATCAAAACCTATCTGCCGATTATCATCAAATAATAACACTAGAGGCTATCAACGTAAGCCGAGACATGTAGCACAGTCTTCAGCCTGTGCCGCACAGTCTAAAGACTGTGTTACGATATTATCTGTCGCACGTTAAGTTGGTAGCCACACTAGAGGCACAAAATAACTTTTAACACCGCTCCGGTTGGCGTTATATCAACGTACTTGCCCAAAAAATGACATCATTGCTATTCTTTATCCCAATTATCATCATCGTTATACTCCTGCTTTTCCTCCATGCCCTTTACGTCGCGGGTGAATTTGCCATGGTCAATGCCCATCAATCCCAACTCAGCGACATGGCTGACGGAGGGCATCGTCGGGCTAAATTGATGCAGGATATTTTAGACGATGATCACCGCTTCGACATTTTGATTACTACCTGTCAAATCGGCATTACGACCTCCTCGATTGTGTTGGGAATATACGCCCAACAGATGTTGACCACGCATCTTGAGCCAATTTTGAATCAGTGGCTTGGTAGCAATCAAATTGTCCATCTGTTCACCATCATCATTATCCTGCTGACCTTAACTTGCTTCCAAGTTATTATCGGAGAGGTATTGCCAAAATCGGTAGCGATTCAACGTCCCGAAACGATAGCGATCTGGTTGATATTGCCTCTCCAATGGGCCACCAATCTATTCCGCCCATTAACATGGTTGTTTAACAGCTCTGCGAATCTGGTATTACGCCTCTCTGGATTGAAAGAGATGGCAAAATATGTAGGACATGTCCACACCCCAGAAGAGATTGAATTATTAGTGACAGAAAGTCATGAAGGGGGGCTGTTGGATGCTCAGGAGCAACGCTGGCTACGAAATGCCTTCCGCTTACGGGATTTAATCACCCGACAAGTTATGATTCCTCGCACTCGTCTCGTTACTGCTCCTATTGAAAGCAACGTGATTAGTATCATCAACAAAGCGACCGAAGCTGGTTTTTCTCGTATCCCCTTATATAGGGATACAATTGATAATATCGTTGGTTTTGTCCACACCCGAGACCTGTTCAAACTATATCTGCAAAATGTTGAGAACCCCAGTAAGGTGTTACGTCCCGTTACCCATGTGCCTGAGACGATTCCGGTGGCCGATTTATGGGCCACCTTGAATAAAACAGGCCAATATCTAGCAATTATTTTTGATGAGTATGGCGGCACGGCGGGCATCATCACCTTTGAAGATTTGTTAGAGGAGATTTTTGGTGAGTTTCAAGACGAGTTTGATAACGAGTTACCGCTGGTTTCCTCAGACAAGGACGGACGAATTTATTTGCGGGGACGGCTATTGGTCGGCGACATCAACGAATATTTGGATTTGAATCTGCCGAAAGATGAGGCGGATACCATCGGTGGTTTGGTCTTTGTGACCTTGGGTCGCCCCCCCGAAATCGGTGATGAGGTCAAACTTGGTGAGCCGCCTGTTACCATTCGAATCGAAGAGATTGAGGAGCGCCGTATCGTCGAGCTGTCCTTACAAAGTCAACAAGAGTTTACGACCCACATCGGCGATTGGGAGGTGGCTGACCATGAGTAATTTTCTGCTATTCGGTTTACCGTCCATGCTCATATCGAATGGGGACGATTTTTTGTCGTGGTTAAGTTTGTTGATTGTGCCGATTCTGATTATTATCATGCTTACCTTGCTGAACGGGCTGTTTGTTTTGGCCGAATTTTCATTAATCGGAGCGCACCCGAATCAGTTAGAAAAGCTGGCCGATAATGAAAATCAAGAGGCTAAAAAGTTACTACATGCCTTAAACACTCCTTCAGTACAGAACCACTATATTTTATTGACCCAAATCGGTATCGCCATGACTAGTATCGGAGTGGGGATGTATGGACAAGATCAGTTTAACTATCGAATCTCGCAATATCTGATCCATCGTTTTGGGGTTCTGCCCAATGAGCCGTTGATTAGCATCCTAATTGGTATGAGCTTGTTAATCTGTTTTTATATCGTGATAGGCGAACTCGTCCCCAAAGCGATTGCCCTCTCTGCCCCCAACCACACGATTGCGGCAATTTTTCCCTTATTACGATTGATGTATGGCTTGCTACAACTGCCAATTTTAGGACTAGACAATTTGAGTCGGCTAGTTTTACATTTGATGCGAATCCCCCTGCCAAAACGGCATGCCCGTCTCCACTCCCCCGCCGAGTTAGAGCGTATCATCTCTGAGAGTGCCGATGAGGGGCTGTTCAAAGAGGAGGAGGAGGAGATTATTCTCAATATCTTCGACTTTGGAGACCGTCAAGCTGGTCAGGTGATGACCCCTCGCCCTAAAATTGATGCTATTCCGCACGATATGTCGCTGACCAAAACATTAGCCTTGGTGGGCGAAAGTCAATACAGCCGTTTTCCGGTTATCCGAGCCGATTTGGATCATATTATTGGAATTTTGCACATCAACGATTTGATGAGGCATGTCATTAAACATCAAAACGAGGAGCAGTTTGACCTGCGGCTGTTAATCCGTCCCGCGCCAGTTGTGCCGGAACAGTTCGCCGTCGATAAACTGCTGGCCGCCTTCCGACGACAGCGAATTCACATGGCGATTGTGTTGGATGAGTTTGGTGGTACAGCCGGAATTGTCACTTTAGAGGATTTGGTGGAAGAGGTGGTGGGCGAGGTGCGAGACGAGTTCGACCTCGAAGCCGAGCCGTTTGTAGAGATTTCGCCTGGTGTAATCGAACTATCAGGCCGGTATCTGTTGACCGATTTAGCCGACGATGTTGAACTAGGGCCAGAGGAGGAGTGGCCTGATATTGAAACCGTCGGCGGGTTGATTACCACTAAATTAGGCCGTCCGCCTCGTATCAATGACCAAGTCAGCTATCGGGATATTACCTTTAGCGTCTTAGCGATTGATGGTCTCGCGGTAGCTCAGGCACGGGTGGAGTTTTCGGTTGATAAGGAATGAGCATTAGAGTTGCCCCATGCCGGCGAGTACAACCTCTATACGGCGATAGTGAATTTTTCATAAGAGCGATTATGGTGCATACTACTCGCTCTATTTCGATATTTCTGACGCTAACGGAATCTTTGGCGGGAACACTACAGCGGATACTTCAAAACTCAACGGATATATTTCGCCAATAACGAGATTTTTTACCATTTACAGTAATTATATGCAGATGAAAACCATCCGTTCCGTAGTTAAGTATCCGTTGTACAGTCTTTCAGATAATGGTTTTCAATTCAAGACCAACCTTCCCGCAAGTTCTAAACTTGCGGGAAGGTAACGGCTGAAAATGTTTATCTGAACATCTATAGTGTTGATTCCGGCTAAACCAAAGAAAAAGTTAGCATCAGCGATATTTCGATAAGTAGTGTGACCACGTTGACTGATACTCACATCATTTTGAACGAAGTTCGGAATAATATGGGGTTTATTATTAGGTGGAGTAAGGATAACCATGATTGAAGCGGTTAATTTAGCAAAAGAATTTGGTAGTTTTGTCGCGGTGCGTGATATTTCTTTACAGGTAGAGGAGGGTGAGGTGGTGGCCTTATTAGGGCCAAACGGGGCCGGTAAAACGACTACGGTGCGGATGTTAAGCGCAATTCTCAAACCGACTCGTGGCTACGCTCGGGTAGCGGGGTATGACACCGTCACCGATGGTAAAATGGTGCGTCATCTTATCGGGGTGCTGACCGAGTTTCCGGGGCTATATTCTCGGATGAGGGGAATAAATTACTTAAAATTTTTCGGTGAACTGCAAGCCATGTCAGCTGACCAGATTCAGCAACGGTCAGAAAAACTATTACGTCGGTTTGAATTGTGGGACGCGCATGACCGTCAAATTGGTAAATATTCTAAAGGTATGAAACAGAAATTGACTTTGGTACGAGCCATGTTGCATGATCCAAATGTGCTGTTTTTAGACGAGCCAACCTCGGCCATGGATCCGCAAAGTGCCAAGTTAGTGCGGGATTCGATTATGGAACTACGGGCCGACAAGCGCACTGTGATTTTATGCACCCATAATCTCAATGAAGCGGAACTATTGGCCGACCGGATTGCCATTGTCCGACAGGGTGAGATTGTTATTGAAGGCACACCAGCCGAGCTTAAGCGTCGTTTATTGGGTCATCCGTTGATGGAACTGCGTACCAATAACTCTATCAACGGGATAGTTGGGTATCTCAATGAGAAGACGACGGTTGTTGAGCAAGGAGAGAACTGGATTCGATACACCATCGCTGAACCAGAACAGTTTAACCCGACCTTGCTCAATGAGTTAAATCGACAACAGATTTCGGTAGTCACACTGAGCGAGATTCAGCGGAGTTTAGAAGATGTTTATCTCAGTATTGTGACACACAAATAATATGAGAGGTGACGTACCGCAGGCAATATGTTACTTTTCTTGAGTTGGTAAGAGGATATAAAACTTGCTACCGGGCAACGTTTCAGGGTCGTGTCCGGGGCTTTCGACCCAAATACGCCCATGGTGAGCTTCTATGACCCCACGAGCAATGGTCAACCCTAAACCTGCCCCACCGCCCATAAACTCAGTTTTGCTGGTGCTATGTAAGGCAACATTGGAGGCGGTACTGAACTTATCAAAAATTAGTTTTTGTTTATCTCGATCAATCCCCACACCCGTATCGGACACAATCACCTCAATAAACGAAAAGCTATCCTTGTCGTTTCTCGGTAGATGACGGGCCTTAATTACGACTTTTCCATTATTGGGCGTATATTTAATGCCGTTACTCACGATTCGTGATAGGGCAGAGTGTAATTGTTTGCTATCACCATTAACAACGGGCAATCCCTCCGGTGCTTCGGAAATCAGTTCGATATTACGCGCTGTTGCGTTAGGGGTTTGTTCTGTTTTGACAGAACTTATAATACTACGAATTGAAACGAGGGTATAATCGAAACTGGTATCAGCTAACTCCACTCGAATGACGCTGACCATATCCTCGACAATATCTTGCAGACGATTAAACCCACGAGCCACACCCGCTAACAAATCTTGAGCATGCTGATCATTTTTAATGACAGGTAACATCTCTAACATTTGGGTGTAGCTATGGATGACGGTTAGAGGGGTACGCAGTTCGTGAGATACAACAGATATAAAATCGCTTTTTGCCTCCTCAAATTGCTTGAGACGATCATAAGCGGCCTGTAGTTCGCTAAATTTTTGCTCTAACTCAACAATTAGGCTAACGTTCTGCTCTTGCAGATACTGCTCTCGTTTGGTTTCGACTTCACTTTTAACGTGTCCTTTTTCAATATGATGCGCGACCTCCGAGACAAGTTCATCAAAGTCGATAGGCTTATTTAGGTAGCCATCACAACCAATCGCTCTGGCTCGTTCGCGGTCATTCGCCACGGTTCGAGCCGTAATCGCCACGATAGGGACATGGTTGATATGAGGAAAACTTCGTAACCGTGTTACCGCGGTAAAACCATCAAGGTCAGGCAGATTAATATCCATCAAAATTAAGGTCGGTTCGATATTCTTGGCTTTCTCAATCCCCTCAAGGGCGCTGACCGCGTCAACAACTCTGTACCCTTCACTCTCTAGGATACGTCTGACCAAATCTCGATTTTGTTGTACATCTTCAACATTTAGGATGGTTTTTGGCATGTCCATTGTTTTAATCTCGACGCTCTATCCCTAATTTCTGGCTATAGATATAAATTATCGTATACTAGAATATATCATAGCTGTTTAGTCAAATGTATAGGACAACCATCCCAATGTTAAATAGTTCAGAGGGATGTGTATCCATGTTGGAAAAATTAATGACCTTTCGTTGAAAATAACCCATTTCGTTGTTTTTGATTGGTTTTCCTCCGCAACGTCTCTCTGCCAGAAACAGACCGTGCCGGATAGACGTGCCGGAGACATCTCCGGCACGAGCGAATTTCGATTCCTTATAACGATTAAGCCTCACTTTCTTCCTCTGCTTCCCGTTTCAGTTTAATCTTACCCCGCACCTTCTCCATAATCAACTTCGCGCCAGCAAAGGGATTGGTTAAGGTAGTGACCGTGACCTCGACGACATCGTCGCCCATGTTGGCGATGTTGTTCAAGCGTCGAGCAATCCAACTGGGGCGGGCTTCTTCCTCTTTTTCGAGTTCGGATTTAATCTCCTCAACCGCCGCCTCGACTTCGGCCTTCATGTCGGCCTTCTCCTCAGAATCGGTGTCGGCTAACGCGTCGATTTTGGCCGCAACTTGCGTTTGCCATGTCAACAGGGCCGTGACCAACTCCTGTTGAGCCGGAGCCATGCTCTGCTCAATCATCTGATCTCGTCCGGCGGCATGCCCACTACCCGAACTGCCGACCGCACTTCCACTGCCGACGGATACGCCGGTACTGTCTGTAATATTTGTCTCACTCATCGTTTGTTCCTTATAATAATTCTCAATAAAAGTAATATGTTGCTTCTCAAAACCGTGTGCTTCTTCAAATTGGGTCAAAATTTTCTGTCTATCAATCACCCCATCTATCAAACCAAGCACATCAACCATGTGATACGGTTTGCGACGACATTGAATTTGCCATTGCTGATTGATCACAAAATCCTTAAGGTCGTTAAAGGGGTAAGAATACGGCTCTGGGTTATCTCGGCAGGTTTCGCAGTGACACGGAACCCACTTATCATACCGCAAACGAGGGAAACTGTTGTGAATCTGCTCCAACTCATGCATGATGATTTCGAGCAGCCCTCGTTTGTTAGCTCCCTGCACCCGCACCGTGATTTTGGGCGATTGGGTGTAATACTCAATCACCTCGGCCCGCGTCTGCTCCCGTTCCAAGATGACCCCACTTTTCCAGACCCAATCTTGCCGAGCGATGGCATGATGGACGGCCACAATAAAACGGGTAATGATACCCTTGGGCATAAAGTCGTAGGTGTAGCGCAGAATCAGATTTTGCTCATCCTGCCAATCGTACTCCGGTTGCGCCTCTTTGAGCAGTTGCGGGGCGATGTAATGGTGCGTTTGATTGGGCATCTCGTAGCAGAGTTGGAACTCCTTCATCAACTCCAACAGTTGAATCTGTTTCTGCCGATAGAGCGGTTCATGCCATATCCGGCTTAAATCGTCATGCCCAAAACGGCCATATTGTGCCCGCACCCCGTCATCATCCAAGACCCGATAGACCGCGTCGGTGCCCCATGTCGGTCTGAGGATGACCATGTCGGCCAGATAGGGGTTATCCTTAAAATGTAAGCAGACTCCCAAATCGTGCAGATAGTCGCTCAGAGTCTCTTTGAAATAGGCGTTGCTCAACCCCTCGGCCTCGCAAATCTGTTCAAACTGGTTGTGGGTGATATGGTCGCGCCGGTCAGTCTCCAACCGTTTCCGCACCCGCACCCATGATTTGGGCAGGTGGGTGCCGATGTGGGGCAGGCCGACCACCTGATGGTTCACCTCCCGCCAAATCTCGGTCAACCCCTCGTTACTGCTCAGGTCGGTGCTTAAGACCTCCACCAGATTGCTAAACCGCCCCCGCAACGCGGCCTCGTTAATCTCCCGCTCCCGACCCTTCTTTTTGTTCTTGATAATCAGCACCGGACTGTTATCACTGAGCAGTTCGATCACATTGAGCCAGTAATAAAAGTCGGTGTTCTCCTTCCGCTCGTCCGCCACCAGCAGGTAGAGGGAACGTTTGGTCAGGAAAAACTGATGGGTGGCATGATAAATCTCCTGCCCACCAAAATCCCACAGATTCAGTTGATACGCCTGCCCCTCAATCGTCGGCTCGACCTGTATCACCTCAATCCCTTGGGTCGAATTCTCCTCACACAGTTTATAGTCGGGGTCGTCTAACTTTTTAGCCAGCGTGGTTTTACCAGCCCCACCCTCCCCGACAATCAACACCTTGGCCTCATGCAAATAGTCGATGCCATCTCGGTCTAACTGCTCAAAGTAGCTTCGTACTTTGGTGAGGTTGGCTCGGCCTCGTTCATTCATGTCGGTCACCTCGGGTGGCGGTGTTTGGAGGGACAAGCCATAGAGATAAAGTTCTTCTAAATTTTCCAGTTGTAACAGTTTGGGGGATAGGTGTTTGATGTGGTTAGTACTAGCTGGCGTAAGTACTCTACCGGATGACTTCTGCCGAGCAGTACTAACAGTACTAACAGTACTAAGGTAGTTCCAAGTTTTAAAACCTCCCACTTTTGAGTAGTCCGCACTCTCTTGTGCGGACGGGTTCGGCACAAGAGAGTGCCTCACTACACGTTTGGGAGATTTATTTTTCTGGAACTGCCTAACAAGGTAAGAGCTAATACGAGAAAGAAAACTCATTGAAGGTTTATAACCAAGTGTTAAACCATTTAATGAAGTTAAATCGTAAATAAATGAGGGTAACTCACCTAACTTATTGTAGCTCAAATCAAGGTTAGTGAGGTTGGTCAAGTTACCTAAAAATTCTGGCAACTCGCTTAGATTATTATCCTCTAAATAAAGCATAGTGAGGTTGGTCAGTTGGCCTAAAGATTCTGGCAACTCGCTCAGATTATTGTCACGTAAATTAAGCTGAGAGAGGTTGGTCAGTTGGCCTAAAAATTCTGGCAACTCGCTCAGTTCATTGGAACCTATATCAAGGCTAGTGAGGTTGGTCAACTGGCCTAAAGATTCTGGCAACTCGCTCAGATTAGTGCTACCTAAATTAAGCGTAGTGAGGTTGGTCAGTTGACCTAAAAATTCTGGCAACTCGCTCAGATTAGTGCTACCTAAATTAAGCGTAGTGAGGTTGGTCAGTTGACCTAAAAATTCTGGCAACTCGGTCAGGTTATTGTAGCTTAAATCAAGCTGAGTGAGGT
>JAUCGB010000177.1 GCA_030377895.1 Anaerolineales bacterium HSG24
CGCGGCAGGCATTGCTCACGACCTTGGCACTGGAGTAAACATCGTCACAATGGCCTTTGGTAACATGGGCGATAACTCTGGTACAGGTGTGGCCTTTACCCGTGACCCCTCCACTGGCGAAAATGTCCTTTATGGTGACTACCTCATCAATGCCCAAGGCGAGGATGTGGTCGCTGGTATCCGTAACACCGAGCATATCAGCAAACTGAAAGAAGAGATGCCCGAGATTTACCAACAGTTTGTCGATATCTGTGGCAAGTTAGAAGGTCATTATCACGAAATGCAAGACATGGAGTTTACCATTGAACAAGGTAAATTGTGGATGCTCCAAACTCGAGATGGGAAACGAACAGCTAAATCGACCATTAAAATCGCCGTCGATATGGCAAACGAAGGGCTGATTAGCAAAGAGCAAGCTGTTTTGCGAGTTGCCCCAGAGCAGGTTGATACCTTGCTTCACCCTCAATTTGACATTGAAGCCAAAAAAGCCGCTTCTAGTGAAGGCAAACGCCTGACCAAAGCCGTCAACGCCTCACCCGGAGCCGCAGTAGGGATGGTCGTTTTTGATGCCGATTTAGCCGAAGAGTGGGCTAATGAAGGTAAAGATGTGATTATGGTTCGTCCTTTCACCCGTCCGGATGATGTGCATGGCATGTTAGCCGCTCGTGGTATTTTGACTAGCGAAGGTGGCGCGACTAGTCACGCCGCAGTCGTCGCCCGTCAATTTGGTGTACCTTGTGTGGTTGGTGCGAGCGATATTAAAATCGACCTGAACAATCGCAACTTCACTGCTGCTAACGGCACAGTGATTAAAGAAGGCGAATACATTTCGGTTGATGGTGGTAGTGGTGAAGCCTTTGCTAGCAAAATCCCCTCCATTACCCCCAAATTTGAAGAAGAAGCCGACCTTGTCACCCTGCTCTCTTGGGCTGATGAGTTCCGCGAGTTAGAAGTCTGGACCAACGCCGACTATCCTGATGATGCCAAGCGTGCGCTTGACTTTGGCGCGCAAGGGATTGGCTTGACCCGTACTGAGCACATGTTCTTTGAAGAAGAGCGTCTGCCGATTGTTCAGCAAATGATTTTGGCAAAAAATGAGGAAGACCGAGAGCAATATCTCAATCAACTTCTACCGTTCCAACGCAGTGACTTTGAAGGTATCTTCACCGCTATGGACGGACTACCTGTCACCGTTCGTCTGATTGACCCACCATTGCATGAGTTCTTGGAAGGGTTGGAAGAGGTGTTAGAAGCCAAAACTGACCGCACCTCCAACGAAGAAGACCAACTGCATACCATCCACTCCATGCACGAAAGCAATCCAATGATGGGTCTGCGCGGGGTACGCCTCAGCGTGATGATGCCCGGTATTGTTAAAATGCAAGTTGGCGCGATTATCGAAGCGGCTTGTAACGTTAAACAACAGGGCGTAAATCCCAAACCGAAAATCATGATTCCGTTGGTCGGACATGTCAACGAGTTAAAAGTTATTCAACCTCAGTTAGAAGAAATCGCCAAAACGATTATGACTGAAAAAGGCATTGAGGTCTACTATCAGTTTGGAACCATGATTGAAATTCCTCGAGCCGCTCTCACGGCTGACAAAGTGGCCGAAGTGGCTGAGTTCTTCTCCTTCGGAACAAACGACTTGACCCAGTTCTGCTTCGGATATTCTCGTGATGATGTGGAAGGTAGTTTCATTCCTAAATACATCGAAGACGAAATTTTGCCAATTAGCCCCTTCCAAAGTCTTGACCAAAATGGGGTCGGCGAATTGATGAAAATCGCCATTGAGAAAGGTAAATCCAGTCGCCCTGACCTAGAAATTGGTCTGTGTGGTGAGCATGGTGGCGATCCAGCCTCTATAGCCTTCTGCCACAAAATCGGCCAAGACTACGTTAGTTGCTCCCCCTTCCGAGTACCAATTGCCCGTTTAGCCGCAGCCCAAATCGCTCTGAAAGAAAAAGGTATATCTGCTTCAGGTCGTTAGTGATGCGTGAAACGATGTAGCAGATATGTATCTGCTATCTTTGCAAAAAAAGACCGAACTATTGAATAGTTCGGTCTTTTTGTTTTGTAATTATGGCTATCAACGTAAGCCGAGACATGTAGCACATGCTTCAGCCTGTGCCGTACACAGTCTAAAGACTGTGCTACGATATTATCTGTCGCACGTTTAGTTGATAGCCGTAATTATTCAGCTGCTTTGGGCTTAATTCGTCGGTAGTGCAGAAGTAGTGATATATGTCAGTTACCTACCCGCAAGTTCCAAACTTGCGGGTAGGTGATCACTACATGTGCAGGACTACCAATTCGTCAATTTTGTCCTGAAAATTAACTCGATTTTTGCACCTGATGCCGCCGTCGGCCTTTTGAGGTTGAGCCTTCGGTATTGGGCGTGGTGGCGTATTCGGGGTTTTTGTGACGAAAAACAACTAGACCCACACCGAGCAAAATCAGCAAGACGCTGACGATTTGGGCGGTGGGTATACCGCTGATGACCCACGCATCGGGGCGTAGATTTTCAATAATCAACCGGCCAAGCGGATACCAAATCAAGTAGATGGAGAGAATGTCCCCATCATACAACTTGCTGGCATATTTACGCCCAATCCAGATCATCAAGGCAAAACCGACCAAGTTCCAGAGTGATTCATACAGGAATACCGGATGGAACATGGTGTCAAGCGGATAGGCGGTTAGGTCGTTGTAAGGGGCAATCCGCTGATTGACATTGGTAATCAAAATACCCCACGATAAATCGGTGGGTGGGCCGTACAACTCTTGGTTAAAGTAGTTGCCCCAGCGTCCAACGGCTTGAGCCAGAATCATGCCGGGGGCTAGAATATCAAGCCAGCGCCAGACATTCAGTTCTTCTCGGTAGGTGTATATCAATACTGCTAGGATACCGCCTAACAAGGCTCCAAAAATACCAATTCCACCAGTCCAAATCTGTAGCGCGGTGGGAAAGGGGATGGTGATACCCAAAATCACATACTCGGTAAAAGGATGTTCGTAAAAATAGTAGTTAAATCCCCGGCTTGCGCCCGGTGGGGAGGATAACACATGGTATAATCGAGCGCCTAGAATTCCAAAGATGAGACACCAGATTAACAGGTTCCAAACATGGTCAGGATTCTCTCTGCGCCGTTTGGCTTCAATCGTTCCAACATAGGCGGCGAGTAGCGCGCCTGTGACAATCAGTAGACCGTACCAGCGAATCATGAACGGTCCAAATTCAAACAACATAGGATTTTCAGGGGATGGCATATCTGCTCCAAAGTAATAAATATTTTGGAGCGAATGTTACCATTAACTGACCTGAATCACAAGACCATGCGCGAGGCATGGTCTTGGTGTCAACTTAACGTTTGTAGTAGGCGATTCATCGCCTTCATCGCTTTCATCGCTTTCAAAGATATTGAAGTGTCTACTACGAACGGGCATGGTTCATTACCCGTTGAGTTTGCTTTACAAATAAAACCATTGTAGGTGACGCTTGTAGCGTCACTAGTTTGCTTAATAAACGCCGTAATACCTCAAGCAATACAGGCGAACGATTATTGTCACGCTACAAGCGTGAC
>JAUCGB010000037.1:0-747 GCA_030377895.1 Anaerolineales bacterium HSG24
CTAGAGCTAGATCAAGATCACGCACTCGGTTATCTGTTTGTGACCTTCAAACAGAAATTTCCGGTTGCGCCACCAACCAAAGTCTATATCGATTATGACAACCTCGATAGTATTGGTGAAGTTCAGATGGGCGCATAGAATAGTTGGGGGAGTGCCAGCATAAGACCGTTAATCCAGTTGACGCGAATGACTTTTTGGCTCAAAATTCATCCTGCGAGTGATAATTCGCGGGCTTTTTGATTGGCGGTCATTCCCGAACCGTTCCCTGCGTCCACACCTTCAAGGTGTTTTTCGTTTACGCTCGGCATAATATGCCGTCTTTCGCACAAAGAGAAAAGCACACCTTGAAAGAGGAAGGCGGTAAATCTAAAATCCAAATTCACAATTCATAATTCATAATTCATAATTCATAATTCACAATTCACAATTCATAGAACCGTAAACCCCCTTGATTTGAGGGTAAAGAGTAACTTCCGCAATGTTTACTGTAGTTTCAAAAAAAGTAACTTGAATAACAATTTTTGCATTAAATCATCAAACCGCGAGAAAAATTACGGGGAACAAATGATTTTGAACGGTGATTTATATCTAGGATTGGCGGAATTTATTTTCCAAACCCTCAAACTACGAAGTTATTTTTCAAGCTGTTTTAGAGTGGAATTAAGGTTCTATGCAATTCATAATTCATAATTCAAAAAGAGCGTCCTCTCGGATTGAAATTGAGGGGACGCTCTTTTTTGTGTCGAA
>JAUCGB010000037.1:845-35175 GCA_030377895.1 Anaerolineales bacterium HSG24
AACTATGCTGACTACCTGACCATAATCGGCAAGTAGGATAGGCTTTAGCCTGTCCCGTACACAGCCTAAAGGCCGTGATACATGTGTTGAGAATCTCTCGCCAAAGACCTGACAGGTACGAAAACCTGACACTTTCAAGGAGAAAAGCACACCTTGAAGGAGGAAGGCGGTAAATCTAAAATCCAAATTCACAATTCATAATTCAAAAAGAGCGTCCTCTCGGATTGAAATTGAGGGGACGCTCTTTTTTGTGTCGAACTATGCTGACTACCTGACCATAATCGGCAAGTAGGATAGGCTTTAGCCTGTCCCGTACACAGCCTAAAGGCCGTGATACATGTGTTGAGAATCTCTCGCCAAAGACCTGACAGGTACGAAAACCTGTCAGGTCTGGTTATTGCTTGGGGTTATTTGATGATGACAGGCAGATAAAGGTTGTTACTAGCCTTTTCGAGTGGCGTTAAAGCCACATTCAGGTCTGTCACCTCGGGGGGAACGCCGACCACGGGGCTGACTTTGGTTTCATAACCGGGGGCTTCTATGGTTATATACCAGCAACCGGCTACTACATCCCAAGAGTAATGGCCTGCACCATTGGTAATTTGTGGGTTTATACCTGGGCTAATTTCACCCAAATCAGGTAGGGCAAATAAACCTTGTTCTGTTGGAGCTACTTGATTCCAAAGCTCTGCGGAGTCTTTGGAGTTGTGTGATTGGCAAGTATAGGCCGTGTCATCACCAGGATACAGCTTTGCAGTCCAGCCCTGTAGTTTGTATAACCTTACAACTGCCCCTACGACTGGCTCGCCTGTATCGACATCAGTAATAAAACCGCTGGGGTCAAAAATGTCTAACTCACCAATTGTTTTGGTACGTGTTATAAAGCCCCCTGAACCATCTGAACATTTCCATTCAGCAGTTAATTGCATCGGAATCTCACTAGGTATCCATCCCCATTCATCCCATCCCCATTCATCCCATCCCCATTCATCCCATCCCCATTCATCCCATCTCCACCGTTCATCCCATCCCCACTCTCCAAGTATTTCTAAATCAAATCCTGGGATAACTGTTTCATGTAAAGCATTACCAGCATTAACCGGAGTCATAGAGTAAGAGTAAGAGTAACCAGTAGTATCCGCTTTTAACTCAACCTCAAAAGCAGGTAAATCGTTGGGGCAGGTAGCTTCGGTTTTAATGGGTACATCAATACCTGCACCTACTGGCCCCATGCCATCTGTATCAATCTCAATTGTAATCTGCCCATTAACTTGGTTAGCTGATACACGGCTCCAACCCCAACTCCCAATCTCTGCACTGGCTACCGGTGGAACAATAGGGATATCAAGATCAATGTCTACCGTTTTAGTTTCACCCATATTCAATGTAATTGGGCTATTACTGGCATCATCCAAATCACCGCCAGTGTGATAGCGAGCGGGACGGGTATTGGTGGGGTCAACAAAGTAGACTATGTAGTTACCTCGTGGCAAGCCTGTAATTGTGTAAACTCCACTGGCATCGGTCGTGGTGCCACTATCAAACAGATGGCCCACCAATTGCCATTGCCATTCACTGGTAACTCTTTCTTCCCGCAAGGCATACACTTCAATGTCAGCTAAAGGCGTACCATCATGGGTTACTTGTCCTTGTAATTGAGAGAGACTTCCGCTACGGGCAAAGTCAACAACAATAGATAGAGGTTTGGTAACCATAAGAGGAGTGGCGGTTTGAAAGGTATGTTTATTAACATAATATTGGAAGTTAAATTTGTCTTCTGTATCTTCAAAACCAAATCGAAAGGTTGCTCCGGTGGGGACAGTAGCATTATACCGGTAGAGGTAATCTTCATCTCGTATAGCCGAGCCACTACCAGAGTCATATCGCCAAGCGTTATTAGAGTCTAGTTGATACATATGCACAACTGGAGGATCCTCTGGAACACGAGGGGTTAGAATGCGGGCAACATCACTAGTGATACTAACTGTAATGGGGACACTACCTCGCTCAAGAGTGGGGTTAATGTCAGGGGTATTAAGCCCTGATGACACAGAGATGGGTTGTGCTTCATCATAACTTTGAGCATCAGAAAAACATTCGGAGGCATACAAAGTTTCGTTTGGTTCGTAACAAAGCACATACTTACCTTTTGACAATTCTATCTCGTATTCACCAGTAGCGTCACTTTTGGTAGAAGCTCTAAACAACCAATCATCTTGTTCTTCTTCAAAAGCCCTAATTGTAACATTTTCTAGTAAATTACCATCATAGCCCAGCACTACACCGCTAATGCTACCTTTGATATTTTCGGTGCTCAGTTGAGCATCAATTCCGGTAGCGTCGGTACCCTCAATTGTTATGGTGGTCGCATTATTTACTTTGAGGGCATCGTTATAACATTCAAAGACATAAACTTCAGCGGGGTCGTGATAACAAACTCGGTAAGAGCCATCTGCCAAATTAGAAAAGGCATAATTACCAGAACTAGTTGTGGTGGTGGTGATTGATAAATCCCCTTCTGATAGAAGAATAACCTCAATATCAGGCAATGGGTTATTGTCTATATCGGTTATACGTCCAATAATGCCATGTGCTGGCTGGGGTGTATCTGTAAGTGTGGGTGTATCTGTAGTTGCTGTAGGTGTGGGTGTGGGTGTATCTGTAGGTGCTGTATCTGTAGGTGCTGTATCTGTAGGTGCTGTATCTGTAGGTGCTGTAGGTGTGGGTGTATCTGTAGCTACTGTAGGTGTGGGTGTATCTGTAGCTACTGTAGGTGTGGGTGTATCTGTAGCTACTGTAGGTGTGGGTATATCTGTAGCTACTATAGGTGTGGGTGTATCTGTAGCTACTATAGGTGTGGGTGTATCTGTAGCTACTGTAGGTGTGGGTGTGGGTGTGGGTGTATCTGTAGCTACTGTAGGTGTGGGTGTATCTGTAGCTACTGTAGGTGTGGGTGTATCTGTAGGTGGATTAGCAATAGTTGTCAGAGCCGTATTGTCAGAAACAGTTGGAGTAGTTTGCGAAGTAGCAGTAATAATGGCTACATCAGAGTCATTATGATTGACATTGGTGGGGATAGTCACCATAACATTGATAGATGCCGTTGCGTTTGGAGACATTGGCCCAACAGTGGTTGAATCGATTGTTGTCCAGCCCTTGCTACTGACCGTAGTAATATCAAAGGTATCCGTCGTATTACCCGTATTGGTAATCTGTACAGTATAAGATAGATCACCGGGCGCGCTACTCGTTGTCTGATTTGGAGATATGTCTACCCCATAAATGGTAGGAGTCATAACTGTTACGGTAGCAATATCTGTTACGGTAATAACATTAGACCCATCAGAAGCAATCCATTGGGCTGTGTTGATTGTATCTGAGCCAATTGTAGTGGTTGTACTATATATGTAGCGATTTCCTGGAGCAAGCGTATAATTCACTGAGTTCAAGAGCGTACCCAGTTTATTATCTGCCAGCGTGTGGGTGTCTAAGGTCACATTGCCTGTATTAATCACTTCATAACAGTAAGTAACTTCAGTTCCCACAGTAACGCTAATCATATCTGTAGAACTACAAAGCTGAGAAGCAGTGCCAACTGTTTTGTCGAGAGTCATGGCCACTATCGGAGAAAAATCGCCATTTAACCATATTTCATTGACACTCGCATCGTTCCCATTGAAAATATCTAAACTTCCATTCCCATCTAAATCAGCAAAGGCTCCGGCTACACTACTTGTATTAGATAAGCTCTGGGTAACAGTAAAACTACCTGAACCATTATTTGACCAGATTGTATTTGCTTGATTATTAGCATTTATAGCTAGGATATCAAGATCACCATCCTTGTCTATATCACCAAGCGCAATATCTTTGGTATATCCGCTACCTAAAGTTTGTCCACTATCAGTGAACGAACCATGACCATCATTGCGTAATATCTTGTTTGCCGCGCCATACATTCCAATAACAGCATCAAGATCATCGTCATCGTCTATATCACCTAGTGCTATGCTTTCACCTGATGAGCCATCTAGGGTTTGACCATTTGTCGTAAAATTTCCCTGCCCATCATTTAGCCAAACTTGCTCTTTACTAGCACTAACAAAAGCATCCAAGTCACCATCACCATCTAAATCACCGAGCTTTACATCACTGCTGAACGAACTTCCGATGGTTTGACCACTGCTAAAGTTACCTGTACCATCATTGTACCAAACTTCATCAGCTACCATGAATGGTTTAGCAATGTAGGCATCAAGGTCGCCATCGCCATCTAAATCACCCAATGCAACAGCACTCGTGTTGCTACTGGTTCCAAGAGATTGTCCAGAATCAATAAGCTGTCCCGATTTATCATTAAACCAGACTTTATCATTTGTACCATCGTTTGTAAAAATGGCATCTAAATAGCCATCTCCATTGAGATCGCCAAGTTCAATATCGGTGGTCTCGGTACTTCCTTGGCCGTGTCCAGCATCTACAAAACTACCGGAACCATCATTTCGTAAAATCACATCAAACCAAAATCTGTTGCCGACGACCAGATCAATGTCACCATCGTTGTCTAAATCACCAGCAGCGACGGCTTGAGTCCAATCATTACCGCTTAAACTTGTGCCGGGTGTAAATGTACCTGACCCATTTGTAACCTGTGTCCAAAATTGCCACACAGTTGATGAAGTTGGCCCCTGCCCACCACTGCTGAGTGTGCCGGTGGTCGCGCTGACCTGTACCAACTCCCCCGGTTTGAAGGGTTGCAAGGGGGTGAGCATGACTCCAGTGCTGTATTCTCCGCTCAACAAACCTGTTTGCATGGCATGCACCGCAAAGGTTTGAGTAGAAACGGTGGTCGTACTAATGGGTTGGTCGTAAGTTATTGAAACCGCTGAACTTGAAGGTGCGGTGTGGGTATTACCGATTGGGCTGATGCTTTGGGATACCGGCCCTTGGGCGTAGGCTATCCCAACCCAACTGACGGTTATTATTACAAACAACAAACGAATAACTACTGCGTATAGATTTTTTACCCCAGAGGGTGTGTAAATAAACATTAGTTAAATCTCCTTATTTAATAGATATTTTATTAAAAACTCAAAGTTAGTGTCTTCTGATCATTCATTGATCTTATTCCTACATCGTATTACCATATATTTCTCCTATTGATTAAAATGATATAATAATGGTTTTGAAAGGTTTTAAACTCTGTCTTAGTTAGGGAGGTAGAAAATTCAAGTTCTGGACAATCATCGATAATATTGCGGCGGTACCAGTCAGGACAGAACGATGGCAAAACGATTGTCAACCCCCAAATTACGCTAATCACCAAAATATCAATGATGAGCCAAGAGATAAGAATGATAAGAATGAGAACTATCAAAAAGTAAATCATGTCGCTAATCATTAACCTGTATCAACCCCTCCGGTTTGAAGGGTTGTGGGGTGAGCTTATCCAAATTTACTTATTTGATTACTCCCCATCATGAAATGCGGATAGAATTACAAAGATAAGGGTGATAGGCCAAACTGCTCCAAGGATGATTGGGAAATAGGAAAGAAGAAGGCAACCTAACCATCTCCCATTAGCATAAAGACTATCATCTTCAAAACCTCTCCAAATAAAAATAAAAGCGTAAAAAATATATGCTAACACAGTAACTATAACCCACATATTGCAGTATATGAAAAAGCAAGCCTCAAAGGTCATACGCCACTGGCTCCCTAGCTGACTTAACCACCAGTCATCCTAACACAAAGTACTTTGGGCAAGTCCAATAACAAAATGAACCATGCAACACAATCTAAAGATTGTGCTACGTTGGCACCCATTCTGGATAATCATCAATAATGTTGCGTCGGTACCAGTCAGGACAGGATGATGGCAGAATGGTGGTCAATCCCCAAGTTACGCTAATCACCAAAATATCTATAATGAGCCAATGGATAAGAATGAAAACTATCATGTCGTTACCTCCCGATTATGGTCTAACTATTTCAAAGAGTTGCGGATATTCATCTGTAATCTTAACATACTTGCCCCAAGAACACTTGAAGCCCACTTGAAGAAAATCTGAAACCTTTTATTTAACTGATATTTTTATGCAAAATATCGACTAAGGATTACTATTTCGACTGAATTGATGAATTATTCGTTTAACAAAGGATTTCACTTCGACAGCCTTATTATTGTCCTCATCAGGTCAATCCTCATCAGGTCAATTTACCTTAAACGAGGCATTAAGGTATGTTTTTATAGTTATTAGGTAAATTTATAGTGTGTATTGCCAATAAAAAGGGAGTGAGCATCTAGCCATAAATAGACCTCATCAAGTATACATACTTCTCTCAGACACACTTGAAGTTTGTCTGAAGAAAGTCTGAACTTATGGTCGATGGCCCAAATAAAACCAGCCCCAACTCTCAGTGAGAATTGGGGCTGGTTTGCTGGTAGTGGTGACTACCCGCAAGTTTAGAACTCGCGGGTAGATGATGCAGGGCTACCGTTTTGCTTATTCAGTTGTGACTTGTCTATTGCTTCGGGATTACCTCAATCGATAGCGATAAGGTATAAATTTTCCACCTTTCTTGTTCCAGTATAAAAAAATTAGCAGTTCCAATACTGGTAATAATGATGAAATTGTTATAAAGAAAACGAATAAAAAAAAGCCTACCCGTAATTTTTTTGGAGACATATAATTTTGCTGCAATCTTACTAATTCTTTTCTATATATTTGACCCGTATCCCTAGAAATATCAAAAATTTGACCTTTATGAAGCTGAAATATACCATGATCAACCTTGTCCGAAACTCCAATAGCCGATATAATATTGTCTTTATCGTTATCGTTATTTAATCCTGTTTGCCATCCTTCAACCTGAGTTTTGGAGTCATTTAAGATATTAAGATCTTTCTCAATTCTTTTCTGTAACCGTTGACAAATTGCGTTTATTTCATCAAACTCAGAAAACTGGCTATTCAGATTGGTAATATCGGTTTGTAAACGAGTGTACTGTTTTTCCAATTTCACAGTACTAAATGACCAACTGTTCAACAGGCGATTGATTGCTTGCAAGGCTTTATCTTCGAGCGAATCCTCTTTATACACCATAGGATAAGTCAATTGCCAAAACAGTTTGACGACATCTCGATATTGATAATTTTTTGGAACCAAAAATGTATCAATCAATCTATCCAACGCCTCTGAATTTTTCTCCTCCTTTATAAGTCTCTCTATCTCAGCATAGACAGTTATAGCCTCATTAAGATTCTTGATTTTCTTATCTAACTTGTCTGGCGAAATCTCTAACTCAATATCCAATTCTGGATATTTATTAATCATTTTCTGAGCCGTCTGGTAGTACTCCAGAGCCTGAGATGGTTTAGTTTTTTCCACTTTCTCCGCCTCATCTAAACTTCTTCTAATAATCACTTGGGAGGAACTATAATTGGGATCGACTAATTTATCCTGTATCCAACTTTCGTCAAAGAACTGTTTATAGATACGGTTGCGGATATGGAGTTGATTGTTGTGACTGACCAGAAGGCCATACAACTTCAAACGAGTGATAGGCATCGACTGGGTATTATCTAAAACAGGAGTCCCGGTCAATACGTCGTTATAGATTTGTAACATGTCATAAACATGACGATCAGCCAGCACTCGACTTTGGACAAATGTCAGATTCTCGTCGGTGATCTCCTCACTCAAAAATATCTTCTTGACCAACTGCTCAACTAAATTATCCTTCAGTGGCCCAGTCATCTGAAAAACTTCTCGACATAACTTTTGGGTTAAGTAGGGATGTCCATTGGCCCACTCATAAATTGTGGCAAAATATTCACCTCCAATAGGGCCATGGTTGTCAATCAAGGCCTGTTCAAATAGTTTTAACTCATCTTTTGTAAAATCATTTACGTCGATGCGTTCTCCAATGTTAAACGGTGTTCGTTTTTTATCTTTAATCAGGTCGTCCGGCGTAGCGACACCGAGCAGAACGAAGGTCAAACGGTGATACTCTGAATATTTGGCCCGATCATTATAGATTGATCGAATAGCAGCAAAAAAATCATCCCCAAACTCAAATCGCAACATGGTATCGATCTCATCCAGAAAGATAACGATTGGTGCTCTAATTTCGGTTAAAACAACATCTCGTAGTAGTCGCTGGAACCGATAAGGATTGGATAAATTGGAATGTTCTAACCACCATGTCTGCACCTCTGTTTCAATCCCTAGTTCATCACCAAGTTCACTCACTAAGGTGCCATACCATTTATCACTATCAAGATTACTACCTATCCCCGCTAGACTAATCATCGGGGTCTGATAGCCCTTCTGTTGGGCGGTAGCAATCATCGGGGTCTGATAGCCCTTCTTTTGTAGCTGTTGGGATGTGGCAATCATCAAGCTTGATTTACCAATCTGTCGTGCAGTCAGAACATAGGCAAATTTTCTGTCAACACAGGCTTTAAGTAAATCATCATCGGCAGACCGAGACAGATAGTTTCCCTCGTCAGCTTGTACGGTACCACCTACCACAAATTTTACATGATCACTCATGGTTCAAGTTTCTCCTTAAAATTTAGCATATAAGGTGGTCAAGATGATGTTGGAATGCAAAAGGTTCAGCTTTTACTGGCAATAGCTAAAAGCTATTGCACTCCTTTTTCAACATCAGCCTGACCACTACAAAAATATTTAGCGTACAGTTGATTACGAAAAACAAGTTGGCCATCTTTCCATGTGAGTAACCCAAGAGCCTCTAACCTCAACCTCGCTTGGCGATCCGGTTTCTCATTTTTGCAGACTGACTTAATCGCTTCCTTTAGGGAGGGGTCGTTTATTATAATTTCCCAATATGGTTGCAGATGATCCTCAAAAATATACCAATATTGCTCAGACGTTTCAATCAGTTTGGTGATAGTTAACGCATCATAAAACAGTTTGTGCAACGCTAGATGGGTTAAATAGGGGTGTCCTTCCAGCAACTCATGGAGGGCCTTAATCTGTTCCTGTTCCAGAGGAGGACCGTAGTAACGTTGGTTCAACTGTTTCACCTGTTCAAGCTCAAAGTCGGGCAAAACAATCTTTTCACCCACATTGAAGGGAGATCGATTCGAGTCATCTATCAATAATTGGGGTTCGGTGCAGATGCTCAACAGGAGGGAGACACGTTTAAATTCAGGACGATAGGCTCGTTTCTCATGCCAGTCTCGCAACATGCCGAAAAAATCATCCTTAAAGGGCGCGGAACGGACCCGATCCACATTGTCTAGGATCAAGACAATTGATCCTTTAATCTGAGTTAAGATATATTTGGTTAGATAATCACCACATTTTTTGAGGTCATCCGCCATCCCTGTCCAACGTTGGTCCACTTCATCCTCAACGCCCAACTCATCTCCGATTGAACGGCAAAACCATTGTAGCAATAACTTAATATCTAACTCAGTATTTGAGATATACGTCCTTGGCACTCCTTGGAAGCCGATAAAAACCGATTGGTGATGGGGTTGTTCCTTCTTAATCTTGTCTAACATGCGGATGAGCATGGAACTTTTGCCCATCTGTCTTGGGGCTTGGACGGTAATCGTGGCGGGGTGATTTTTTAGATACTCCCAACAATCCTTATCATGAGGTGGTCGGGTGATATAGAAGACTGAATCTGAGGGTATTGTCCCGCCGGGAGATGTTGGTCTGATAGGTTTGTTTTCTAATAGACTAAGAATCGTTGACGCGCCCCAAAACAACACCATCTTATGGGTAGATTCCTCTGACCAAAGCTTCATCGTCCCCAACAGATAGATCAACAATCCCTGATAATATTCTGTTTTGTCAATACTGATTAGAACGTTATAGGCTTTTTTTCGTATAAGGCTTAACACTTTAAATGGCTCGTAAAGCGATTGATCAAGGGAATCTAACCAATTTATCTTATGAATTGCCTGATAAAAATCATATATCGTCTGTCTGAGTATCGTCTGTTTGATGTCGAGGTTACGCTCTTTAATTATGGGGATAACCATATCTGAAATCACCCCCACCTCCAACTTTAATAGGTCGTGCAGGATGTAATCACGGCGGGCATCGGAGAAGTCGATAAAACGGACACCCCCCGTGCTAGTCACCAAGACATTACCCCAGTTCATATCCCCATGAATATGTCCAACCTTAATATCTCGGCGCTGGTTCAAAATATCGGGCAGGGCTACAAGAGGGTTCGGCCACCAATTTCCATCGTCTAAAGAAAGGACGTTGGCTTCTAAGTTGAGGGATTGTTCAAGGTCGGCTTTTAGGGCCTGTTCAACTTCGGCTTTCAAACGCCCCAACCGAGTTTGGCAAACTTGTCCGATAACTCGCGCTACTGATTGTCCCACTTGGTAGGTCGCGGCTTGGCTATTTTCCGGTAACTTTAAGCGGACGCGGTAAGAAGGGGTAACGTTAGTTCGGACAGGGTGGAGATCAAACGTTACCACCTTATCCTCAACCTCCGTCACCACAAAATTTTCCACTTGTATCAGGCTGTTCAGTTTGATTGTTGATAGATCAAGTTCAAAACAGTTGCTCCGATTGATTATTATGGCTGGGGTTTCAGAGCTATTCTCATCAGTCGGCTTAAGCACCAGATTAACCGGCAAAATCGGATCATAGGTTGTGCAAACCATAACCTTTGGCTCTAGACCCTCATTTGCTTGCCACAATTGTTGTATAGCCGTTAACAAACTTTTTACAGTCTTTTTCAGTTTCGGTCTGGAAGCCTGCTTCGCATAATCACGTAAGGTTTTGATTTTGAACACCCCCCCTCCCGTCAACTCATAATGTAATCCGCCCAACGCTACCTCGGGTATTATAATACATTGGTTGATTGTGGTATTAAAGGGCAACCATCGTTTAATGTAAATTTTGTAAGCCTGCCATTCCTTCCTTATCATCTCTTGGGGGGCGATTTTCAAGACGGCTGCCAATTGCTCTCCTTCTCCAGTAGCTTCAACGGGGCGTATAACAAAAACGGCACTACCGCTGACCCCACCAAACATCTGCTTCTGAAATTTAATCTCCTGATAATCGGGAAACATCTTGTTAATAATCTGGTCGGTATCCGTTGGTAACGGGTCAAATATAATTTGGGGGGCCATATCATTCTCCTGATAAGACTAATTCTACTAATAATGGCTACTTCCGCAAAGAAGTTGCACATGGTGTAATGTAAGGTGCAGGTTAAGCTCCGGCATCTTAATAATATAATTAAAGGGGGTTTTAAGCAAAGTTTGATACTACCTCTTGCATCCCTGCTTGTAATCATTCAGCCCCCTTGTTCTCAAACTGGGTTTGGGAACACAATTGCTCAAGCAAACTCTGTTTGCGACTTGCAACATGCCAGAAACAGAGTTTCTATGGCATAGGCGTTCCCAATCTGGAGATTGGGAACGAGCAAAAATCAAGCCGCCTGTTTTAGCGCAGAATTTTCAGGATGAGAGAATCTTATTCTCCTATTTTAGCAATTCTGCTCTAAACATGAAGCCTCACGCCTCACGTAATTGTACTATATACTTGGAGCGCCTTCTGGATAAAAACGATAACCACTCTTGACGACAGTTTTAAGATAACAATGCTTACCTTGGATCGGCTCAATCCGCTTCCGCAGGTTACTTATAGCTCCCTGAACCGACACATCACTCACATCGGGGTACTTGTCTGGCCAACCAACCTCACCGAGAGTATCAATACTATGTACTTCATACGGCCAAGTTAAAAAATAAGTTAGTATTAGTAATAGATGGCTTTTGCCTGCTAAGTCGGTTAACTCCTTATTTCCCCTGAAAAAACGTCCTTTTTCATCTTTATATATTTTGCCTGCGCCAAGAGGTCCCAACGGCTTAATAAATTGGAAAAACAGAGGGCTAAAAATTTTCCAACCCTGATCAGTTTGCTGACATAAATGTTTCGCTTCCAGCCTCTTTAGGACTATTTCATGCTCTTCGGTAGGTTGTTTCAGCTTTTTTTGGCGGGATTCGGAAGATTTCTCAGCCGATACAGTTTGCAACATCATCAGGGTATGTTGTTGTTCTTTGGTCAGTCCATCCCATAGTTCTTGCAACCGATGCATAACAGGCGTGACCTTCATCAACGAATCAAGCCAAGTTTCAGGATCGGGCGGCGTAGGTAACTGTTCAAATATCCACCAGCCGACTGTTTTGATTAAAGCCGGATACCCGCCGGTTAAATCAACCAGCTTATCTCGATGCTCAGGAATAAATGTATGAGCTAATTTAGTTTCAAGTTGTTCGATAACATATCGAGTATCATCTTCCTCAAACGCACCGAGCCAACAGGTGTGCATATCTAAAATCTCATATAGCTCCCCTAAATCGGTTGAAGCACGTAAGTAAGCGACCTCTTGTCGTACCCCCACAATATAAGATACATTTGCCTTAAACGCATCTCGTATACCCCGCAGATTATCCAAAACCTGAATCGGTGCCTTTTGAAAGAACTGTTCAAATGGGTCTAACATAAAAACTAACCGAATCTCTTTTTGCTGACAAATAAATAAAAATTCTCGTAAAGCACTTTGACACAAGAACGAGTCCTTTGAAGATTCCACTTTACGATACAATTGTTCAATTCGGTCAAGAATCATCGGCTCAATATGGGTTAATTGTGACTGAGCTTCATACAATGAACGCAATATAACCCGATAAAAAGTAACTGACTGATAATTGCTTAGATTATTCAGATCAACATAAACCAAGGCCACCTTTAATTCTTCCGGCAAATATTGTCGCATTATTTCTGGATGATACGTTAACAATCCCAACAAATCAGATTTACCAGCCCCTCCCAAGCCAATAAGCAATCCACTCTCTTGGGCTTTAATCCAGGTCGCCAAAACCCTCAATTCACGAGCGCGATAAGTAAAAGGATAGAGTTTACCATTTTGTCTTGATTTAATCATTTCTTAAGACTCCTTAAATCGTCACCAGAGTTCATCCGGCAAATACGTTCCCAAATCTCCAGATTGGGAACGAGGGGGTGAAAAAACAAAACCTCATTTAAGTCCACATGAGAACTCAAAAAGTGAGGTTAAATTATTAAGTAAGCCAAATTGCATATTTTTTCAATTTTAACACAAACTAATTTATCATGCCAAAATATTAATTGTCATGAACCATCTGCAAATTACCCCATCAACATCAAAAAGAGCATCCGACTAATTAGCCGGATGCTCTTTTGATTCAAGATTCAAGAATGAGTATCAACTTAACGTTTGTAGTAGGCGATTCATCGCCTTCAAACAGCCTACTACGAACTCTTAAGTTGACGGTCATGGTTGCGGTTATTTTCTTTTGACTTAGTTTTTGAATTGAACTACAATCTCAGTGAATATAAATTCAGGAGATGTGCCAAGATTTTCCCACAATTTGCATAAGCTGATGTTAATTGCCATTCGCATATTCGCCACTATAATGCTATCAGCATAACATAACCGGAGGCATGATGAGTACCTTAACGATTGAGTTACCGCAACGGTTAGCAACCGAATTAGATAATCGCCAAGTATCAACCCATAATTTACAAACCTTTGTCGTTGAGGCCGTTAAACAATGGCTAGAGACAGGGGCTATATCTCCCACACAATTGGAGATATTTTTGCATCCCCTTTTTAAGGATGATGAGGCGGCGATTGGAGCTTTACCTGACCAACAACTGTTAGCCTTGTGTGATTTGCAATGGTCTGCCAGTCAGCAAGCGATACTGAGTGATTTATTGACCCGTCAACGCGAGGGGCAACTGGAGGACGAGGGGCTGAAACATTTAGACCGTCTGATGGCTCGTTATGACCGTGATTTGTTACACAAAGCCCAAGCAATTAGTGTGGCGGTTAAACGTGGCTTGAGGTCGCCGATAAGCCAATGAAGCGTACTTATATATCAGCTCAACTCGACGCTGAAATTCGTCAAGTAGCCCAAAATCGCTGTGGGTATTGCCTGCATCCGCAATATCTCGTCCCTGATATTTTGCAAATAGAGCATATTATCCCCTTATCAAAGGGTGGTTCTAACGAAGTGGATAATTTATGGTTGGCTTGTGCCCGCTGTAATCGCTATAAGAGTAATAAAACCGTTGTAATTGACCCACAAACCAATCAACTTGTGTTCTTATTTAACCCTCGTATTCAAAACTGGTTTGACCATTTTGAGTGGTCGAGTGATGGAATTCGGGTCATCGGTTTGACCGCCATTGGGCGAGCCACCGTAGCATGTTTACAGCTAGATAGTGATCCTATTGCTATGAGAGTTCGACAAAAATGGGTGGAAGCGGGTTGGCATCCACCAACAAGGTAAATATTTCTCCCTACAGTATAGATGTTCAGATAAACATTTTCAGCCGTTACCTTCCCGCAAGTTTAGAACTTGCGGGAAGGTTGGTCTTGAATTGAAAACCATTATCTGAAAGACTGTAGATACTCAAATTATCATTTTAGGAGGGCTGTCATGCCAGCGATTATGGTTGAGGAACAACTCTATCAACAAGCCGAGGTTACCGCGCAAATCCATCAAACCGATCTAACCGACCTGTTTAGTCAAGCCTTACGTCGTTATTTATGGGAATTAGACCGTCGGAAAATCGCCCAAGAAGGTGAATTGTATCGAAAACAACATGCTGACCTCAAGAAAAAATACCTTGGGGTATACATTGCCATGCATCAAGGACAGGTGGTTGACCATGATGCCGAATTTGATCTGTTGCGGCAACGAGTCCGCCAACAATTCGGACGTACTCCGGTCATGATGACCTTGGTGACAGAGGAGGTGGATCAGCCGCTTACCTCTCATAGTTTTCGGATGAAACGGGGGGTCTAATGAAATTTCTATATAATACCGCTTACGACCCAGATTTTCCAGCTTTTGAGGTTATATTACGTAATTCTGACGAGGGACTATCGACCCAACTGCTTCCAGCCTTACTCGACACAGGCGCGGATGGATCATTAGGTGCCACTGAATTATCTACAAGACATCCTCGCCCCAGCAATCAGTAATACCCACATTCGGAGCCATTGGGGCGAATGGCGACCCGTGCAACTATTCCTTGTTGATGTGCAAGTGGGCCAGTTACGATTACCGAATATATTTGTCATCGCTGACGAGGTTGGTGACGAAATCATCTTGGGGCGTAATCTGCTGAACAAGTTACGCTTAATGTTTGATGGCCCAGCTCAACGGGTCAATATTCCAGCACAATAGGCGAAAGTGATTGAATCAAAAGAGCGTCCGACCAATTAGTCGGACGCTGTCGAAACACTTACTACCCGACAAAAATTTTTAGCCTGAACTAATTAACACAGAGGTTCACAGAGGGACACAGAGATTCACAGAGATTCACAGAGTTTTTTAAAAAAGAGATTTATTTTTTCCTCTGTGAAACTCTGTGTGTCTCCGTGAACCTCTGTGTTACCGTTTTTAGCTTTTTCTAAACCAATCTGTCGGGTAACAAGTTGAAACAGAGTTTCTACTGCAAGGGCGTTCCCAATCTGGAGATTGGGAACGCGGGGTGAACGATTAAATGGTTTGGGTTATACCAGTTTTAGATTCGGTACAACATCCAAATCCCAATCGGAGAAGTGATCAACTCTATAGTGCCAGTAGGCGGCCGCGCCAATCATGGCCGCGTTGTCGGTACACAGGTGGATGGCGGGAGATCGAACCGGTCGTCCGGCCACGGCCATGAGCTTGTTTCGTAACAGGGCGTTGGCCGATACGCCACCTGCGATCAGAATCTCGGTCACGTTATATTTATCCGCCGCGATTTTGGTCTTTCTGACTAACACATCAACCACCGCCATTTGAAATGAGGCCGCGATGTCGGCGACGGGGATGTTCAGTTTCGGTTTTGCTTGGGCGGCCGCGGCGGGGTGTTGTAAGATTTTGGCCGAAGATTTACCATGTTTTTGGACTACTCGTAACACGGCAGTTTTTAGACCAGAGAAGCTAAAGTCAAGCGAGTTACCCAGTCGAGCGCGAGGGAAGTTATGGGCTTGCGGATTCCCCTCTTTGGCCACTTCTTGAATCGCTGGCCCACCGGGGAAGCCCAAATTCATCATGCGAGCCACCTTGTCAAAGGCTTCACCAGCGGCATCGTCAATCGTTTGACCGAGAATCTCATAATTGCCATGATCATGCATCAGCACCAACTCGGTATGCCCACCGGAGACGATTAGGCATAAATTCGGAAATTTAATGTCGGGTTTGCTATCATCCCGTTCCGTATGTAACCAGTTTGAGTAGAGATGTCCCTCTAAATGGTTGATACCGATGAGGGGAATCCCTAATGACAAAGCAAGCCCCTTGGCAGTGTTGACTCCAACGAGCAGACTGCCCACTAATCCCGGGCCATAAGTTACGGCTACTGCGCTCAGTTCGTTCCAACCCGTGCGAGCTTTAATCAGCGCATCTTGAATGACGGTGCTGATGGCCAGAATATGTTGCCGAGAGGCCACCTCTGGAAAAACGCCTCCATAACGCCGATGAATCTCGATTTGGGAGGCTACAATATTTGATTTGATAGTTTTACCATCTTGAATGACCGCCGCGGCAGTTTCATCGCAGGAAGTTTCTATCGCCAAAATTTTACACATATTATACCTTTGCTAAAGATTTTTCGTGATCTTGTCGCAACACCCCTTCCTCCACTTGACGTTCTGCGTTTATTTTGACGACTGGCATAATTACACATCCAAATTCTGAACCTGTTTAGCATGGGTCTGGATAAACTTCCGGCGAGGTGGCACCGCCGCGCCCATGAGCATGTCGAAGGTTTTGTCCGCCGCGGCCGCGTCTTCGATGTTTACTTGGAGCAGAATACGATGTTCAGGATCCATGGTCGTGTTCCACAGTTGGTCGGGGTTCATCTCCCCAAGCCCTTTGTACCGTTGCAGATGAATGTTTGTCTTTTGACCGTTCAGGTTTTTTAGATAGGCATCTTTTTCTTCCTCAGTGTAAACATAAGCCACTTTTTTACCCTGTTTAATCTGATATAACGGCGGTTGGGCGATGTAGAGATGTCCATCATCAATTAGTTGGAACATGTAGCGGAAGAAGAAAGTTAGTAATAAGGTACGAATATGCGCCCCATCAACGTCAGCATCACACATGACAATAACGCGCCCATAGCGGAGACGGTCTAGGGTAAAGTCGTCGCCAATGCCCGTACCAAGGGCGGTGATGAGGGCTTTGACTTCGTTGTTGCTCAAAATCTTATCCAGTCTAGCTCGCTCGGTGTTGAGGATTTTACCACGCAAGGGCAAAATCGCTTGGAAGCGTCGGTCACGGCCTTGTTTGGCCGAGCCACCCGCGCTGTCGCCCTCAACCAGATACAGTTCAGTGTTGGCCGAGTCTTTACTAGAGCAGTCGGCCAGTTTGCCGGGTAGGGTGCTACTCTCTAGCGCGCTCTTACGCAAAACCAGTTCACGGGCTTTTTTAGCCGCCGCTCTGGCCCGTGAGGAGGTCAGACATTTTTCGATAATCGTCTTGGCCGAGCGAGGATTCTCTTCCAAAAAGGCCGATATTCTTTCCGCCACAATCGTCTCGACGATGTTTCGCACTTCGGCGTTCATCAGCTTGACTTTGGTTTGGCTTTCAAACTGGGGGTCGGGGTGTTTAATCGAGATAATGGCTGTCAGGCCTTCGCGAGTATCATCACCAGAGAAGTTATTCTCGTTCTCTTTGAGGATGTTATTTTTACGAGAGTAGTCGTTGATAGTACGAGTCAACGCGCCCCGTAGACCTGTCAGGTGCGTGCCACCGTCTGGCGTGTGGATGGTGTTGGCAAAGGCGTACACACTTTCGGTGTAGGCATCGGTATATTGAATGGCAACCTCAACCCCCACGTCATCGATGATTTTTTCGGTATGAATTGGGTCGTGTAATGAATTACGATTGCGATTCAGGTAGCGCACGAAGGAGGTCACGCCCCCTTCAAAATAGAAACTGTATTCCCGTCGCCATGCCACTCGTTCATCAACAAAGGTGATACGGATTCCTTTGGTAACAAAGGCCATCTCCCGAAATCGAACAAGAAGGGTGTTCCAGTTATATCCGGTCACGCCCTCAAAAATCTCGTCATCAAACATAAAGGTGATTTTTGTACTAGTTTTGTTGGCCTCATTCGCTGGTAAATCAGCGATTTTGGTGACGTTGTTTTGGGGGATGCCTCGCTTAAACCGTTGTTGCCACACTGCCCCGTCTCGATGCACTTCTGCCACCATCCACGCGCTCAGAGCGTTGACGGCTGAGACTCCAACCCCATGCAACCCACCCGATACTTTGTAGTTTCCGCCATCAAACTTACCTCCGGCATGGAGGGTAGTTAATACCAGTTGTAACGAGGAGACCTTCTCTTCTGGGTGTTCGTCCACCGGAATCCCACGCCCGTTATCCTCCACCGAGAGGCTATTGTCGGGATGAACTGTGACGATGATATGGTCACAATGGCCAGCCAATGCCTCATCCACCGAGTTGTCTACCACCTCATACACGAGGTGATGCAACGCTTTTATATCTGTCCCGCCAACATACATGCCGGGGCGACGGCGCACAGCCTCTAGCCCCTTTAAGACGGTAATATTTTCTGCTGTATAGTCGTTTCCGTTTGTCGTTGTCATCTAATTTTCCTTTCAAGACGTTATATGCTTGACATGTTATTATACCACTCTTCGATAATATTCTCAAGTTTCCGAATATGCGGATAGCAAATTGGCTCATTAGGAGTTTCCGTGCAAAATTCGGTAGTGGTGCAGATGTAGGAATCGGGATTAATTAACTTGCGCGTTTGGCAATCGTAGGGGCTAGGCAAGGCGGTGTAGCGTTGGTTTGAAATCAGAACTCCAATCCGCCTTGCCTCGCCCTGAATCTACGGAATAACGGGCGAGGCAGGGACGGAGAGAACATGGATGTACGTTCCAAAATCAGACCGCCCTGCCTAGCCCCTACCATAATCTCCGACGCAAATGCACATGTTAATTAATGCTCATTCCTCATTCCTAGTGATCCGGAGTGCAAAGCTTGCTTTGCATGCAAGTAGTGATCAGCTACCCGCAAGTTTAGAACTTGCGGGTAGCTAACGGATCCGGATCACTACTTGTGCAGGACTACCTTTTTCCACTTGATAAATCAGGACTCGTTTTGCACGGAATATCCGTAGAACCAGCAAATTACTCGGCATGGTTCATTTTGATCACTACCATTGTTGAAAAATGATAAACTTATGCTCATCTCGTTTCATTTTAATACAAAAATATTGTCGTCAACAATGATTTGGCAACTCTAGCGAGACGTGGTATTATAGACTCCATAGCGTTAGTAATTATTGTTGTGTTTACTTTACAACTACATTCAACCCTCTTTTTTTAAACAGAAAATCCCAATACACCATTTATATGCAATAATTACACCTTATAGCTATTGCAATTTTTCCATCTTAAGTAATCCCCAAATATAAACGATAATACAAATTATTATTTACCGTTTACTCGGTACAATATAAATGGTTTAGCTTTTTTGGTCGGGTATCTATATCGCCATTCAACATAGACCTGACAATGATGACAGCCCCTATTTTGGACTGACTAATCACGCGGCCAAAAATAAATAAACGATTTAGTATTGTAATTGATTCTATATAACTATTAATGAGGAGAAGATTATGGAAAAACGAAAAAACGGACTGCATCCCGCAATATGGGATATGCAGAGCAGTTTACGCAAAGGCAATATGACTCGGCGTGATTTTATGAGATTTGCCACCTTACTCGGTGCATCTGCCGCAACAGCTACAGTGATGTCGGCTTGTGGTGGTAGCCAAACTCCTGCGCCTGAACAGGCTGCTAGTGGTGGTGAAGCCTCCGCAGCGAAAGAAGTGGGCACTATCAAGCGGGGTGGCAGTTGGACATCAGCCATGGAGCTACAAGCGATTGACCATCCGGCTCGCCTATCGTGGACGCAAGGGGCCAACGTGGCTCGTCAAGTGGGCGAATACCTGACCGAAACCGGAGCGGATAACATCACCCGTCCGCATCTGTTAGATCATTGGGAAGCCAACAACGATGTAACCGAATGGACATTATACCTAAGAAAAGGTATCAAATTCAATAATGGTCAAGAGCTACAGGCCGATGATGTGATGTTTACCATTGGCGAATGGCTTAACGAAGATGTTGGTTCGTCGATGTTAGGACTGCTTTCTTACCTAAACGGCATGGATAGTGTTGAAAAAGTAGATGATTACACGATTAAACTCCACTTGAAAACAGGTAATATCGGTGTACCGGAGCATTTGTTCCATTATCCGGCCATCATCTTACCCCGTACCTTTGAAGGTGACTTCATCAAACAGCCCGTCGGAACTGGGGCATTTACCTTAGAAGAGTATGCTGAGGGTGAGCGTGCCCGATTTAAACGCCGAGAAGATTATTGGAAAAAAGGATTTGATGACAAACCTTTACCCTATTTGGATGAGCTAACCTACGTCTCGCTCAAGCGAGATGCGGCGGTGGCCGCTATTCAGGGCGGACAGGTTGACTCGCTTTTCCAACCTCGTCCCAGTGATTGGCAAACTCTGAAAGATGTGCCGGGTTTAATGGTTCGTCCGGTCAGTACCGCCCAATGTTTTGTTACCCGTATGCGAGTCGATCTTGAACCGTGGACAGATGTGCGTGTCCGTAATGCTCTGAAGATGTGTCAAGACCGAGAAAAAATCTTGCAACTTGCTTACTTTGGTGAAGGAGACCTGTCGATTGATGCTCATGTCGCCCCAGTTCATCCGGCATTTTGTGAGCTTCCAATTCCAAAATATGACCCCGAAGGAGCCAAGGCCCTACTGGCCGAGGCTGGTCATCCCGATGGCCTAACCGTCACCCTAGTCACCAAAAACGATGAGTCTGAACCAGCCATCGCCCAAGCCTTAAAAGAGATGGCCGCCCCCGGTGGATTCGATATTCGGCTTGATATTACTGAGGCGGGCGGTTATTGGGAACGGTGGACCGAGGTTGATTTAGGTATCACCGCTTGGACTCACCGTCCGCTGGATACAATGGTGCTGCCCTTGGCCTACATCGCTGATGAAAACGGTGAACCTGTGCCGTGGAACGAAACTCGCTGGGCCGATGAAGAGTTTACGGACAAGTTACGCCAGGCCGAAGCAACGCTTGATGTGGATGCTCGACGTGCGATTATGTGTGAACTTGAGAATATTATGCAGGAGCGTGGCCCGATTGGAAACGCCTTCTGGAAAAAATTGTGGAACATTACTAGCGATAAATTTGAAGGGGTTCAATCGCACCCCACTAATTACGACATGATGACCGAAGTATGGCGTAACGACCTTTAACGCTTGACTATCTACTTCGACAATATCACTTTAGCGTTTAAGTGACCTATATCCATGTCATCCTGAGCGTAGTTTGCGAAGGAGCTACTCTAAAGTGGCATCATGGTGGACACTTCGTTTTTTTCAGAATGATATTGTCCAGCTACAAATAGACTAATGGGGAGCCGGGAAACTGGACCAAGTTTCTCGGCTCTTTTAATGGTAGTGATGCAGAAGCCCCCTTGTTCCCAAATCCAGTTTGGGAACACAATTGCTCAAGCAAACTCTGTTTGTGACTTGCAATATGCCAGAAACAGAGTTTTTATGGCAAATACGTTCCCAATCTGAGAATTGGGAACGAGGGAGTGAACGGTTACGCCAAAGGAGGCCGCATGGCTCGTTTTCTTATCCGCAGTTTTATCTCAACAGTTGTGACCATGTTGTTGGTATCAATGCTACTATTCTTTCTGATTGATATTGGCGGTGGTGATGTAACTGTTAAAATATTGGGGATTCAGGCCACCCCCGAACAACGAGAATCGTTACGAAAACAGTTGGGCCTAGACCAATCGACCGTCACCCGTTATGCTACTTGGTTGATTGGCAACGACTGGTGGGTTCCAGTTGAATACCCGATTATCTCTGTTACCAACATCAAAACAGGTGAAAATGAGTATTGGGCTGATGTAAATGGGCAAGCAACTCGCTGGATGATGGAGGATGGCGAACTGTTTGCCCTCCAACGTCAACCGGACGGCTCAACGGTCAAAGAACCAGCCGAGGTGTGGCAAAATGACAGCAAAGGTGAAATTTTTTGGGGGCTGAACAATGCCAACAGTGCCGTCAAATGGGTGCGGGGCAGTGGTGAGGTGGTCTTTATCAAAACAGCCGCCGGGATACGAGAGGAGAAGGATGGGCCGAGTCAATACATTCCTCTCAGTAAAGGCATGCTTCGGGGCGATTTAGGACGCTCTATGCGAACCCGTCGCCCTGTGGCCGTCACCTTATGGCCGCGAGTCCGTAATACTGCCATCTTGGCTTTTGTCGCGTTTGTTTTGATTATGCCATTGGCCCTGTTCCTGGGCATTGTGGCCGGAATCAACGAAGGCAAACCAATTGACCGATTTATCTCCGTAACCAGTCTCGCGGCCACAGCCACGCCAGAGTTTGTTAGCGGAGTCTTCTTAATTCTTGTGTTAGGAATATGGTTGGAACTGGTGCCACCTGTGGCCGTTTTTTTGACCGACGATGCTATCTTCCAAAACCCAGAGATGCTGATTCTGCCTCTACTAACCTTGACCTTGGTTGAGGTGGGCTACGTGGCCCGCATGACCAGAGCCAGCATGGTCGAGGTGATGGGCGCGCCCTACATCCGCACTGCCATTATCAAGGGCATGCCCTTCCATCGAGTGGTGATTCGACATGCCATTCGTAACGCCCTCATGGCTCCGATTACGGTCATTATGTTGCATGTCAACTATTTGGTTGGTGGCTTAGTGGTCGTCGAAGCGATTTTTGGCTACCCCGGTTTAGGAAACTATATCTACGATGCGGCAATATTTGGCGATTTTAGCGCAGTTCTGGCCGCGGCCATGATTACCGTCATCATCGCCATCATCACCCGTCTGTTGGGTGATTTGGCCTATACCTTCTTGAATCCACGTATTCGATATTCGTAGCCTGAGCTTGTCGAAGGCGATGTCGAAACGCGCAAGTTATTAAAATCCCGTTCCAAGCTGGTTTGAACAATAATAGGACATAAAACTATGACAGTAACTCAACCAATATTAGGCAGTACCCTACCAAAACGTCCATCAGCAATTCAGCGGGCATGGGAAAGTTTTGCAATTGTTTTCGACTCCACCGTCGGCACGGTGGGCGTGGCCATGGTAGCCTTCTGGATTTCGGTGGCTCTGATTTCACTGGTCTGGACTCCTTATCCGGCCAACGCCACCGATTTCATCCAGAATGAGTCACCGACTTTGACTCATCCGCTCGGTACCGACCATTTGGGGCGAGACTCTTTATCACGACTCATGGTCGGCACGCAGGTAATTCTGGTCAAAACTCGTTTGCCGGATGAACTGTTCGGCTACACCTTACCCTTTGGCGACTGGCCCATGCCAGTTGGGGTAGCGATTTGGGGCGTACTCGGCTCGCTGACCCTTGGCTCGCTGTTGGGGCTGATGGCCGGTTATCAGGGCGGTTGGCACGACACCATCATTATGCAGATTCTGGATGCGCTGATTGCTTTCCCTCGTATTGTGCTGTATCTGGTTGTCATCTCGGCTATGGGACAGGGGGATTTAGTCGTAATTTTGGCGATTACGATTACTGGCGCGCCCGGCGTGGCGCGGCTGGTGCGGAGTTTGGCCATGGACATCAAAACCCGCGACTATATCCGAGCCGCTGAGACGCGGGGCGAAAGTGTCTGGTATATCATGTTCTGGGAAATCTTACCCAATGCCCGCGGCCCGTTGTTGGTCGATGGCATGTTACGGGTCGGATATGCCATCTTTGCCATTGGTACACTCGGCTTTTTGGGCATTGGTCTACCACCACCCGACCCCGATTGGGGGAACATGGTCAACGAGGCCCGACCTTTCATCTTCGTTACCCCGTGGCCGGTAATATGGCCCTCCATCGCCATCGCCTCCTTGGTGATTGGCCTGAACCTCTTTGCCGACGGCTATCGGGAAGAGCTAACGCGATATCAGAAGTGAGAAGTGAAGACGTGAGGCGTGAAACGTGAGGCGTGTTTTTCTCCTCATAGATGTCGTGAAATACAAAAACTTTACATGTTCACTATTTATAACCCATAATTCGTAATTCATAATTCATAATTCATAATTAACAAAGAGCCTATGTCATCAAAACCGGTATTAAGTGTCAAAAATGTAGCCGTCGCCTACAAAATACGAGGCGGCGAAATAGAAGCGGTGCAGGATGTTTCTTTTGATATTCCGCGGGGCGGTAGTCAGGGAATTGTCGGCGAGTCGGGATGTGGTAAAAGTACCATTTCATGGGCCATCGTCAACTTTTTGGGGAGTAATGGCTACGTCAAACGGGGTAGTATCAAGTTCCAAGGGCAGGAGATGGTCGGCAAGGAAGGCGAGGAGTTACGCCGCTTGCGAGGCGACCAAATCGCTATGGTGTTCCAAGACCCCATGCAAGCCCTCAACCCCTCCATGACCCTTGGCAGTCAGATGAAAGAGGTACTGACCGTCCATCGAAACATGAGTGGCAAAGAGGCCGAAGTCCGCTGTATCGAAATGTTAGAGCGAGTTTACATGCCCGATGCGGCCAACGTCATGAAACGGTATCCGCACCAAATATCGGGCGGACAACAGCAACGGGTGGTCATCGCCACCGCCTTGTTGACCAATCCAGCCCTGCTGATTATGGATGAGCCGACCACGGCGCTCGATGTGACAGTGGAGGCCACAGTACTCGATTTAATCGCCGAATTGCGTCGCGAGTTCGACACGGCGATTATGTACATCAGCCACAACCTTGGCGTAGTGGCGCGGGTGTGTGATCATGTTGGGGTCATGTATGCCGGAGAAATGGTCGAGCGAGGCACGGTAGAGGAGATTTATAAAAACCCGACCCATCCTTACACCCAAGGACTGATTCGCTGTGTGCCAAAACTCGGCGCAGACAAGGCCAGCAGTGTTCTGTACCCGATTCGAGGTCGAGTGCCACCGCCCAACAATCGCCCAGTGGGCTGTATCTTTGGCCCGCGCTGTGACTATCGGCAAGTGAAGTGTGAGGAGGAGCGACCAGCCCTGCGCCAATTTCCTAATGGACAATCGGTGCGCTGTCACTTTGCTGAGGAGGTTGATTGGCGAGCATGGAAACCGACGGCTGACGTGTTGCCCCCTCAAATCGCGACAAAAACTGGTCAAACTCCGATTTTACAGGTGGATGGGTTGCAGAAATATTACACCGCGCAGGGTGGTTCGATACGAGATATTATGGGACTTAACAAGCCCCGTTATGTTAAGGCTTTGGAACATGCCAGTTTTTCCGTACCAAAGGGGAGTACTTTGGGCATTGTCGGAGAGTCGGGTTGTGGCAAAAGTACCTTGATTAAGACGATTATCGGCTTGGAAGGCAGTACCGCCGGAGATGCTCAATTTTTAGGAGTTGACATCACCACGCATCTCTCTGAACGGGATGAGAGTACCATTCGGGAACTCCAAATGGTGTTCCAAAATCCTGACTCAACCATGAACCCATCCTACACTGTGGGGCAACAGATTGGTCGGCCCATGGCCCGATTTAAGACCGTGCCGAAAAATCAGATTCGGGCAGAGGTGGTCAAACTACTAAAAGCGGTGCGATTGGGCGAGAACTATATCGACCGCCTGCCGAGCCAGTTGAGCGGTGGGGAGAAGCAACGGGTCGGTATTGCTCGTGCGCTCGCCAGTAGTCCCGACCTCGTTTTGTGTGATGAGCCAGTTAGCGCGTTGGATGTGTCAGTGCAGGCGGCGGTGCTAAATCTACTGCTGGAGCTTCAGGCCGAAAATGAGACAACCATGCTGTTTATCGCCCATGATTTGAGTGTAGTTCGCTTCTTTTCGGACTATGTGGCGGTCATGTATTTGGGACAGGTCATGGAACTTGGCCCGGCAGAGGCAATTTATGCCCCACCCTACCATCCCTACACCGAAGCCCTGCTCTCCGCCGTGCCGATTCCCGACCCGTCCGCACAACAAAAACGGATCCGGCTTGAAGGGAACGTGCCGAGTGCAATCAGCCCACCGAGTGGCTGTCGCTTCCATACCCGTTGCCCGCGCAAACAACTCCTGTCCGATAACGGCCAAATTTGCGAAACTACCGCCCCACCATGGCAAAACGTGGCAAGTGAACATCATATATTGTGCCACATCCCGAAAGAAAAGCTGATCGAATTTGAGCCGGTAATTCGTGAGGCGTAAGGAATGGGCATTAATTAACATGTGCATTTGCGTCAGAGATTATGGTAGGGGCTAGGCAGGGCGGTCTAGACTTGGAATGTGCGACCATCTCCGCTCCGCCCCTGCCTCGCCCGTCATTCCGTGGATTCAGGGCGAGGCAAGGCGGATTGGAGTTCTGATTTCAAACCAACGCTACACCGCCTTGCCTAGCCCCTACGATTGCCAAACGCGCAACTTATTTAGGACTCATTCCTAAGCTCATGTTGAATCATCGAGATCGCTGAATCGCAAAGCACTCCTTTTGAATAACATATTTTATCCGTCATTTGTTATGGCGCATTACATCACGGAATCGACGAAGCACTGAATCGCCAAAATTGCACGAATCACTGAATCGCCGAATCATTGAATCTTAGACCCATGTTAGTAAAAGATTGCATGACCCGTCATCCCATAATGTTACCATCCTCGGCTTCGGTGGTGACGGCCCAACAGATTTTAGCTGAGAATAACATCCGCCATTTGCCGATTGTGGGAGATGGCAAACGATTGGAGGGGCTAGTCACTCGCCAACGGTTGCATGTCAAACCGGACACGCTCGGTAGTTTGTCGATTTGGGAGATTAGCCAATATTTAACCACCCTGACCGTCAGCGATGTGATGCTGAAAGCCAAAGAGGTTTTAACCGTCACTGCTGACCGTACCGTTGAACGGACGGCGCAGTATATGTCCGAAAATAAAGTAGGCTGTTTGTTGGTCATGGAGGATAAAAATATCGTGGTCGGCATTATCACCGAGCATGATGTGTTGCGGAGTTATCAACTGATGTTGGGGCTACCGTCAAAGGGAGTTCGGGTGACGGTACGCATGCCCAATCGCCCCGGTGAATTTGCTAGACTGATGACTATTTTGGCCGAACAACAGTGGGGGGTCATGGGGATTGGCACCTTCCCCGCACCTCGATCACCCGGTTATTATGACGTGGTGGTTAAGATACCCAACGCCACCATTGAGCAGGTTCAGGGCGTGTTGGAGCAGGTTGATGAGCAGAAAGTGTTAGATATTCGGGAAGCGCGTTAAACAGTCCTTCAGATAATGTTTTTCAATTCAAGCCCAACCTTCCCGCAAGTTTAGAACTTGCGGGAAGGTGATGTGATGACTGAATCTGAACATCTATAGTTGCGCGCCGCAGACTAGCAGGCAAAATGCGCCTTCGGTTTTTATCAAACAAAATAGGTTTTTATCAAACAAAAAGAGGAGGTGGGTCATGACGACTCACCTCCTCTTTTTTTAAATTTTGAAAAAGAAAATCCGGTTTAGTTGTGATGCTTGATGATTACCACATCACCCTCGTCATCATCCTGTTCTTCCGGCCCTAAGAATAGGGACAAAAAGGTACTGACAATGCTAATGACGATACTGCCGAGGAGTGCCCACCAAAAACTATCCACATGGAAGGCCGAGCCGACCAGCCAACTGGTTAACATCAACATTAAGGCGTTCACCACAAAGGTAAATAGCCCCAAGGTCAAGAGGTAAAAGGGACAGGTTACAATCTGCAAAATCGGCTTGATTAAGGTGTTTACCATCCCAAAAATTAGGGCGACGGTGAATATACCGATGACCGAGGTGTCAAAGTGAATCCCCGGCACGATAAAGGCCGCCACCCATAAGGAGATGGCATTAATCACGAGGCTAATTAATAGATAATACATAATTTACTGCTCTCGAATCAGTGATTGACAGGTCATATCAGCAGGTTGCTCAAGTTCCATCAAGGCTAAAATTGTGGGGGCAACATTGCCTAACTGCCCATTGGCAAATCGCCAGGTCGGTTTTTGTTTGCCCACGTATACAAACGGCACTAAGTTAGTGGTGTGGGCGGTGTGCGGTTTGCCCGTATCGTAATCAAGCATCTGATCCGAGTTGCCATGATCCGCCGTCACGAGGGCCACTCCGCCCATCTCGACGGTGGCTTCAACCACCTGACGTACACAGTCGTCAACGGTTTCGCAGGCGATGATGGCCTTGTCTAAAAAGCCAGTATGTCCGACCATGTCGGGGTTGGCAAAATTGACCAGAATAAATCCATTTTCGCCCGATTTAATCGCCTCGACCACCGCATCTTTGACTCCATGCGCGCTCATCTCTGGTTGCAGGTCGTAGGTCGGCACTTTGGGCGATGGTACAACAATGCGTTGCTCACCCTCAAACGGAACTTCTAGGCCGCCATTAAAAAAGTAGGTTACATGAGGATATTTCTCCGTTTCGGCAGAGTGGAACTGTTTCAGTCCCGCTTTAGAGACGGTTTCAGACAAGCCATTGGCTAACTCCGGCACGGCAAAGGCCGACGCGGGTTGTTGATTGTCGTAATAGTGCATAAAAGTGATCATTTTGATGTTTTTTCGCTGTGCAACCTCAAACCCATCAAAACTTGGCTCAATCAGGGCATGGGTCATCTGTCGAGCGCGATCGGCTCGGAAGTTGAAGAAAACGATGGCATCATTGTCTTGCAATTTGCTGATTGGCTCGCCTGAATCATCGGTCAGCACAACCGGAATGACAAATTCATCGCCCACCTCGTCATTATATGAGGCTTCAATCGCTTCGGCAGAAGTTCCAGCTGTTTTACCCGTACCCTCAACAATGGCATCGTATCCCAACTTGGTGCGCTCCCATCGTTTATCCCGATCCATCGAGTAGTAGCGTCCGGTCACAGTGGCGATTTTGCCACAGCCAATCTGCTTGATTTGGCTCTCAAGCTGTTTCAGATAATCGCCCCCCCCGCGCGGCGGGGTGTCTCGACCATCCATCATGGCATGGACAAACACCTTGGTCAGCCCTTTTTGTTTGGCTAATCGCAAAATGGTGTATAGATGCTTCTGATGACTGTGTACGCCACCGTCAGACAATAAGCCCATCAAATGAAGGGCGCTATTGTTATCAAGGGCATGTTGTATCGCTTCGTTGAGGGCGGAATTTTCAAAAAAACCACCAGATTCAATCAACCCATTGATGTAGGTCAAATCTTGCGGCACAATTCGGCCCGCGCCGAGGTTCATGTGACCGACTTCAGAGTTGCCCATCTGTCCAACGGGCAAACCGACAGCTGGGCCAGAAGCCTCTAAGGCCGCGCTAGGCCAGTTGTTCCATATATAGTCGAAAAATGGGGTATTTGCTTGTGCGACTGCATTATGATCTTTGCGGGCATTTAAGCCCCAACCATCCATAACAATTAATGTAACTAGCATATCTGTATTCCTTCAGAAGTTTATCGTTTCTAAACAAAGCTAAGGGGCTACCAACTTAACGTGCGACAGATAATATCGTAACACAGTCTTTAGACTGTGCGGCACAGGCTGAAGCATGTGCTACATGTCTCGGCTTACGTTGATAGCCAGCTAAGTACTAAGATTAAGACACGGACTTTCCCGTGTCCTAAAAATTTGGTAGTTTGGTGAATCGACAAACTCTTGTTCCCTTTTTAGTTTTGTTGAATTTTTTTGGAAATTCCGATTATTGAAGCCATTTTAAACTTTTAAACAGAGGGAAAATCCAAAAACCAAAAGGGAGAAAACGGTAACCCGCTTTCTCCCTTTATCATGTGTCTCTTAGTGCATCGCTAACAATGGGTTATCCTTTAATTTGAGACATGGATTGTTCGGTTTCTTGGTCAAAGACATGAATTTTATCGCTGTTAAAGGCCATTTTGACTTTGTCGCCGGGGCGCATGTCAGACCGAGGGTCAACCCGAGCGATAAGGGTATGCTCACTAGCTTGCAGATACACGAAAATCTCATTCCCCATCAATTCAGTTACATCAACGGTGGCTTCGATTAGCTGTTCATTAAATGAGGTGGGTTTATATTGGGGGTGATGAATATCTTCTGGACGCACTCCAAAAATAACTTTACGGCCCACACTCTTTTGGCCGAGTTGTTTAACTTGATAGGACGGTACGCGTAACCGAACTGTACCAGCATCGAGATACATTTCGTTGGTATCACCTGTAATTGTACCACTGAAGAAGTTCATAGAAGGCGAACCGATAAAGCCGGCCACAAAGACGTTGTTCGGGCGGTTGTAAAGGTTGGATGGGCTGTCAACTTGTTGTAAAAGGCCCAACTTCATCACACAGATTCTGTCAGCCATAGTCAAGGCTTCTACTTGGTCGTGGGTCACGTAGACAAAAGTAGTTCCGAGTCGTTGGTGAAGTTTAGAGATTTGGGCTCGCGTTTCAACCCGTAACTTCGCGTCAAGGTTTGACAATGGCTCATCAAACAAGAACACGGCGGGGTTCCGAACAATCGCTCGCCCCATTGCCACCCGTTGTCGCTGACCACCAGACATTGCTTTCGGTTTACGATCAAGCAGATTTTGAATCTGTAACACGGATGCCGCTTCTTGCACTCGGCGGTCAATCTCATCTTTAGGAGTTTTACGCAGTTTCAAACCAAATGCCATATTGTCATAAACGCTCATATGTGGATAGAGGGCATAGCTTTGGAACACCATAGCGATGTCACGGTCTTTAGGCGGAATATCGTTGACCATTCGGTCACCAATCCAAACTTCACCACCACTAATCTCTTCCAAACCAGCCAAACAACGTAAAGCGGTTGATTTGCCGCAACCAGACGGGCCAACCAAAACCAGAAACTCTTTGTCAGGGATATCCAAAGTCAGGCGATTTACCCCGATTACATCGCCCCATTGTTTCATCATGTCTTTAAATTCAATCTTAGCCATTTTTTAGCTATCTCCTTAAAACTGTTATTTTGTTTTACAGCCATAACGCCAAATCACTTGATTGGCGAATAATTAATGATGGTTTAACCATCGGTGGATCTTCTACATCTTTGCCCTTTAGCTTGGCAATGAGCATTTTGCAGGCTTGCCCAGCAAAATTATAGGTGGAGCGTTGGATGGTGGTTAGCGGGGGTTGAGCATGCTCCGCTAATAGAGCGTTACCGTACCCCGTGACCGCCAAATCATGCCCGATTTCTAGCCCTTGGTCTTGAGCCGCGGCCATCACGCCTAAAGCAGGAATATCATCCGCTACGATAATGGCGGTGGGCGGTTCAGGCTTACTAAGCAATAGTTGTCCCGCTCGATACCCTCCTTTTGGGGTAAAGTTTGAGGTTTCTATCAAATCTTTATCAATCTCTAACCCTGCTTGAAGCATAGCGTTCTTAAAACCGACCAAAAACTGTGCTGATGAGACTAAATTGGTTGGAGTATTAACCACCCCAATCCGTTTATGCCCCTGTACAATCAGATGGTTGACCAAAATCGTCGCCCCCTCAACCACGTCATCGGTGATGCTCAGAACCTCGTCATCAAACTCCGGCTTGCCAACCACGACATGAGGGAACTGCCGTTGAGCCATCATCGCGATGCGCTCATCATGCCATCGAGGGCGGACAATAATCATGCCATCAGCCCTGTGCCTATCAATCAGCCTGTGATACATCTCATTTTCGTCAGAACCATTAACGTGCGTCGCCACTAGCACATCAAACCCTTGCTGAGTAGATTCATTGGTCACTCCGGCCAAAATTTCACTATAAAATGGGTCTGCATTGCGAGGCAACAAAACGGGCAAAATCAAGCCAATGGTGTCGGTGGTACGTTTTTGCAACCGCCGAGCAGATAGGTTCGGTGTATAGCCCATCTCATGAGCCACTTGTTTGATATGCGTCCGTGTATCTGGGCTAATATCATCATAATCATTTAAGGCTCTGGAAACGGCGGCTACTGATTTACCGACAACTTCTGCAATATCTTTTAGGGTGACATCTGACTTTGCTTTGTTCGATAATGATTTGCTCATAAGCTGACTTAACTTAATCAAGTTACGGCTCAGATTATATACTGAAAGGTTTAAGTTGTCAACCCCAATACTAAAGTTTTTAAGGTTGATGAGATATGGTATAATCAGCGCCATCATTATCGTCAACTGTATTCTGAATATCACCATTCCGAATTTGGTAATCCTGCATTAGGTAGGACTACCATTCTCTGTGATGCTCTTTCTGGCTGGTTCGCTGAATATTTACGTGCAGACACCGCGTGCGGCAGACTAAACAGAAAAAGAATATAAAAACACACTAAACCCAAGGAGAACCAAATATATGTCCAAACAAATCACCACTGATAGCTTTAAGAGGGAACTCTTCGATTTACTTGAAGAAACATTTGAGCAAGTTCAAGGCATTTACCTTGATAGAGGCACATCGTTTTTCGAGACGCTGGACACAATTTCTGCTGAAGAGGCTTCTCGTCCGGTATCGGCGAAATGTGCAAACATTGCCGCACAAGTGGAACATGTTCGTTTTTATCTTCAAGTATTACTCGAAGGAAGCCTACAAAAGAAAACGATTGGTAAAATAGACTGGGAAGAAAGCTGGCAACTGAAAAAAGTAACGCCGGATGAGTGGGAACTACTCAAAAAGGAACTCAGAGAGATGTATCAAACTGTCTTGAGAGCAATGAAGGGTCTTGACGTATGGGAAGGGGAGGATGATATAGGTGCTTCACTTGCCATTCTGGCCCATACGGCTTATCATTTGGGCGAGATACGACAGGCACTATGTGTAATAAAGTGACCGTTGGACACCATCAGCAAGCATGGCAATTTCTGAAAAAACGTCCTGATAAAAACTGGAGTTTAGTTGATTGTTATAGTTTTGTGATTGATGAAACAACTATGGTATGATAACAACTCAATCTCTCACTGCTGAACCACTATTTTGAGCAAGCTGGTTTTATTTGTTTATTGAAGTAAAAAAAGGAGACCACCATGTCAAAATACCTAATCCATACACTTATGCACAATTGGTAGAGCATCTGATTCTTAATCAGAAGATTGAGGGTTCGAGTCCCTCCAGTTCTACTATTATGAAACAGATACGTCAATCATTATGGGGCACATTCTTTGGAGCAGTCATCATCGGTGGTGCCTTGGGAGTTATTTTTGGCAGTATTGGCAATAAAACAAGGTAGACTATGAATAACTTTAAACTGATTGAGTACCGGCTATGGGGGCATAGTACCTTAGATGGTGATGGTGATATAAAGTTTGGCTCTGAAATATGCACCAATGACCATTACGCCTACACCTTCTATGTTGAGGAGTATAATTTGTCCTATTCCCCCAACATCCGCCCCAATGACTATTGGCAGGATTACATAGTAAGTGCAGTGAGGCATGATGTGGGAGAGGTTAAAATTTTAACCTTTGACCTTCGCCTTGATGTTGATCTCTACATATTTTGTGACCCAATACGCTTTCAACGTATTGGGGTTATTCGTGCCGGTCAAACGGCATTAGAGTTGTTGCCCCAACACACCACTGGTGGTCACGCTTGGGGCTATAGCGGTGGTGGAGTGTTTAACACTTGTAATGCTATTTGGGGTGATATTAGTGGCAACCACACAATGGAGCGAAATTTTCCAGACAGTGTGGTGGACTTGTTTGGCACTGAGGGCTTATTACCCCAAAACGGTCACTTTGCCATCCCTGCTGATGTGATACGAAGTTTTGCAGAAACGAATCATACTGGTCCATTTGAGATTGAGTTATGACAACCATTAACATAACAGAATATACCCTAAGCACATACAGCACCCTAGATATTTATGATGACGAAGAAAACCCATTTGGTCCAGAGATATGCACCGACGACCATTACGCCTATGTTTTAAAAACTAAAACCGTTGACTGTCCCTACACCCCTAACCCTCGGCCCAACGACTTCTGGGAAGGAAAGGTTGTGAGCGCGGTAGCTTGGTGGACAAGTGGGCTTCATCTTTTAACCATTGAGGAATACTTTAAGGGCGACAGCGACCTATACCTGTTTTGTCACCCGATTTGCACTCACCGAATCGGAGTCATCCGATCTGGACAAACAGCCCTAGTACCTGACCACAAAAGTTTTGATAAGTTGAAGATGAATTAGGCTCTGTTTGGATAAAGATGTTTGAGTTTAAGCCGTGCATCTTGAGTAGTAAAACGCCAATCAACGGTTATCAGTTGGGCGT
>JAUCGB010000178.1 GCA_030377895.1 Anaerolineales bacterium HSG24
TATCTATCAAAAAATATTTGTTGAGTATATCTTGCCGGATAAATCTGAGCAAATTTATCAACCTAGAAACTTTGCTATAAGATTTCAATCTTATGTGAAACTATATTATGACTAGTATATTCGTACTAATTTTTAGAGTTTACAGTCACGCTACAAGCGTGACCTCCAATTGCCGTAGGTGACGCTTGTACAGTCTTTCAGATAATGGTTTTCAATTCAAGGCCAACCTTCCCGCAAGTTTAGAACTTGCGGGAAGGTGACGGCTGAAAATGTTTATCTGAACATCTATACAAGCGTGACCTCCAATTACCGTCACGTGAAAATCTTTTTCTGAAGAACTGTAGTTGAGCGTTTCGACATCGCCTTCGACAAGACTTCGGCGTGAACTCAGTCGAACGCTCAGGCTACGTAGCGCCGCTTGTCGAAGGCGAACTATCAGCACATGTCAACTTAACGTTTGTAGTAGGCGATTTATCGCCCTCTGAGGCACTAAAAGTGCCTACTACGAACTTCTTAAGTTGACGATCATGGTTAATGTTCATTCCTTAAAATAAGCTGTGATATAATATCAAGGAGATAATCGGCTTCTTATGAATACAACACTGTCCACGGATGAAACCCCCGCACCAAATATTATTGATACAACACGTTCAGATTCTGTATTAATCCTCAGTCTTATTTTGGTGGATTTGGCGATGCTTACAATCGCCTTCCTGCTTGCCCCTCCGATATTGTCTATAATTCAGCATGGTGAAATTTTGACCCCCATCACAGCCCCACATTCAACTTTGATTTTTTGGCTTGTACCGTTATGGATCATTATATTTTGGTCATTTGGGCTATATAATAGAAGAAACCTCTTTAGCGGCACAGATGAATATGCCTCGGTTCTTAATGCCTGCACTTTAGGCATGATGTTCATTGCCTTTTTTGACTCAGACCTTATCACCTCCGTTTTTAGCTCAGAACTTATCACCTCCCGAAGAATGTTGATTATCTCGTGGATATTAACCTCGTTTTGTGTAGGGATTGGTCGATTTACGGTCAGGCGTATTGTGAGAGCCATGCGAACCAATGGGTTTTTTGCCGTTAACGTGTTGATTGTCGGAGCCAATGAAGAGGGGCAAGCGATTGCCCAACAACTCAACGCGAACCCTCGGTCAGGGATTAACATTATAGGCTTTGTGGATGATAAGTTAAAGTCTGGGGCAGAGGTACTCCCCGATTTATTTGTGTTAGGCTCTACCGAAAGTGTGGATATTCTCGTTAACCAAGGTGGCATCCACGAACTGATTATCCCCACAACTGCGCTTCCACGTGAAAAACTGCTACGTCTCATAAAAGCTTTCGTCGGATACGACCATTTAACAATTCGTCTCTCCTCAGGGTTGTACGAAATTTTAACAACAGGGGTGCAAGTCCAAAAAATTAACGGTGTACCCCTGATAAGTATCAACAAGGTACGCTTAACTGGGCCTGACCTTTTAATAAAACGAGCCTTAGACGTTGTGGTCTCATTAGCCGTACTCCCCGTGTTGTTTCTGATTGTTCTACCGATTGCCATCATCATACGACTAGAATCACCTGGGCCTATCTTACATCGACGGCGAGTGATTGGGGTCGGTGGGCGAGAGTTTGACGCGTTCAAGTTCCGTACCATGTTTATTGATGGTGATGAACGGTTGAAGAAGCGGCCTGACCTGTTGCTAGAGTTACAAGAGAATTTCAAGCTAAAAGATGACCCTAGGATCACATCAACTGGCAAATTTTTGCGGCCTAAAAGTCTCGATGAACTACCCCAAATCATCAACGTATTATGGGGGCAGATGAGTTTGATTGGCCCTCGGATGATTACGGCTGAAGAACAAGATAAGTATGGCAAATGGCGCACAAACTTGATAACAGTTAAACCCGGTATCACTGGATTGTGGCAGGTCAGTGGACGGAGTAATCTCAGTTATGAGGACCGAGTGATGTTAGATATGCACTACATCCGCAACTATACTATCTGGATGGATATTTCCATTTTGTGGTGGACAATCCCTGCGGTATTCCTCAAGCGTGGGGCATATTAAACTCGGTTTGGGCGTTTCGACCAACACCTGCCCGAACTACCAATCATTTAGAAATGAGTCCTAAATAAGTTGCGCGTTTGGCAATCGTAGGGGCTAGGCAAGGCGGTGTAGCATTGGTTTGAAATCAGAACTCCAATCCGCCTTGCCTCGCCCTGAATCTACGGAATAACGGGCGACCCGTAGGGGGGGCGGAGAGAACATGGATGTACGTTCCAAAATCAGACCACCCCCCTACGGGTAGCCCCTACCATAATCTCCGACGCAATGCACATGTTAAATACCCATTCCTTAGCCTTACGGTTTACAATTTACAATTTGGATTGTAAGTCGTAAACCGTAACATACCATCTCAACATGAGTTCAATATCAACCTTTGTAAGTACCTATTTTACTGAATTACAGAAAACCTTAGCCCAAGTACCAATAGAACAGGTCGATACGATTATCGATATCCTGTTAGCCTGTAATCAACGCGGCAGTAAAGTATTTATTTTTGGGAATGGTGGAAGCGCATCAACCGCCTCCCATTTTGCCTGCGATCTCGCCAAAAATACCTTGGTTGATGGAGCAAAACCGTTCAAAGTTGTCGCCCTGACCGACAATGTTGAACTAATCACCGCTTGGGCCAACGACAGCTACTATGGTAATGTGTTTGCGGCTCAACTCGGCCCTTTGGTTGAGAAGGATGACGTGGTGATTGGAATTAGTTGCAGTGGTAATTCATCCAACGTGCTGAACGCTATGGAGGTGGCCCGCAAATATAAAGCCATTACCATCGCCCTCACCGGCCACACTGGTGGCAAACTAGATGGCTTAGTCGATGTCTGTCTCAAAGTTGACGACCCACACATTGCTCGGCAAGAGGATGTTCATTTGATGCTAGAGCATTGTATCAGCTTTGCTATTTTAGACGAACTAAAACGTCAGCATGGGAATTAGTTCGGTATAACTCCCCAAAAATAGGTAGTCCTGCACATGTAATGATCACCTACCCGCAAGTTTGGAGCTTGCGGGTAGGTAACTGATCTATATCACTACTCAAAAATAAAATCTTCGAGGAAATTCAACACTTCCTCGAAGATGCACTACATATATAAGAATTATGCAGGGTGGAATGAAATTATAAATGGTGAATTACTGACACGAATGAGTCACCTCCGACCTTAGTACCCGACAGAAAATTTAATCTGAACTAATTAACACAGAGTTTCACAGAGGAACACAGAGCTTCATAGGGCAATTGCATCAAAATTACCCTAAAAAGCGAAAAGGTTTTATAATAAGCATTCATCGAACGATTACTAAATTATTAGCAAATTATTGCTAAAGTAAGGAGAATATAATCTAATGATACAATCTACAAACAATTGCTTAATCGGAGAAATGTTACTCTCCAATCGAGATAAACAAACAGGAA
>JAUCGB010000179.1 GCA_030377895.1 Anaerolineales bacterium HSG24
CCTGATTGGGATTTCTTTGCCCTACCAGGGGGTACATAAGGCCATGTCATAAAATGTCTCATTTATAGGGACAACAAACTCCTGACCAAAATAATATGTCCTGTTTTGGGGGATGGAAAACTCCTATCTCGAAAACCCCAAATTACCCAAGTTAAAGAAGCATGCGAACAAAAACCTGATTGGTTCGTAGCTCAGAGTAATCCTTGTTTTGAAGTATGGCTTTATTACCACTTTTCATCTAAAAAGCCTGTTTTTGACGGAAACGAGTATTGTACTAATTGGAAAAAATTGGTAAATAGTTCTGTTAAAGGTGGCTTTGATTCTAGAAGGCATCCTATTTATATTGAAACCGCAACTAAAAATGCAGAGGAAATTTTTGAATCGAAGAACGAAACTCCTACTATTGGAAGTACTGAAGTTTTTAAGTTGTCAAAAGTCATTTTTCTTCTTGCAGGACCAAAAATAAAACTAACGTTAAAAGAAGTTGAAAAAAATAGTTAATCAGCGCGATACATGATGAATTAGTTCATGTATCGCGCTTTCGCGAGAAAATCCTATGTTGTAGTGGTCAGCTTGATGTTGAAAAAGTAGTGCAATAGCTTCTCAGCTATTGCCAGCAAAAGCAAGATGCTTGTAAAAGTTCAGTAATACCACCCTAGAAACCCGATTTCTCAAAGAAATCGGGTTTCTGACGCTCTTTCTGGCGAGTTCACTGAATATTTACAGATGCTTTTGCACTCCAACATCATCTTGACCACCTCAGAAAATCCTATGTTAATTCCTGCTAAACGCGTCAACGCGCTACCTAAACTGTTTTTTGCTGAACTGAACAAACGCATCGCTGTCTTACAAAAAGAGGGGGCTGACATTATCCGACTTGATGCCGGTAGTCCCGATTTAGCCCCAAACGAGACGATTTTGAGCAGTCTCAAAACAACCACCGACAACCCGACTCAACATGGGTATGGTGGTTATCGGGGTCAACCCTATCTGCGAGAGGCGATTGCAACTTATTACCAGAATCGCTTCGGTGTGACCTTGACCGATGATGAGTTGTATCCCTTAATCGGATCCAAAGAGGGACTGGCGAATCTCCATTTTGCTTGGCTCAACCCCGGCGATCTATCGCTGATTCCTGACCCCTGCTATACTGCTTATCAGACCGTGCCGATTTTGGTGGGCGCACGAACCGAGAGTTTCCCCCTGTTACCAGAGCGAGGCTGGTTGCCCGATTTAAGTGCCATTTCCCAAGAAAGTGCCAAGGCGGCCCGCATGATGTGGCTGAACTACCCGAACAATCCCAGCGGCGCGCCCGCTTCGCTGGAGTTTTTCCAAGAAGCAGTTAATTTCTGTCGGAAGTACCAGATTCTACTGTGCCATGATGCGCCCTATACCGATGTCACCTTTGATGGCTACCGCGCCCCTAGTCTGTTAGAAGTGCCGGGGGCTAAAGAGGTGGTGATTGAGTTCAACTCTTTCTCAAAAACCTACAACATGGCTGGTTGGCGGGTCGGCATGGCGGTGGGAAATTCTGTGGCCGTGCAAGCCTTAGCTAAAATCAAAACCCAGATTGATTCAGGGTTAGGCAAGCCGATTCAACGCATGGCCGCCACTGCTCTGACTAGCGACCAAAGTTGGCTGACCGAACGAAACGCCATCTATCAAGAACGGCGCGATCTCTGCTTAAACCTTTTGTCAGAGATGGGGATCGAAGCCTGTCGTCCTGTTGGAGGATTGTACGTCTGGTTTAAGACTCCGGACGGATACAGTTCCGTCGAGTTCCAACTCAAAATGTTGGAGGAGGCCCATGTCTCCCTCTCGCCCGGCACGATGTACGGTCAGCAAGGCCGCGGCTGGATGCGCCTTTCTTTTGTTTCAGATGTGTCGGTGTTGACTGAAGCTTTAGAACGCATGAAGAAATTGTTGACATGATCACCTCCACCAAAAACCCCCGTATTATATCAGCCCGCAAACTGAACCAACGCAAACATCGCCATCGCCAAGACCGTTTCTTGGTGGATGGCTTACAACTGCTCAGTTTAGCCGTCCAGAATCGACGCGCTCGTCCCCACCAGATATTTTACTGTGCCGAGTTGTTCAACGGTCAGACCGCGCCTCGCCTGCTCACACAGTTGAGCGAGGCTGGTGGTGAACCCATCTCCGTTTCGGCAAAGGTGTTAGCTACCCTGTCCGAGCGAGACTCGCCTCAAGGATTGGTCGCTACCTTCGCCATAAGCAGTGTCACCCAAAGTCAGGCCGATATTTTGGCCGCGTTGCCGGTTGAGCATGCCAGTTTGGTGCTGATTCTGGATCAACTGCAAGACCCCGGCAACTTGGGAACCATGCTCCGCACGGCTGACGCGGTGGGCGCGTCGGCACTGTTTCTATTAACCCCCTCGGTTGATCCGTTTGACCCGAAAACGGTGCGTGGCACTATGGGGTCAATCTTCACCATGCCGTTTGTCACCATCACAGAACCGTTCCCGTTATTCGAGCAACTGCGTCAACGAAACTACCGTTTGGTCGGGGCTGATGGTCGGCGCGGAGACACCGTCTGGCAGAGCGACAGTTTACATGGCTCGGTGGCGTTGCTGTTAGGCAACGAGGCCCGCGGCCTACGGACGGAACTGGATTCTCATGTGGAGCGTTATGTTAGCCTACCGTTGCGCGGTCAGGCTGAAAGTTTGAATGTGGCGGTGGCGGGTGGGACATTGATGTATGAGTGGTTGCGGAGTAATATTTGATGAATGTTTTAGCCGCTAGTCATCCGATGACTAATCCACACAAAAAGGATTATTATATGAATTCTACAAGAAATAGTACGCTACAAAGCATACATAAAATACCGGGGATTACAGCTATAGGAGTGGAGGGCTTTAAGTCGCTTCAGCAGTATCAGAGTCTTGAAATTCGCCCTTTCACGATTTTGGCAGGGGCAAATAGTTCGGGAAAATCTAGTATTTTGCAACCGTTACTATTATTAAAACAAACGTTAGAAGCTATTTATGATCCTGGTCCTCTATTACTATATCCCACAGTTCGCTCAAATCTGTGGGCAATAGTAAAATAGAGCAAACACCTTCAATAGGGGGCCAAAAAGATGGTTAGAAATCCATTTGGACAAGAAGCACCAAAGAAAAAACAAGAGTCCGCAGCAATTCCCGTTATGAGATATCCCCGTCCAATTTCACATTACACAACGAAAAAAATAAGGTTAATTGTCATGGAAAGAGAGCAGACTAGAGAGAAAACCAGTCTGAAATCGAGAAGATTGAGGCCAAAAATGAATGATTTCGGTCAAAGGACGCACTACTCCCTTGTGTATAAACTCAGTAGATATAGATTCCCAGATAATATTTTTGGGCTATGGTCTTCGTTTGGGCCAAAGGCTCAAGTAGCGGGCTGAGTCAAGAAAGCTTTCGGTTGAGGACAAGAACGTTTTTGAGCGGGTCGTCCCGGCAAGTTTACTCGGTCAAGTATCCGCTCAAA
>JAUCGB010000180.1 GCA_030377895.1 Anaerolineales bacterium HSG24
ATAAAATTGTCCTCTCATGTCCGGTAATTAGAGCCAGAATTGATAGTAATGGGACGATTACACTCGGTAATGACGACTTAGCCTCGGCGCAAGCGTTAGCGATTCAGTTACGATATGGCTCTTTGCCGGTTTCGTTCGAAGTTATCGAAAACCGGACAGTTGGCCCAACCTTGGGCCAAGACTCTGTCAACCGTAGTGTCCGAGCCGGTGCGGTTGGATTGCTAGTAGTTCTGTTGTTTATGGTCGTTTATTACCGTTTGCCGGGAGTTGTAGCTGGTTTAGCCTTAGTTCTGTACGGATTAATGAACTTTGGGCTATACAAACTTATTCCGGTAACGCTAACCCTGCCCGCCGTCACGGGGTTTATCCTGTCGGTTGGGATGGCAGTTGATGCCAACATTCTAGTTTTTGAGCGGATGAAAGAGGAGTTGCGGGCTGGGCGAACCATGAAACGCTCGATGGAGTTGGGCTTTGTTCGAGCTTGGCCTTCCATTCGAGACTCCGCCATCAGCACCTTGATTACCTGTGCCATCCTGTTCTGGTTTGGCTCAAACTTTGGGGCGAGTATCGTTAAAGGATTCGCCATCACCCTCGCCTTGGGGGTTATCACCAACATTTTCACCGCAGTCACTGTTACTAGAGCTTTGCTACGATTTGCCGTCGGTGTAGCGGGTAAAGGTTTGGAGCGCAACACCTTCTTGATGGGCTTTAATCTTGATAGTGCCGGAACTGCCCCAGAATGGGCATCTGGTTCGATGAATATTGTGGGCAAACGAAAAATCTACTTCATCCTGTCCACCATCATGATCGGCATGGGCGTTATCGCCATGATTGTCTCGGCGGTGCAGTTTGGTAGCCCGCTAAAACTCAGTGTTGACTTCACCAGTGGGTCGCTCATGGAACTTCAGTTTGAAAAGCAGGTTCAACCCGGTCAAGTTCGTGATGTCTTTACCGAGTATCGTTATATCGACCCTGACACTCGCGTGTTGACTACGTTTAAGGATACCGATGTAACCACGGCGGAACAGTTGGGGCAAGAGACAATCTTGGTTCGTTCTAAATTCTTGCCGGAAGATGCCCATGCTGGATTGCTAGAGAAAATCGGTACCGATATTGGCACATTTACCGAACTACGCTTTGACTCGGTAGGCCCCTCGATTGGTCAAGAGGTTGCCCAAGCCGGTAGCTTTGCCGTTTTGGCCGCCGCCGTCGCCATTCTTTTCTTCTTGATGTTCGCCTTCCGCTCCGTCGCCAACGCCTTCCGTTACGGGATTGCCGCGGTTGTCGCCATGATACACGACGTGCTGATTACCGCCGGTATCTTTGCCGTCTGTGGGTTTATCTTAGGCTGGGAGGTGGACGCGCTCTTCCTGACAGCCATCTTAACCGTACTCGGATACTCGGTTCATGATACGATTATCGTCTTTGACCGTCTGCGGGAAAACATTCCCATCCGTCGAGGCGAAGGGTTTGAGGCCATTGCTAACCGCAGTATCTTAGAAACGCTCAATCGGAGTATCGTCACCTCGATTAGTACGTTATTCGTCGTTTTGGCGATTATGGTCTTTGGCGGAAACACCATCCGCCAGTTTATCGCTATCCTGATGATTGGGGTGATTAGCGGGACTTACTCCTCCATCTTTACCGCCGTACCGCTCTTGGTAGCATGGGAGAAGGGGGAGGTTGATCAACTGTTTGGGCGTAAGGCCGATACATCAAACAACATGAACAAAGCAACCGCGTAAGCGCGCCGGAGTTCAAAGCTTGCTTTGATTATCTAACATATATATGAAGGCTTCTGGAGAAATTTAACCAGAAGCCTTTTTGATTCTATGACTTGCTACCCGACAAAGTAGTTTAGGGAAAGCTAAAACAGGAACACAGAGTTTCACAGAGATGCACAGAGGGGCACAGAGGAAAAAATAAATCGCTTTTTCTCTGTGAATCTCCGTGTTCCTCTGTGAAACTCTGTGCTAATTAGTTTTTGCTAACTTTTCTGTCGGGTACTGAGTTCTATGATTCTACCACTGGGAGCGTAAGCATCCAGCCTGCGAGTCAATTTAGTCCTTCGAGGAAACTAACGTTACCTGAGCTTGTCGAAGGGCACATGTCATTTCCCAAAAAACAACAATAATTCCCACCACTTTATCCCCCGTTTGAATCAAACCTCCATCCAGACCTGACAGTTTTTCCGATGCGAAGCTAGATAGGACGCGAATACCTCTCATTTTCCCTATCGGTAGCTTCATAAGGCTATCATGGTAGCTTTTGAGAGCCAATTTGTGCTACTATTCATCATAGAAACACCCTGAAAGTTTATAAAGCCTTTCAGGATTTTGTGGGAACTCCATAGAGCTATAGGAATCGGAATCACGTTTCGACATCGCCTTCGACAAGCTCAGGCTACGTCTGCCGCCGAAGTCACAGTCTTTCAGATAATTTTTTTCAGGTTATTGTCACGCTACAAGCGTGACCTCCAATTATCGTAGGTGACGCTTGTAGCGTCACGTGAAAAACTTTTTCTGAAGGGCTGTACCAACATGACTAAGTTAACTGGACTGTACAAACTACCTCAAACAGAACGTTGGCAAAAGTTGGCCGACCATCTTGGCCTAAATCAGGCTGATTACGCCACCCTTCAATCTGGCTTAACAACTGACCAAGCCGAATTGATGATTGAAAATGTGGTGGGGCGATTTACCTTGCCATTTGGTATCGCCACCAACTTCGTCATCAACGACCAAGAAACGGTCATTCCGATGGTGGTCGAAGAGCCGAGTATCGTGGCAGGCATGAGCTACGCCGCCAAGTTGACTTCCGCTGATGGTGGATTTCGCACGAAAAGTAGCCAACCATTGATGATTGGGCAGATTCAACTGCTGGATGTGACCGACATGGCGCAGGCCATCAGTCAACTGAAAGCGCGTGAACAAGAATTGCTCAATGTAGCCAATCAACATCACCAAACCATACAGAGTTTGGGGGGCGGAGCCAAATCTATCGAGTACCGTCCGTTTCCTGATACGCCAGTTGGCCCTATGTTGATTATCCACCTGCTGTACGATTGCCGCGATGCGATGGGAGCTAACGCGGTCAACACTGCCGTCGAGTCGATTGCCCCACTCGTGGAGCAGATTACCGGCGGACGAGTCAACCTGCGAATTTTGTCTAATCTGACGGATCGTCGCATGGCCTCCGCCGAATGTCTGGTTTCGGTTGAGAAACTGGCTCGACATGGCTTAACAGGTCAACAGGTAGCCGAGCGAATTGTGGAGGCCTGGGCCTTTGCCGCAGTCGATCCGTATCGAGCCGCCACCCACAACAAAGGCATCATGAACGGGATTGATGCGCTAGTGGTCGCCACCGGCAACGATTGGCGAGCGATTGAGGCTGGCGCACATGCTTATGCGGCCCTGTCTGGACATTACACCAGTTTGAGTCATT
>JAUCGB010000038.1 GCA_030377895.1 Anaerolineales bacterium HSG24
AGATTATGTCCCTGTATCTCTACGTGAAGTTGATTTTTATTTGATAGGACAAGAGCGCAAAAAATACAGATGCGAAGTGAAACTTATGGGTAGAGGAAATCCAGAAAGCGCAGATGCGGTAATTGCCCGTGATACGGATGTATTTGTTGCAGACAAACTTTCTGATTTGAATAAGGAACAGCTAACTGATTTAGGCATAAATTGGGTTGAAATGCGAGCCAGTAATGGTTACAGACGATTCATAAATGTCTTGGATAGTTTGAGTATTCCATACACTGATTTTACTGGCAATATTGATGAAAAACTTGATCGAATTTTTAAAACCATTTATCAATAATGCTTCACAGGTTTGCAGTTCGTAAAATATCGCGCTGGGATTGGCGGGGTCGGCTGTGCAAACAAACATCATGGTTCAAGCCGCTAACAAATCATTGCACTGGATTGAACACCACTGACATGGCTGATCGGTGGTGTTTCGTGAGCGGTGTTCAACCGGATCGTTAGCTTAACACAATCGAAAATAGTTTGTCTCAAGGCCACCGCTTCTGGTATAATGAGGGGGTGGTTTTTGTTTAGGTAGATATTGTGATAAATATTGAATCTCAATTGAGGAGATCAAAACATGGCGTTTAGTGATTTTAAGACAATTTCGGAAGTACAGGAAAAGTATAAAATTAAGTATACAGAAGATAACTTTATAGTCAGCCAAGAATTGTCACCATCAGATAATTTTTTGGACGACTTTGAGTTCAATAAAGAAAATATAGATATATTCACTTCAGAAGCATCTCGTAGCGAAATTATAATTTCGCCATTATTACGCGAAGTTTATAAAAAGCATTATCAAGGATATTCCTTTTGGATTCAAAAGAGCATTTCTTATGATGAAGATTTGTCTGGAACACCTGATTATATATTTTCACGACGTTCTGAACTGGGTAAAACTGTACTAGAAACTCCTATTGTTATTGTAGCTGAGGCGAAGAAAAACGATTTTCAGCAGGGTTGGGGGCAGTGCCTTGCGGAGTTGATAGCCGTGCAAAAAATGAATAACAATCCTCAAAGGGCTGTATATGGAATTGTTACTGATGGCAATTTGTGGCAATTTGGGAAACTTATAGTAGATATATTCACAAAAAATCCTGCAAACTTCACAATCGACAATCTTTCAAAAGTCTATGGTGCATTAGAAAGCTTGGTTCAACTGGTAGAACAGGAAGATAAAACCTAACTGCAAACAAACGTCATGGTTCAAGTCGCTAACAAATCATTGCACTGGATTGAACACCACGGGTATGGTTGTTCCTGACGCTATCTGGCTTGCGAAAAAAATATGGCCGTGGACGCTGGCGTAAACTGAAAGGAATTTCCTTTGTGCGTTTGGCTAACGGTAGGGTGCGTCAGGCTGAAATCCATTGTACGAAGCTCATGGAATTGGACGAAAAAAACTCAAAATAAAAATGTTTTTGGATTGAGTAAAGATGAGAAAACAGACCGATATACAACTACAATTTGCAATTTGTATCCAAAATGAAGGTAGTGAGAATTTATTGTTACGTAAAATTTATCAAATTTTACCTGATAGTTCCGCGGCTATAGATGATTATATCAGGGTAATTGATGACTCTGGTGAAGATTATTTATATCCAACCACCTATTTTGTTCAGATTAAATTGCCTCAAAAGATAGAACAACTCTTATTAGTAATGTAATAGCAAAATCATTGCACTGGCTTGGTCGTCCAAACGGGTCGGCTGTGCAAACAAACATCATGGTCAAAGCCAGCTAACCAAACATTGCACTGGATTGAACACCACGGGTCGGCTGGTCAGCACTACCATTTTTTACACCCAAAATAATCCAACACATTTTGACATAACTGTTGGGCAGATAGTTGTTTATCTCTAGAAAACACTCTTATATTTTCTGCTTGAGATTCGTTCAAACAACTCTCAGTGATATGTTTGTCATAGCACAAAAACCTGTCCCATTTTTTGTCGCCATCGGGCAAGCCCAAAATCATCTCCTGCATCGGTTTTCGTTCGATTACAGTTTCCCATATTATTCTACTTTCGTGAGGCGGAATATATAGACAGACGACATGTTCCACCGGAAAGGTTTGGGCCAATATCGCCGGATAACTGATGCCACCATCAACCAACAATCGTTTTTCTGGTGAGTATTGTTTAATATCTTGGGCGAATAGATCTAAATATTCGGCGTTTGCGGCCCGATTCAGGCTCTCAAAATTTGATACAGACAAGGACAGTATCCAATCTAAACCTGTTTTGGCTGAGAACCATGCCTTACTAGCCGGATGCCGGTTCTCGGTGTAACGAGGCATGTATGTACCAAAAATATGGTCATCCATGTTGTATAGCAGGATATTTGTCGCCTTGGCAATCATTCTGCATATCGTTGACTTGCCCGAACACGCGCCACCAATAATCCAGTAGATGTTTTTATATTCCGATAAGTTCTGTTTTGCTTGTTCTAATAATTCATAATTAATTGGAAACATAACATGAAAACGAGGATTGACCCTTTGCTACCCGATAAAATGGCTTAGGAATGGGCATTAATTAACATGTGCATTTGCGTCGGTAGGGGCTAGGCAGGGCGGTCTAGACTTGGAATGTGCGACCATCTCCGCTCCGCCCCTGCCTCGCCCGTCATTCCGTGGATTCAGGGCGAGGCAAGGCGGATTGGAGTTCTGATTTCAAACCAACGCTACACCGCCTTGCCTAGCCCCTACGATTGCAACTTATTTAGGACTCATTGCTAATTATCAACCGAGCCGTCTGGCAAAATCGAGAACTCAAAGTCGGCTCCGTCGGTGATAGATCCATTCATGTTGGCTCCGCTTAAATCCGATTCGCGGATATTAGCTTCGGTCAGATTCGCCTCACTCAGATTAGCTTCGACCAAACTGACCTCGCTCAAGTGTGCCTGAGTCAGGTTCGCCCCCTGAAAGTTGCTTTGACTAAGATTGCTCTCACCAAAGTTGACGCGGGTCAAATCTGCACCGCTAAAATCGACTTGTACGACGGTTGCTCGGCTTAGGTCAGCATCAATCAAACTGGCGTTGGTCAGGTCAGCGCCGGTCAGGTCAACCCCGCTTAGGGTCGCTCCGTCCAATTTAGCCCCATGCAAATTAATCGACTGTAAGTTGGCCGACATACAGTTGGCCCCGCTCAAATCAGCCTCACTTAAATCAGCTTGACTCAAGTTGGCTCGCAACAGTTGCGCCCGAACCAAAGAAACCCCCGGCAACACTGCCCCTTCTAGGTTGACGTTGGTCAACCATAAGGATTGTCGCCCACTGGCAATCATCTGTTTGATCTGTTCAATCTTCATTTATAAAGCCACCATTTTCAGGAATTAAATAATTAAATAAGTTGCGCGTTTCGCAATTGTAGGGGCTAGGCAAGGCGGTGTAGCGTTGGTTTGAAATCAGAACTCCAATCCGCCTTGCCTCGCCCTGAATCCACGGAATGACGGGCGAGGCAGGGGCGGAGCGGAGATGGTCGCACATTCCAAGTCTAGACCGCCCCCCTACGGGTAGCCCCTACAATAATCTCCGACGCACATGTTAATTAATGCTCATTCCTGACGCTAACGGAATCTTTGGCGGGAACACTACAGCGGATACTTCAAAACTCAACGGATATATTTCGCCAATAGCGGGATTTCTTTGCTATTTACAGCGATTATATACGGATGAAAACCATCCGTTCCGTAGTTAAGTATCCGTTGTAGTGTTGATTCCGGCTAAACCAAAGAAAAAGTTAGCATCAGGCTCATTCCTAAGTAAATTAGGACACGATAAACACAGATGCACGCGGATTTTTGAAAATATGTGTTGCCCGTATCCTATATTTTGCATGTTCGGTTAAGTGATAAATTCCTAATTTTTAATCCGTTTCAAAATTCCTTCCAAACGCACCAAATCGGTATGGAGCAGTCGGGCTAAGGCTTTACCTGCACCGACCAAAAAGCCGTACCGCTGATTCTCCGATTGAGCTAAAGCGGCTCGTTGTAGATTGGCGATAATCAACTCATCCACCGGCACTTGCGGCGCGTTCAGCATGAGCCGTAAATAGTCGAACGATTCGGTAAAACGGCGAATCTCCACATCATCACAAATCATAATGGCGTTCAGACTTAGAGGCGGTTGGGGCGGCAGGCCTTGAACAAGTTGCCCTTGTTGTTGATACCCGACCACCAGCACGCTCAACTCAATCGGCACTAAGCGATTTTGCCGTTGATCGAGAATTACCTCCGGCTCAATCTCGCCAGTTAAAATCAATTGCCGCACCGCCGGATCGTCATGCACCTCAACATTATAGATGATGCCAAACAGGTCAATCGCTTCTGGCTCAAGATGCACCTTCACCAAATCACCAAAATGGGGGGTGTTAGGCTGGATCACTCGACAGCCGACAGCAAAACCGACGGTGCTGGCCCGTAGTACCCAGCCGACAATAAATTCAGTACTCATAAGCGAAATGTTTCTCTCCCAGTCAAAAGGTTTTTATTGCTCTGTTTGGCGGATAAATGGGGTAAAATTCCATGTCGGCGCATCTCGATGGCCAACATCATCTCGACCGCTTGTCGCTCTTCAGGGGAGATTATAGCCAACTCATGCGCTCTGGCCAATACATAAGGATAGTTGCCCGCTAGACGAGCTTGCCGTACCAAAGTGGCATGGAGTGTCTCGACTAGCGCCGGATGGGCTACCAACCAGGCCGGAATCTCAATTCGAGCTAAAACAGACCAAGTCGGGTTGGGGCTGACGTTCAAATAGAAAAAATGGGTCGCCTGCCGTGCTTGGCTATAACTCTCCATGCCTTTGGCTTTCAGGCTGAACATGGCACTCCGTTCACCGGGGCCGAGAAACTCGAATATGTCGATGTCGGTCAAATGGCGAAACGGATTGTGGCGCAAACTCGATTCGTTGATGGCTTTGAGATCAAGCGAGGCCAACTGCATCAACGAAATGACAAAAGTACTACGAGGTCGGTCAATATATGCGGTTATCAGCGCGCCACTGTCTCGCAGTTGGTTGAGTAGCTCAATATAGGCTCGCTGACATTCCTGCTGACGTTGATAAGAAAGGTCGATTACCCGCAGATTTAACTGCCCATCCATCAAGGCGATGACCGATTTTCCGTCCGGTTTGATATATTGGGGTGCTAAATCGGCCAGAACCTGTAACTCGGCCAAATCTCGCCGGACGTTGACCTCGCCGGTGGGGATGATACGGCCCTGTTTATCTAACAGATCATCTGGTTCGTAGCATAACACAGGTTTGGGGGTGTGGGTGACGGGTTTTAGGCCAGAGCCATGTTGATAGATGATGCTGCCGACGTTAATTAAATAGTAGAGGGTGATGGCATGCTGATCAGGCAAAATTTGCGAGCCATCACTGGCAATCACGGTGATGTCGCATGGAGGGGGGAGGGGAATCGCCTCGGCTAACGGTTCGTTGGTCGGCGCGGCTCCCACCCAGTCGAACCGTTGCTGTTGTTGCACCTGAGCCGCCCGCGCCACTCGGTCATTTAGGTTGCTGTAGGCGGTGGAGTACTCTTGTAACAAGGCCAGAATCGTCGCTTTGGCCTCATCGCGTCGCGCCAAATGACCTTGCAGGCTACTGCCCATAGCCCGCACTTGGGGCGAGATTTCGTTGAGAGCTAAGGTCATATCGAAAAGAAACCACCCAGCCAACCCCCTGCCCGTTTGTGTACTTTTTTAGGATTGACTTTGCTCGGTACTGTTTCGTCGTCATCGGAGGGTAAATCGACTGAATAATATAGGAGTTGGGCGATGATTGGCTCGCCCGTTTCATCGTAATCAATGCGAGCATAAGGCAATCGAGGAGTTGTGTTATGCGTTTCGAGTTTGCCGCGAAACAAAGCTTCGACCATGTCAGGAGAGATATTGGTGAAATCACGCGTCCAACTGCCGGTGTTGATGTAGACATGCCCCGGTTTGAGCAATTGTTGGCTCGGATGGTGAGTGTGTCCAAACAGAATGACTTTGGCCTTGTCTCGTTTGGCAATATCTTCAGCCGCTTGACGCAACAGGTTTTGCTGATGTTCTTGCTCAGTTTGACCAATAGTCAGCGGCTCACTGGGCAACAAATTCAAGACGTTTTTGGTTGCCTCGGTTTCCGACGGCGGTTTAGTCAGATTCAAATAGTGTAGCACCCGATAATGAAACGCTTGCCGAAACTTAGACTCGTTGGCATACCGTCGAGACAGTTCTTGGCGAGTCTCTTCATTCTCTAGCACCTCTAAAAAATCAGCCACCACATCTTTTTGGGACATGTGCGAGAAAAAATGGCTTAACATCTTGACGGCCAAGTTAAAGTTCCATGACAGGGCATACCAAATCAGGTTGCTAACTGGCTTGATGCTGGTAATCACCCATGTCTCATGCTGGATATCGTTAATCAGGTTGATGAACAGGGCCGAACTCGGCGGATAGTAGAGCAGACTAGGGTTATCAGGATGACGAGGGTCGATAAAGTCGGGGTAACGATTCACCTTTTCGGCCTTCTGATGCCCATGCTCGACGTAGATTTGCTCGCGTTTGATATATTCGCCCGCGAATAATAGCAACGAGGAGCGCTCACCAGAGGCCTCAAGTAGTTTTCGTAACCTGTTTTTAACCCCCGGCCAAAAAAGACTCACGTCATGGTCGCCCTTAATAATCGTCACTCGCCGTTGTGGAAATTGGGGGTGCATAAAATCGGTTAACGCCTGAAACACCTCTTTTTGCTGCGTGGCTATGATTTCGAGCCGTTTTAGCGACGCGGCCTGAGACGAATCGGCATAACATTCAATGGGATAAATTTCGTCGGGATTATATGTCTCCACCGCTGGAACCTGTAAGAAATCAAAAAAATCGCCATTTAAGATGAGTTCAATCTCTTGTTGGTTCGCGGTGCTTTCTGTCTGGATACGTTGTAAAAATTGCACCAGCGATTTTTTAGTTGTAACCGTTTCCGGTTTAGCTTTATCAGTTGATAAAGCAAGTCCAAGATGCAAGTCTGATAGAACAAATTTTATTTTACGAGCCACCTACCCCACCCTTATCCTTAATATCGTAAACATTATACCATATCTAGCAAAGTTGACAATTAAGGAGCTATCGGAGGCCAAACCTTTAGGTTTGCCCCGATTCATCAAACTTGAAGGCATGGACTATTTTGACGCTAACGGAATCTTTGGCGGGAACACTACAGCGGATACTTCAAAACTCAACGGATATATTTCGTTAATAACGAGATTCCTTTGCTATTTACAGTGATTATATATGGATGAAAGTCATCCGTTCCGTAGTTAAGTATCCGTTGTAGTGTTGATTCCGGCTAAACCAAAGAAAAAGTTAGCATCAGGGACTATTTTGATCGTCAAGATTTATTAGGCAGTTCCTATTTCAAAATTCTCCCAAATATCGTTGGGAGGTTTATTTTTCTGGAACTCCCTTAACTGATAACCCTGTTTCTTTTGTCCTGTGGTTATGGTCATGCTATAATTGAGTTGAATGTACCATGCCTGACAAAATATTTTAAAAAAGCGGCTACCAACTTAACGTGCGACAGATAATATTGTAACACAGTGCGGCACAGGCTGAAGCATGTGCTACATGTCTTGGCTTACGTTGATAGCCAAAAAAGCAGTTACTTATGCTGTTTCAGTGCCTTGGGGTTTTATCAGCATGGTTGGGTACTAATATCAGGACAGCGTAAAGACAGGTTCAAGGATTATCAATGCAAGATTTGATAGGCCGTACCTTTGGCGGTTATGAATTAAAGGAACATGTTGGCGCAGGCGGCATGGCCAGTATCTATCGTGGCTACGACGAGGGATTGTCTCGGTGGGTAGCCATTAAAGTGATGGATGCCCAAGTCTCTAGCAGTGCAGAGGAGACGCTATTGGCTCGGTTTCGCCTAGAGGCTCAAGCAATTGCAAAACTACGTCACCCCAATATCTTAACGATATATGGCTATGGCGAGGAAGATGGCTGGGCCTACATTATCATGGAGTATGTCCCCGGCGGCTCGTTAGAAGACAAGTTAGAGGACAAAACCTTTACCCCGCGTGACACGCTGGACATCATTATTCCGGTGGCGGAGGCGTTGGCCTTGGCTCACAAATATAATATCATTCATCGTGATATTAAACCGGCCAATATTTTGATGTCTGATAATGATTGGCCCTTATTGGCTGATTTTGGTTTGGCCAAGATGCAACAGTCGAACGCGCCCGGATTGACCATGCCCGGACAGGTGCTTGGCACTATGGCCTACGCCGCCCCCGAGCAGATTGAAGAGGGGGAAATGGATCATCGGGTTGATATTTACTCTGTGGGTGTGGTGTTGTATGAGATGTTGACCAACAAACTCCCGTTTCATGGCGAGACATCTTTTGACTTTTTGATGGCTCGTTTAACCGACCCGCCCATACCCCTGCTAACTGCCAATCCTGACGCTCCGGAAAAGTTCGTATCGATTCTGGATGTAGCCTTAGCCCAATCACCCGACGGGCGTTATCAAACTATGGATGAGTTTGTGTTGTCACTAAACCAAGTTCGGCGGGCCATCGCGGTGGGCACTAGTCGGCCTAGTATTCCTCCTCAAAGCTCAACGCCTCCAGCGCCATCTCGACAGCCAAAGATTCATCTCTGCTTAACCGCCACTCAGAAGACGATTTTGACTGCTGATAGCAACAGTCAAGCCAACATGATTATCGGACGGGCTTTCAAGAACCGCGTTCCCGATATTGACTTAGGCCCACATGGCGCGGCCAAAGCCGGAGTCTCCCGTCAACATAGCCGCCTGTTGCGGATTGGGAACGACTGGTTTGTGGAAGATTTGGGCAGTACCAACGGAACCTACGTGAATGGGGTGCGGATTGGCAACCACCAAATGCAGATGTTACAGAACCATGACCTAATTCGATGCGGACATTTGGAATTCTCTTTTGAGTTAGAGGGTTAGCTTTTTAATACATTGTAGGTATTAAAAACCGAGTTTTAATTAAAACTCGGTTTTTTAGTTTTATATTTGATTTTATACTTACTCTTGCTACCCGACAAACTGGTTTCGAGAAAGTTAAAACAGTAACACAGAGGACACAGAGGGACACAGAGCTTCACAGAGGAAAGAATAACTCGCTTTTTCTCTGTGAAACTCTGTGTTCCTCTGTGAAACTCTGTGCTAATTACATTTTCTGTCGGGTACTAACATTACCCTTGCGCGTTAAGGTTAGAAACTGAATAATTGAATGAAATCGGCTTCTCTCAAGAGTTTTTATCCTATATACGGTGTGCTATCAAAGAATATATTACCATATATAGGGTGTCTTGATTTGAGAATTTCAATTATCCTGTTTAAACTGTTACTGGGCAAAGGTGATGCTAAGATACTTACTACCCGACAAAATTTTTTTACCCTGAACTAATTAACACAGAGTTCCTGTTTTAGCCTTTCCTAAACTACTTTGTCGGGTAACAAGATTTTATATTTTATATTTGGTCGTCAAATTCATCACTGGAGGTTTAATTGTCTCACATGTTCTGTAATTTTTATCTTTTCTATCTTTTTATACCAAGTTTACTGTTAGTACTGATAACAGGTTGTGCTTCTGGCGCGCCGATTACAATCGTCATTGTGCCAACGAACACCCCTCTCCCGACTGCCACACCTAGCCCCTCACCAACATTCAGCCCTACTCCGACCATGACCAGTACGGCCCTACCGACCGCGACCGACACGCCCAAAGCAACCTTAACCTTCACTCCCTCGCCCACTGCCACCCCACTCAACACCGACACCCCAGTTCCAGTAGCGACGGCCACCCCGTTACCCCTCACCTCGACCCTCATCTCGACGGAGGAGGTTAGCCAAACTTTTCTCAGTACCGTGCCTGATCCGACTTTTGACCCCGTTTCAACTCTGACTTTGCCCGACAACTGGCCCTGCGACTGTCCCGTTGAGCATGTGGTCATCATCACCATTGACGGGCTACGGGCTGACGCTCTCCCCGAAGCTGATACGCCCATCCTTGATACGGTACGCGCCCATGGCGCGTTTCATCCGCAGGCCAGGGCAGTCGTACCGAGTGTCACTTTAGTCAATCATGCTTCGATTTTAGGGGGCATGGCTCCAGAGAATCATGGCATCATGTGGAACATCAACGCCCCTGATTTGGGACTGATTAGAGGGCCGACTCTTTTTAGCGCGGCCAAAGCCATGAGCATGACCACCGGTATGATTTATGCGAAACCAAAATTGGAGCATATCGTATTGACCGACTCGGTTGATATTTTGGAGCATGGCGGTTATCATGATATTCAAATCACAACCAATGCCTTAAACCAAATTGAAGCGGGCCTGCCCAATGTGCTATTTATCCATCTGCCCGATGTCGACTCGGCGGGGCATCTGACGGGCTGGATGTCTAAGATGCAGTTGTGGACGCTAGAGGCAACCGACAGTTATATCGGGGCGATAATTTTGGCTTTGGAGCAACATGACTATCTCAACCGTACCCTCGTCATAATCACCTCTGACCACGGAGGGGTGGGACGCAAACATGGCGCAGATACGCCGGAAGAGACGATAATCCCTTGGTTTGCGCTAGGGCCAAATATTAAGCAAGGACTAGAACTAAACGAGCCGTTATTCGCCTATGATACCGCAGCCACCGCCGCCTACGCCCTTGGAATTTCCATCCCCCCAGAATGGGATGGTCAACCTGTGTTGGATATATTTTACTAACAAACATCTAACATAAGTGTAAACTTAACGTTTGTAGTAGGCGATTTATCGCCCTCAAAGGCACTGAAGTGCCTACTACGAACTTCTGGCTACCAATATCGTAACACAGTCTTTAGACTGTGCGGCACAGGCTGAAGCCTGTGCTACATGTCTATGTTGATAGCCGAACTTCTTAAGTTGACAGTCATGATTTTGCTAATTTTTGCAGTAGTTTTTTCAAACTTTCACCAAGAGACTTATGACTGATCTGTGCATCTTGATTCCGGTCAAACCGTTTTGTGAGGCCAAAACTCGTTTGTCGCCAGTTCTGTCCGCAAAACAACGGATTCTGTTGAGTCGCCATCTGTTCAAACGAACAATTCGCATCGCTCAACAGGTGAGCGACGTGGTGGTGATTTCACGGTCACAGGTGGTGCGTCAACTTGCCAAACGAGCCGGAGCATGGAGTTTGGTTGAGTTCGGCACCGCTCTTAACCCCGCTCTGCAACAAGGTCTTAGCTGGATCGAGGCCCAAGGAGGCCAAGCGGCTCTGATTTTGCCTGCCGACCTGCCTCATCTACAAACCGAGCCGTTACGACAGATGGTCGCCCTCGGAAAAACCGCGCCGACCCTCGTGATTGCCCCATGTCAACGGGGTGAGGGAACCAACGCCCTGTTGATACGCCCCATCGGGCTAATTGTGCCACAATTCGGCTTATGTAGCTTTGCCCGTCATCAACAGGCCGCTCGTCAAACAGGGGTTGAGCCAACGGTCATCAATCATCCGGCCTTCGCCTTTGATTTAGATATTCCCGCCGATTTGGAACGGTTAGGCACTCTGTCTGATCAATTTTCTCCGTAAGGTCAAGGAAAAGTAGAATAAAAGTGGAATATAGTCAGAATTTACTTATCTACTCATAATTATGGAACTTTATTTAATTCGACATGGGCAATCTGCCAACAATATCTTGCAAAATAGGGATCAACGCCTGCCCGACCCACCTCTAACCGATTTGGGGCAGGATCAAGCCGCAACGGTGGCCCAACATTTAGCTAATGCCACCAACGTTGAATATCTGGTTCGCACCATCCTTCAATCGGCGGAGCGTGAATCAGCGCAGGGGTATGGGATTACCAAACTGTATTGCAGTGCCATGTATCGGGCCATGCAAACCGCCAAACCGATTGGCGAGGCGTTGGGCATCGCGCCCGAAATTTGGCTCGATGTGCATGAATCTGGTGGGATTTACCGCAAAAAAGACGAGGAAATTATTAACTATCCGGGCAAAACTCGCTCCGAGATGCTGACCGAGTTTCCTAATTATATTTTACCCGATAAAATTACCGAAACCGGCTGGTGGTATGGCGGACAGGAAGATTGGCCGCTCTGTCATGGGCGAGCTATTCGGACGGCGCGCTATCTCTATGATCAGGCAAATTCGGATGAGCGCATCGCCATTGTCAGTCATGGCGGCTTTATTGACGTGTTGATAAAGGCATTGTTGCATATTTTACCGGCTCCACACGCTTATTTTCATCTTTACAACACCTCGATAACCAGAGTCGATTTCGCAAAAACAGGCCGACACGTCGATATGGTGTATGTCAATCGGGTCAATCATCTGTCACCTGAGTTGATGGATGGCGGATTATCATGCAAGAGTTTATCGACTCACTTGCTACCCGACAAACTGGTTTAGGGAAGGCTAAAACAGGAACACAGAGGAAAAAATAATTCACTTTTTCTCTGTGAAACTCTGTGTTCCTCTGTGAAACTCTGTGCTAATTAGTTTTGGCTAACTTTTCTGTCGGGTACTGATACTATGTTCAACACCTCAAAATATCTCAATACCATGCTCGTCCTGCTGAGTTTTACTCTGCTCACCATCGGTCTGCTCCATCCCCTTTCTACCCATTTGACTAGCATGGTTCCCGAACCAACCGACCCGTTACTCAACGCGTGGCGCGTACAATGGAACGCCCAAGCCCTCCTCAGTGGCCCGACAGAACTACTAAACATCGTCAACACTAATATTTTTTATCCCTACCCCCTAACGTTGGTCTACAGCGAACATTTTATCTTGCTGACATGGCAACATCTGCCCTTTTTGCTATTGGCTGATAGCCACCTCTTCGGCCTGAATTTAGCGGTTTTGCTGACCTTTATTTTATCCGGTTATGGCATGTATCTTCTGGTTACGGCCTGGAGCGGTAATCGCTGGGCTGGGCTACTGGCTGGAGTCATGTTTGCCTTTGCCCCCCAACGACTGGGCCAACTGAACCACCTCGAACTACTCATCACCCAATGGATGCCTCTGACCCTGCTCTCACTTCATTGGACATTGACACGTCCGAGTAAACGACATGCCATCGCCCTAATCATCTTCCTCAATTTGCAAGCTCTCTCCGGTTTCCATTTTTTCTTGAATCTAGTCATTACCGCCACTTTGCTTTGTCTAGTTTATGCCCTGCGCGGCCATATCTACTGGCGACGGGGACTGTGGTTGGCCGGAGCGATTGCCGTGGGGACGGTCACGTTGCTCAACGCCCCAATCTGGTGGGTCTATCTGCAATTCAGTGATCGTATGGGCGCGCTCCGCACCCCCGGCGAAGTCCGCATGTACAGTGCATCCCTAACCGACTACCTAACTACCATCCCCCACCATGTCTGGTACGGCTGGACATTCGGCTACTGGCAAACGCCCGACCACCAGTTCCAACCGCTCATGCCCATTGGTCTCGTCGGCCTGAGTCTGATTTTAATCGGCATGGGGTTACTCCTATATCGAACCCTGTCTGAGCAATCGTCGTCCATCAATCAAACACATTCCCAGCAAAAGTTTGTTGATTCATCGAATTATAGATTTTTTGGACATGAATTGACACAGATTGATACTGATGGTATAAAAAATTCGCCTTTATCAGCCTTTACCCGTGTCCTAATCTTTAGAAACGATAAATTTCTGAGTTACTACATCTTTCTGATTCTGCTCACGCTTCTTGGTCTAATCCTCTCCTTTGGTCTGAACGAAAACGCCCTCGGCCCGAACTTCGCCGTCATTCTCAGCTACTCTCCTTATCGTTGGTTGTATGATAATGTCATTATTTTTCAAGGGATTCGGGTTCCGGCTCGATTTGGGGTGCTGGTTCTTTTGAGCCTTTCGATTCTAACCGGCTTGAGCCTGGCCCTTCTACTCAGTTTTATCGAGCAACGCTTCTGTCTGACCCAGACTCGACAACAGATTTCCGCCGCGCTATCGGTCAGTTTGCTGATTTTGTTCATAGCCGAATTTTGGACTTTGCCCCTGCGCGGCCCAGAGTTCCCCGCAGGTCAGAGTATCGACCCGACCTACAGTTGGTTACGTGACATGACTCCAGCTGATACCATAATTTTAGAATTACCTCATCGAGAAGCAACTGAATTTTTATACGAATATTACAGTTCTCACCATTGGCGAGCCATGGTCAACGGTGGCACCGGCTACACGCCACCGATTTATAAGGAGCTACGGCGCTGGTTCAACGCCTTCCCCGACAGTCGTTCTATCGACCTGCTCCAGCAACTGGGCGTGACGCAGGTTATTCTACACCCGACCGCGTATTCGCCTGATGATTGGCAACGGCTTATGGATGACCTGCCCCGCTACCTACCGGCCATCTCGCAGATTAAGTCGGTGGGCGAGAACCTGATTATCGAACTGACCCACTCAACCTGCCTGCCCGATTCCAGCGCCGTCCAAGTGACCATGCAGAGCAACTCGCCCCTTGACGGCCTCGACAACACCATCGCCGTGACATTCCATAATCATGGCCTAGCCGCTTATCAGGCCGACGTGCGCCAGATTAGTCAACTTCAGTTTGTCCATCAGCCTGATAAAACATTCACCGAGCCGCTCATCACACCCGCCGGAGAGAGCCAATCAGTCATCGTTCCGCTCCGGCATAACGATGCGTTGCAGGCGGTTCAACTTACCTCGCTAGGGCGCACCGTCAGTATGCTCGGTGAGCCAACCCCTGAGCATGTCTATAACTCGCAACTGCTCAGGCCCGTAGGGTTACGCTTTGCCGATGGGCCACAGCTAATGGCATATAATTTCCAAACTCCAAACCCGACCCCCTGTAGCCATCTGCTGGTTGCCCTGCAATGGCAAAATCTTCAATCCGGTGACAGGTTGACCGCGCAACTGCTTGATCCGTTTGGTCGCTTGCTGGTTGAGCAACAACGCCCCCTCGATGAGGACGATTTTCTGATGGCCTTGCCTCTGCCCGGAACCGTACCGCTCGGTCAATATGGCCTGCGGATTCGGGTTCACTCTGCCGAGGAGCAGGAACGCTGGCCCATGACCAAAGCCGGAGTCACCATTCCGCCCGACCAATTGCCACTCCTACCAATTATCATTCATCCCCAACCCGTTGACCTACCTGACCCGCCGCCTTTGGGTCAATTTGAATTTATAATAGACATAGACACTGTCCCATCCGACACCATCAGCCTGCTGAGTAGCCATCTCAACCAAACCAGCCTGACCGCCGGTGACTGGATTCAGTTCTCGTTGATTTGGCAGAGCGACCAGTCTATCCAACAAAAATACACTGTATTTACCCAACTGGTTGGCCCGGACGGTCGGGTGTGGGGACAGCGAGATAACGAACCCGGTGGTGGTTGGTATAGTACCAGTCTGTGGCAACCGAATCAGCCTTTTGTTGATTATTATGCCTTCGAGGTCAGTCCCGATGCGCCCGCCGGTCAATATCGGTTGATTGGCGGTCTGTACGACACTCAAACCCAACAACGACTCCCCATTCAGACTAACCTCGACCGCGTGACCGATTTTGTCGAACTTGGTACGGTTGACATCCAGTAATTTGGGTAGTGATACAAAGATAGTGATAGGAGTGCAAAGCTTGCTTTGCAGTATCAAACAATTTGCCCAAATTGACTATTTTTACTACAATGACCAAAGAAAAAGGCGCGGGTTCTTTCCCGCGCCTTTTTGTGTTGCATGTCGATGGGTGACGTTTTTTAACGATTAGTCTCCATCTTTTTTTCTTGGCCCGCGCTTCCCTTTTGGGGGCGTGGGCGGCATGCCCGTATGGGCGATGAGCGCGTCTACATCGTGCCGCAGACTTTTGAGCGTGGTTTGAATCTCTTTGAGCATGACCATCATTTGATGACGCTGGATGTTAGCTTGACGGTCGGTATCGTGTAACATGCTTATATGTTGAAACTGATGCCCTATCGCCATCTCGATGGTCAGGTCTTCCACTTGCCACTTGTTCAATAGCTTTTTGATTGGCTCGGTACTCACGGTTTTACCTCCTTTGTAAGAATTAAGAATGAAAAATGAAGAATTATGAGTTGCAGGCAGAGTGCAATGCTTGCTTTGCCTGTCCTGCTATTCATAACTGTATCGTTGTTCTTCATATTTCGTGGCTATCAACGTAAGCCGAGACATGTAGCACATGCTTCAGCCTGTGCCGCACAGTCTAAAGACTGTGTTACGATATTATCTGTCGCACATTAAGTTGATAGCCCTGCTATTCATAACTGTATCATTGTTCTTCATATTTCGTGGCTATCAACGTAAGCCGAGACATGTAGCACATGCTTCAGCCTGTGCCGCACAGTCTAAAGACTGTGTTACGATATTATCTGTCGCACGTTAAGTTGATAGCTTATTTCGTAGAGCAACGATTAACCTATTTAGGAATCGGAATTAAATAAGTTGCCCGTTTCGCCTTCGACAAGCTCAGGCTACGTCGCGTAGCCTGAGCTTGTCGAAGGCGCACTCCTCAAACATGCACAAGACGATGTAGGTCACGCTTGTAGCGTGACAATGACCGTTCGCCTGTATTGCTTGGGGGTATTACGGCGTTTATTTAGCAACTAGTGACGCTATAGATGTTCAGATAAACATTTTCAGCCGTTACCTTCCCGCAAGTTTAGAACTTGCGGGAAGGTTGGTCTTGAATTGAAAACCATTATCTGAAAGACTGTACAAGCGTCACCTACAATGGTTTTATCTGTAAAGCAAACTTAACGGAGAATGAACCATGCCGATATGTGAAAAGTGACAAGCAAGCTCCGAAACATTCCCTGCGCTCTCCTCTAACCTCCTTTTTTGTTCCTGATAAGGAGTGCAAAGCTCGCTTTGCCTCCAGGCAAGCCTTGCACTCCAGATTAAATAAAAAACCTCCACAGTGATTGCACCGTGGAGGTATAGATTCCAGCCTGTAACATGGGTTCTGTTGGACAAGTTGTTTAGCCGCCCTGCCGTTTGGGATGGCACTTATAAGGCCATGCTTATTTACGTACAGGGTAGCCGAACTGTCTGCCTAACGACAAACACAATGTTATAATCGGTCTCGCCTCACGGTGATATTCTCACCGGTGTGGAGTTTGGAGTCTGCTCCTCTTCATGGGGAGTGACTCCATCCAATAAAAGTAAGTTTGAACGTGGCTGGATTATAATAAAGTTTTGGCGAATTGGCAAATTAGGCAGTAGTAGATGGAAAAGAGGCGTTTCGGCGAGTTTGGGTGAGGGAGAATAGCGAATCGCGTCGCTGCTATGTGGTTAAAAAAGGATGCAAATAAGAAATTAAAATCTGAATGATGATTTGACAAAAATTAGATGCTAGTATAATATGGCTATTATGTTAAAGGTTGTTGCCATAGCGACATAATACGGCTGTGGTGCTTAAAATGTTGCTTAAGCGGCTATAATACGGCTATGGTGCTTAAAGTGTTGCCATGGCAACATAAGGCTATCAACGTAAGCCGAGACATGTAGCACATGCTTCAGCCTGTGCCGCACAGTCTAAAGACTGTGTTACGATATTATCTGTCGCACGTTAAGTTGGTAGCCCTTAAGCGGCTATAATTTTGTGTGATAATTTTATATTCGGTTGTGAGGTTATAATGCAAACATATCATTTTGATGAAACTGTGAGTGACGAGGGTGTGGTTACACTTTCAGGGTTGCCTCCTTTGAGTAAGGTAGCTATTGTTGTTGTTGATACAAAACAATCTGATTTCCAAGAATTGATGAAACAATGGATGTATGATATTCGACAACGTCATCCATTTGCTAAAATGAGCAAAGAAGAGATTATGAAGCATTTACGTCAAACTCGTGAAGTCGTTTATGATGAACTCTATGGTAATCGATATGATGATTAGTTTGGATACGAATGTGTGGGTATTTGGTATCTTACAAGGTGATATTTTTTGTGAAAAGATTATGTTTAATTTAGATAAGCTTAATATTATTGTTCCTAACCAAGTTCGTACTGAATTACATCATAATCTATCAAGTAGAGACCTAAAATATTTTTATGAATTGGTTATTAAGTCAAATACTCAGCTTAACTATGATGAAGTTCCTGATGTTTATGTTAGAGAAACGGTAAAATGACAATACAGGGTTATCTAAACGCAGTCAATAAAAAATTCAGATCAGGTATTTCAAGAGAACATTCCTACAGGGCTGATCTTGAAAACTTGATTCGTGAGTTGGTAAAAGGCGTTGAAATTATCAACGAACCCGCCAATGTGACCGATTGCGGCAACCCTGATTATGTAATTACAAAGGGTAAAATTCCCATTGGTTACATTGAGGCCAAAGACATTGGCAAAGACCTAAACAGCAAACAATATAAAGAGCAATTTACCCGCTACAAAAAAGCCCTCAATAACTTGATTATCACCGATTATATCTGGTTTCAATTTTTCCAAAATGGTAAACTGGTTCACGAAATAAAGATTGGAGCAATTGAAAACGGCACGGTAAAATCACTTACAGAAAACTTTGCCGAATTTGAAAGCCTGATTCAAAACTTTTGCACCTTCATTGGGCAAACCATTAAATCACCAAAAAAATTGGCCGAGATGATGGCCTCAAAAGCCAGATTGCTTCAAACTATTTTGGAACGTGCTATTACCTCCGATGAAGAAACGCAAGAAGATACCTCGCTTAAAGACCAATTTGCATCATTTAAGAATATCCTCATCCACGACTTAAGGCCCAATGAATTTGCCGATATTTATGCCCAAACATTGGCTTATGGCATGTTTGCCGCCCGTTTGCACGACCCGACTTTAGACACATTTACTCGACAAGAAGCCGCCGAACTAATTCCCAATACAAACCCGTTTTTACGCAAATTATTTCAACACGTGGCCGGTTACGATATTGACGAACGCATAAAAACAACCGTTGATAACTTGGCTGATGTTTTCCGGGCCACCAATGTAGATGATTTACTCCATAACTTTGGGCAAAGCACCCAGACCAACGACCCCATTATTCATTTTTACGAAACATTTCTGGCCGAGTACGACCCCAAATTGCGTAAAGCACGGGGCGTTTGGTACACCCCGGAACCCGTTGTTAATTTTATTGTCCGGGCGGTTGACGACATTCTTAAAACCGAATTTGGTTTGGCGCAAGGCTTGGCCGATACCAGCAAAACCAAAATAAAGGTGATGACCCAAACCGCAGATAAAAGAACCGCCTCCGGTTACAGAGAAATTGAGCGCGAAGTACACAAGGTGCAAATTCTTGATCCCGCCACCGGCACAGGCACCTTTTTGGCCGAAGTAGTCAAGCACATTTACAACAAAAACTTTAAGGCCATGCAAGGGGCCTGGAGTGGTTACGTAGAAGAACATCTTGTCCCCCGCTTAAACGGTTTTGAGTTGCTGATGGCCTCTTACGCTATGGCCCACCTTAAACTGGATATGCTTTTGGCCGAAACCGGCTACAAGCCCCAAAAAGAGCAGCGTTTTAATATTTACTTGACCAACTCTTTGGAAGAACACCACCCCGATACCGGCACGTTGTTTGCCAGTTGGCTCAGCAGCGAAGCCAATGAAGCCAACCACATTAAGCGCGACACGCCGGTAATGGTTGTGCTTGGCAATCCGCCTTATGCAGTGAGCAGCTCCAATAAAGGCGAGTGGATCCAAAACCTACTGGCAGACTATAAGAAAAATCTGAATGAAAAGAAGTTGACCCTTGATGATGATTACATTAAGTTCATTCGATACGGGCAATACTATATTGATAGAACCGGAAAAGGAATTTTAGCATATATTTCAAACAACAGCTTCATTGATGGTGTTACCCACAGACAAATGCGAAGGTGTCTTTTAGAAAGTTTTGACAAGATTTATATCCTTGATTTGCACGGTGATTCAAAAAAAAGAGAAACCGCACCTGATGGTACACTTGACGAAAACGTGTTTGATATAATGCAAGGTGTAAGCATCAATATCTTTATCAAAACAAGAAAGAAAAAAAAAGGTCAATTAGGAGAAATATTTCATTTTGATCTATATGGAGTACGAGAAAAGAAACAAAAAATACTTTTTGAAAGAAACTTGAAGACTGTAAATTGGAGCAAACTGTCCTATACGCAACCCTATTTGTTTTTTATCCCCAAAAACTATTCTGTTGAGGATAAATATAATAGCGGAATTTCAGTTTCAGAGTTGTTTGCAAATTATGTATCAGGAATACAGACAAAAAATGACAAGCTGTCAATCCAGCATACGACAGACGAATTAACGGATATTATTAATGACTTTAAAAATTTAAATATTGAGGAATTAAAATCTCGGTATGATTTGAAGGATAGTAGTGGTTGGAGTGTTGGGAAAGCAAAAAACGATTTACTCAACAATCCCTATGAATATGCTTCAATTTACTATAGACCATTTGATATTCGAAAAACTGTCTTTACAGGGAAATCAGGTGGATTTATTGGTAGACCTCGGTTTAATATTATGAGGCATATGTTGAAAGAGAATTGTGGACTTATTTTTAAACGCTCAAGGTTATTGGGAAATATTAGAGGTTTTTCTCATTTTTCGATATGTAAGGGGATTTGCGATTTAAATTATCTTTCCGATCAATCATATGTTTTTCCCCTCTACCTCTACCCCGAAAGCACCGGACAGCAACCCTTTCTTGAAAGCAAACCCGAACGCAAACCCAATCTCAACCCCGAAATCGTCAAGCAAATTGCGGCCAAAATCAGTTTAACCTATATCCCAGAAAAAGAAAATACCCCCAACACCTTTGCCCCCATTGATATTTTGGATTACATCTATGCCGTTTTACACTCGCCCGCCTACCGCGAAAAATACAAAGGGTTTCTCAAAATAGATTTCCCCCGCGTCCCCTACCCCAAAAGCCAACAAATCTTTTGGCGGTTGGTTGAACTCGGCGGGGAACTGCGCCAAATTCACCTGTTGGAATCACCCAAAGTTGAAGCATACATCACCCAATACCCCAATGACGGAGATAACACCGTTACCCGCAAACTTACAAAAACAAGCATCGGTTTTGAGCTAACCGACTCGGAAAAACAAACCGGCAAAGTCTGGATAAACAATGCCCAATATTTTGATAGCGTTCCCTTAATTGCTTGGGAGTTTTACATTGGTGGCTACCAACCCGCCCAAAAGTGGCTCAAAGACCGTAAAAAACGACAATTGTGTTTTGAAGATATTTTGCATTACCAAAAAATTATTGTCGCCCTTACAGAAACAGACCGCATTATGAAAGAGATTGATGGTATTGAAATAGAGTAAAATCCACATAACAATAAAATTCAAGCTGAATTGGAAAGCTGTGCGGTTATTGAAGATTCTAAGCCAACAAACGCTATGAGGCTACAGTCATTAGGCCATCCTTTCCAATCCGCTTAATTTTGGTCGTTCGGCATCATTCAACATTACTACGAGGTAAGTTTTGAATAATTTTAATTTTTGGCAAAAATGGCTGCTTTTCGTCGGCATCTATTTAATGGTTTTTGGCCTTTATTTAAGCTTTTTTGCCCAATCGAGCATAATGGATTTTCTCCTCAACAGTAATATTGATCCATACTTTTGGGGTAAAACGGAATTGCCTGAAAGTGCAATGAATTTTCAAGGCTGGATATATGGTGTTTTGGGAGCTACGATTGCTGGGTGGGGTACAATGATAGCTTTTTGGGCGTATTATCCATTTAAAACTCGTGAACCTTGGGCTTGGAGCGGTTTGGCTTTGGCTACGGCCATCTGGTTCATAGCTGACACTGCAATTTCAGCAATATATGGTGTAACCTTTAATATGCTTTTTAATACTATTCTGCTCTTTCTTTTGGTCACACCTCTTGTCTTTACCAGAAAATATTTCGTAAAGCTAAAAACTTGAAGACTTGGTCTTCGTTTGGGCCAAGTATAGATGTTCAGATAAGGTTTTGCAGTTCAATACCCTAAAGGTTTTAGAAACCTTTAGGGTCTGTCTATCCGAGTGAAAATCTTTATCTGAAAGACTGTAACACCTAACACAGAGTTTCACAGAGGAACACGGAGATTCACAGAGAAAAAACGAACTATTTTTCTTTTATATTACTCTGCTTCTCTGTGAAACTCTGTGTTCCTGTTTTAGTTTTCCCTAAGCCACTTTGTCGGGTAGCAAGAGTCCCCTTGGAAGCGTTCAGTTCAACTCTAATCAACAAATTCCGATATTTATCCATCTGTAAAACATCCCCTTGCCCGATAAATACCGTTGTATCGGAATGAACCACCACCGCTGGCCCAAGAATCTGTTGGCTAGGTTGAATATCTGCCCCGCGATAGAAAGGTGTGTCCACAAGTTGATTGGCTAAAATAGTAAATTTCCTATCAAAAGGCTTAAGTAACTCATGTATTGAGCCAGATTCGACTTCTGGCAGGGGCGGCGGCGGTAAATATCCAAGCACCCGTAAACGGATATTCACAATCTCAATCGGCATGGTTGGTTCACTGTAACCGTAGGTATATTCATGGGTGGTATGAAAATTAGACAAAAACTGTTCGCTGAGTGGGATCATCAACTCATAAGATTGTCCCTGATATCGCATGTCTAACAAAGGCTCTAAGCGAATATCGTATTCTGGCACGCCTTCGGTCATCACCTCGGCTCGCCCTTGGCTGATAAGTTGTTCCATCCGACCAGCTAACTCCGCATAACTGGTTTCTCCGGTCAGCATGACGGTGCGGGCGTAATCTTTGATCACCTCTGCGGTGAGCATACCAAAGGCGGACAAGGTCGAGGCATGGGGCGGAATCAGCAGTTTGGGAATGTTCAGCGCCCTCGCTAACTCCACCGCGTGCAAACCACCCGCGCCGCCAAAGGAGACCAAGGTGAACTCACGAGGATCGTAGCCCCGTTGCACCGAAATCACCCGTAACGCCCGCTCCATGTGGGCATTGGCAATGGTGATGATGCCTGCGGCCACAGTCTGGGCCAAGGTTAGGCCGAGATGCGCGGTCAGATTAGCCTGCCGCGCTAACTGCTCCATTGCGATTTTGGTGGCGGCCTGATTCAGAGTCATCTGTCCGCCCAAGAACTGATTGGCAGGCAAGCGACCTAGAATCAAGTTGGCATCGGTCACGGTAGGTTCTGTGCCGCCTTGGTCATAGCAGATTGGACCCGGATTAGCTCCCGCGCTTTCTGGCCCGACCCGCAAGGCTCCGCCCGCATCAACATGGGCAATCGAGCCACCGCCCGCGCCAACGGTGTGGATGTCGATAATGGGGATGCGAATCGGTAGCCCGCCAATCTCTCCCTCCGTCGTAATCTGAATATCGCCATCACACAACGACACATCAGTCGAAGTGCCGCCCATATCAAAAGTTATAAGCTGACCAAAGCCCGCTTTTTGAGCCACATATCTAGCCCCGACCACCCCTCCGGCTGGCCCAGAGAGAACGCATCGCACCGCTTCTCGTCTGGCTTTGCTGGCTCGGATACTACCCCCATTCGATTGCATGACTCGAAAGTCGGCCGCGCCACTTTCCTGCTCTAAACGGGCTAAATATCGATCCATAATCGGCGAGATGTAGGCGTTGACGGTAGTGGTGCTGGTGCGCTCATATTCCCGAAACTCCGGCAAAACCTCATTCGAGGCAGAGACAAAAAAACCTGCTTGTCGCAATCGGCTGGCGACCTGCTCTTCATGCTCAGAATAAAGGAAGGAGAATAGGAAACTAACCGCCACCGCTGAAACGTTGGCTCGCCGGAGTAGCTCAATCAATTTGTCGAGTTCGCTTAGGTCGAGGGGCTGAATCACCTGCCCTTGATGATCGATACGCTCAGTTATTCCGAAGCGCAGTGCGGGCGGAACCAAAGCTGACGGACGACGACTGCTGAGGTCATAAATATCGGGTCGATTTTGGCGGCCAATCTCAAGAATATCTTGAAATCCCACCGTAGTGATGAGTGCAGTGATGGCTCCCTTTCGTTCTAACAAAGCATTGGTGGCGACGGTCGAGCCATGCACAATATGAGGTTTTGCGGTCAATGGCTTAGATTTTAAGCCAAACAGAACAGCTTCTTCCGGTTTTGTCGGGGTTGATAAGGTTTTGAAGGTCTCAAATTGACCAGTCTGCTCGTCAAAAAACACAAAGTCTGTAAATGTACCGCCAATGTCGATGCCTATTCGCATGAGGTATTACCTCCAAGATAAAAATTCAGAAATAGTTTCCCCCTCGTTCCCAATCTCCAGAAACTCTGTTTCACCCCCCTCGTTCCCAATCTCCAGATTGGGAACGTATTTGCCAGAGAAACTCTGTTTCTGGCATGTTGCAAGTCGCAAACAGAGTTTGCTTGAGCAATTGTGTTCCCAAACAGAGTTTGGGAACAAGGGAATTGAATCTCAGTTTAGGAACACGGGAATTGAGAACGAGGGGGATGAATGATTACAAATAAAAACACCCTACTTAACCGCCGATTAAAGCAATTAGGGTAGGGTGTTTCAATTTGGTGCAACTAACGTAAACTAATTCAATATTATTCGCGAGTAGTATTGACGATACAGTTTTCACTGCCTTGGTCACCACTAACGTATCCATCAGCTTCAGGATCGTTATACCAGATATCATCATTGACGACATAACGGAAATTGTATTCTTTGTTTATATCTAGTTCCACAATCTCCTTCCATGTGCCACCTTTCAATTTTCTAAGCGGTGTCGCTTCTTGGTTCCAGTCATTAAAGTCACCGACTAGATTGATTTTTTCAACTTCAACACCTTCAGGTAATTGTCCTTCTGGTAGTTCAAAGGTTACTTTGCAGTGATCTTTGGTTTTGAAAAATCGTTTCTTAATCATAGTTATCCTCTTACTTTACCTAAATCCTAAAATTATTTAGTAATAGTTTTATTTGGGGTTGAGCTTACCTCAAACATAGTTATGTTTGACCCAAACTCTCCCCGATGCGGCACATATCATATCAACAAATTAAGTTAAACGCAAATTATCAAAACGATTTTGAGCGCGTCTCGTGATATTGCAACTAAAAACGTCGCGCTTAGGCGACGTTTTTAGGGTTTTTCAAAAAAATGGGTGGTATCCTAACAAAACCTTTAAGTGCTTGTAACTTTTAACTCCGCTCCCATTCTTTGATAGCATCCTGAATTAGCTTCTTGACCTCCTGATTGGGGATTTCTTCTTGACTAGAGTAGGCCTGATTGTTGACTTTAATCCGAATCCCACCGCCGGGGCCTGTCGAGAGTTCAATAACTGTAGTGGCCGCGAGGGGTGAGTACGCCAGCCGCTTTTGCACAACTTCGTTAATTTCGTCAGCCAAGCTAAATCCGGTCAGCAGTCCGTCATCAGGTTGGGGAATTCCCATCAGGTTAGTCCGAGTCGATGCCTCCGGCAAATGAATTTCAGGTGAGGAAATGACGGAAGCAGGCGGTAAAGACTGGGCTTGTAATGGACGCTGCTCTACTAGTGCTGGCATAATCGGTTCGGGCAGGTTGCCTACACGGGGGATACGCACCGATTTAACGCCGGATGGTGTGGCAACCATGCCGTTGGTGAAGGCCAACAGATGGGCGGTTAGCTCTAACACATATTGCCCCACCCGTTTGTCTGAGATGTCGGACAAACTCGCATACTGTTTTTGTCCCACTTCAATGGTTAAAGTTTCGGTTTCAGGGTCACGCAATAAGCGTAACATCTCGTTTGTATTAATTGAAGAGACTAAGCCTGATGACATTGAATCGGCTGGGCTTAAATCGGGTTGGGGTGTCGTTGGAGCGACAACCGGAGAGGGTTTCATCGGTGTCGGAGGTGCCGAAGATGTCGGAGGTGCCGAAGCAGTCTCCCCTAATGAGGATAAGACACTGATGTCGAGTTCGTCAGAATCAACCCGCATTTCATCTGAGGAGGGCGGGGTATCATCTGTTGAAGTTCGGCGTGAAAAATTACTACCAATTTTCGGTTTCGATTTGTCCTTAGGCCCATAGAAGAAAAGCAGAAAAAAACCCAGTAAAACACCTGATAATAACGGCATCAAGGTTAGGCATAATAATTGACCTGCTGGGGCATTGCCTAAAAATTCTTCCATAAATCACCTGCTGTATATAATTTTGGTATTTCCCATGCGAAACATGGGATGAGAATTGTTTTTTCTTGGAAAAACCGTATCTCTAACAACTTTTAGCAGACTCTATAATGCAGATTATTTTCTGTGCTACTACATCACTGACACCACTTTGCACAAATTGGCATCTATTCTATAATGGGTACATCTTAAACTAGGATATGAAAATAGTATAAAATGGTCTGATTTTTCCATGTGACTGCCCTATCATTATACATGGTGGGTGCCAGTTGAGACCCAACCTTGGGAAGTTTTTGTAATTGTACAGGAGGATTAAGATGTATTCAATTCCACAGCTCCATCAGTTTGGTAATTTGGAACTTATTGAAGTTTATGAGTTTTACGATAAACCACTGCTTTATTCATGTAAAAATGCCTCATCGATTTTCTTAGTTATTTTGGTTGATGAGGATGATGATTCTGATACTTGGTTATACCAACCTGTTTCTTATCATCGTTTCAAGAAGATTCGGTCAGGGATTATTGATTTGCGAGAAACATTCTCGATTTCTGAGACAAACACAGTGTTTGAGGCGCAGATTTTTTACGGTGATGAACAATACGAGTATATAAAACAGATACCTTCTAACTCCATTCGTGAAGAGTGGTTACCCTTACCGGATGAACGTTTAGATATTCAAGAACCTATTCCTTCACTGGACAAATATTTAGATATTCAAGAACCAGTTGCATTAAACAATACCCGTCTATTTCAAGTTGATCCGGTGGGTATATAACTGCACAGGTAATTTGACAATGTTAAATTATAATAATCCCTGCTTTTTTACAAACAAATAGACGTTTAATAAAAGAATTATGCTTTATATAAACTCATATTATTTGATGAATACTTACCAAGACAACATGTGTTTACCAGTTTTGTGGCATGACTATCAAAGCTAACATTGTCAAGGTAAATCCCCAACTTTAGTCCCCTCAGAAAATAAGTCCCTTTAAATTTTAACCGTTCTTAAATACTCCGCGCTTTCTTCTGGTAAGGCGGGGTTGATAAACATGCCACTGCCAAGTTCAAACCCAGCGGTGCGGCTCAGACGTGGCACCACGGTGGCGTACCAATGCATATAATCGTTGCTTAACTCTTTAACCGGCGCGGTGCGGATAATCAAGTTATAGTCAGGGTCATTCAGGCCAAAATATAAGCGACGGAGAACATCGCGCACAATGCCCGCCAAATCGTTAAGCTCTTGTGGACTAGAGTATAGATAACTGACATTGTGTTGACGTGGCACAATCCAAGTATGGAAAGGGGTGGGAGCGGCATACAAGACAAACGCTACAAAATGCTCACTTTCACTGACAATCCGTTTTCTCTCGTTCAACTCTTTGTCCAACATACTACACATCACGCACTGTCCCGTATCATCAAAAAAGCGACGCATCTCATCAATCCGTCGTCGGATGCTATGTGGTACAACTGGTAAGCCTATAATTTGACTGTGTGGATGTTTCAAAGACGCGCCCGCTCGTTCTCCATGATTTTTAAAATAGATAATTTGCTCGATACGGATATCTTTGCGGATTGCCCATCCTCGGTCATAACACATGGTTAGCACGCGGGCAATGTCTTGCACCGACATCAACGATAGGGTGGTGTTATGGATAGGATGCTCAACCAACACCTCATGCTGGCCCACGCCCGATATTTTACGAACCACTCCACTCATGGTTCGTATCACTTCCCCTTCTGGTGATAGAGCTGGATATCGATTCAAGACCACCCTCGTTTGCCAATCACCAATCAAGGGGATGCGAGCGACCTCTAAATCTAGCTCCTCGTTGCCCACACAAAAGGGGCATCGCTCGTCATGAGGCGGAGAGAGTTGAGAGGTGGTTTTTTTATGGGATTCAATATATACATCCGGTCGTTTTGCACGATCTGTTGATATAATGACCCATTCTCGTGTCACTAAGTTTTGTCGAATCTCTGGCATAATTTTAATCCTTCAATTTGTTACCCGAGAAATGTTTTAGCTTAATATTTGACAGAATTAACAGTAACCGTTCCCCCCTCGTTCCCGATCTCCAGATTAGGAACGTATTTGCCATAGAAATTTTGTTTCTGGCATGTTGCAAGTCGCAAACAGAGTTTGCTTGAGCAATTGTGTTCCCAATCTGGAGATTGGAAACAAAGGGGCTGAATGATTACGATTAACGATTAAGGCTATCAACGTAAGCCGAGACATGTAGCACATGCTTCAGCCTGTGCCGTACACAGTCTAAAGACTGTGCTACGATATTATCTGTCGCACGTTAAGTTGATAGCCACGATTAACAAGATTAAAAAAACTAGAAACGTTAAAAATACATCATTTCGAGCGTAATTTACGAAAAATCTCTACAATACTGAGATTTTAGAATTTCTCACTTCGTTTCGGAATGACATAGATGTGTTTGTTTTTCCGTTTGACCGAAAACCTTATTAGTTCTGTCGAAACCTAGCCTTAACCAAGTAATATGTCGGGTACTGAATTCTTCAATAAACAAACTGTTGATAAAATCTTTTAATAGTCGTGCAGAAGTAGTGATACGGATCCGTTAGCTACCCGCAAGTTTAGAACTTGCGGGTAGCTAACCACTACCTATGCAAGACTACCAATCTTTTAATAGTCGTTAAAAATTCATTTAGTATCATGGCAGTTGCGCCCCATACTTTATGTCCATGTATATTAAAAAATGGAACATGCCGAGGCGTGCCGTCATGAAATGTACGTAGTTCACGTTGACGAATAGTCGGGTTTTGGATGAGACTTAACGGAGGCTCAATCAGTTCCGCCACTTCTGTCGTATCCGCTTGAAAATCAGGTCGATGGTCTGAATAACCAATGTATGGATAGATACAGAAATTACTGGGTGGTGTATATAGGCACGATAATTTGCCGATAATCTTCACTATTTCAGGTAATAAACCAATTTCCTCATGAGCCTCACGCAAAGCGGTTGTTTGTAACGTCTCGTTCGCCTCATTTTGCCCGCCCGGAAAGGAGATTTGTCCACGATGCAGGCCCATATATTCAGAACGACGAATTAGAATGATATGCCATTCCCGTTTTGAGTTGTGAGTGATATGAGGATAAAGAAACAACAACACCGCCGCATTCCGGCAATCAATCGGTTTATCCCAGCGACTTAATATGTCCGGTTGGGGAGCCATTTTGTATTGTGCCGATTGCCCCGGCAATTTTTGGGACAAAGCGGCTTGAATCTGCTCAATCGTTAAATCACTCATCGTACGCCTGCAATTTCGGCGGTTATTTGCTCCATAAAAGTGGACGTAAACCGATGGCGACCAATGGCAATTTGGCGAGCGGAGACGGTAAATAGCCGGTCTTTTATTTTAACCAATTTACGGTTATATTCCTGTAGAGCAGTGTATTCATTAGTGTCATCACGCCATAACGGGCGATTGATATGCCCCGCATAGGCGAACACTCGCGCTATACCGATTGCCCCAATCGAATCGAGTTTGTCAGCATCGTATAATATTTTAGCCTCCAAAGTCGTAGGAGGGTTATCGCCTCGAAAACGGTGGGTGATAATGGCATGGTAAACCGCTTGAATAAACTCAGGCTGATAGGCCAAATCGGTTAATATCTGCCTTGCTCGTTCCGCTCCAACAAGGGCATGGTCTTTGCCGGTTCGTTCTTGATCGACCCGAGCAATATCATGGAGTAGGACTGCGGTCTGCAAGATTGCCATATTTGCTTCTTCTGCCTCACCGATTCGCTTGGCGTTGGCTAATACGCGCAAAACATGATCAAAATCATGAGCCGTATCATTTTTATAAAATAGTTTAGCTTGATTTATGGTTAACATTGTGCTGGTCATTATAACATAATTCAGGGTAACTACCAACGGTATTAAAGTCTACCCCGTAATGAGGCGTACCTTTGCAATTCATAAACTTATCAAATTACTGGCTAAACCGAACTCATGTCCAGCCAATTATCGCCGATCTCTACATCGACCTTGAGGGGGATTTTTAGCGAATAGGCTTGCGACATGACCTCACGCGTTAGAGCCACCACATGGTCAACCTCATCGTTAGGAGCTTCCAACACCAGTTCATCATGGACTTGTAGCAGAATCTTACTGGCAAGTTTTTGCTCGTTAATAGCTTTATGGAGGTTAATCATGGCGAGTTTCATGATGTCTGCCGCTGTGCCTTGGATCGGGGTATTAATCGCTTCCCGTTCTGCCTGGCCTTTTTGCGGCCCTTTTAAGCGTCTCAAAGTGGGGAACTCTCGCCGTCTCCCTAGCAGAGTGGTCACATACCCCTGTTTTGCCACAATTGCTTTGGTGGCCGCGATATACAGTTTCACGCCCGGATATTTTTGGAAATAGGTGTCGATAAATATCCTCGCCTCTTTATTGGTCATGCCAGTTCCTTTGGCTAACCCAAACGCGGTTTGACCATAGACCAGTCCAAAGTTTACCGCTTTAGCAATCCGGCGTTGATATTTGTCAATCTCGTCAAAAGGTACACCCAACACGCTTGAGGCAGTGGTGGTATGAATATCCTCATCGTTCTCAAAGGCCCGTAGAAGGCCGGGGTCTTCGGCGATGTGGGCCAAAATCCTCAGTTCGACTTGGGAGTAGTCGGCGGCAATCAATTTATACCCCTTTTCTGCTACAAAAGCCCCCCGAATAGCTCGCCCTTGCGGAGTCCGAATCGGGATATTTTGCAGATTCGGGTTGGAGGAGGATAGCCGTCCGGTGGCAATTCCAATCTGGTTGTAGCTGGTGTGAATCCGGTGTGTGTGCGGGTTAATCAGCAACGGCAAGGCATCAACGTAGGTACTTTTTAGCTTGGTCAACTGCCGATTTTGCAACATCAAACCGATAACATCATGCAAACCTTCTAATCCCTCTAAGACTCCCGCAGCAGTGGAGTAATGGCCGCTTTTAGTCTTTTTAAGCCCTTTGGTCGGCAATCCCAAATCCTTAAACAGGACATCAGATAGCTGTTGGGATGAGTTGAGGTTGAATCTCTTACCCACCAAGGCATGGATTTGGTCGGTTAGCTTGTTCAATTGGCCCGACATTGTGGTAGACATTTTCTGCAACAGAGGCACGTTAAGCCGGATTCCGGCTAGCTCCATGTCTTTGAGAACATAGATTAACGGCAGATCCATGCACTGCATTAACTGCTCAGGCGTGCCGTTGTCAGTCTGTAACACCGGCTGGATAATTTCGGCCAAGCGGAGGGTCATGTCCACGTCAGCCGCGGCGTAGGCGGTCGCGGTCTCAATCGGAACTTGCTTCATGGTAATCTGCTTTTTACCGGAGCCAATCAGAGCCTTAATTGGGGTCATGCGGATGTTGAGTTGCTCCAAAGCCAAATCTTTGAGACCATATTTAGCCCCTGAACTATTATACGTAATCCAAGTGGCAATCATGGTGTCGAAAATTGGAGGCGCGATCGGCAGGCCGTGTCGTTGCAAGAGAATCATGTCAAACTTGGCGTTGTGCATATATTTGATAATGGCTGGATTCGCCAGAATCGGAGCTAAGGCACTCTGCACCTCTTCTAATGAAAGTTGCGGCGGTAAATTAGCTTCATCGGTCGGCGTATCAAACATGGAGGCTTGGCCGGTGGTCGGTCTTAGACCATGTAATAATGGAATATAATACCCCTGTTGCGTGGCCGCGGTGATGGCAATCCCTACCAGATTGGCCTGCGTCTCCTCGACGCTATCGGTCTCCACATCAACCGCCAACTTGTCACTGACTGAGAGTACAGATACCAACTCGGCCAGTTTTACCGGATTATCAACCGTAACATAGTCACCATCGGACGGAGTGGCCGGCGTGGTAAAGCGAGGTTTGGTCAGGAGTGTGGTCGGCTTCAGCTTCGGTTGTTCTGGCTTGGAGTCAGGTTTGCGAGGTTTGAGCCGAAGGGGTGGCAAATCATCAGCAGATAAACCGGCCACTTCATGGGGAAGTTTGTCCTTGGGCGCGCCCGGAATTCGTTTAAATATGGTGCTAAACTCTAGCTCGACAAACTGTTTTGCCACCTCAACCAAGTCAAAATTATTGGTGCGCCCAGCCTCAAGATTAAGGGTAATGTCCGGCACATCAGTGATGATTTTGCCCAATTTACGAGACAAGAAGGCATTTTCACGGCCAATTTCTAACTTTTTACGTATTCCTTTTGAATGACTGCCCAGATTAGCGTAGATATTTTCTAGGGTATTATATTTCTGAATCAGCTTGGCTCCGCCTTTTTCGCCAATCCCCTTAACGCCAGGGATGTTGTCACTACTATCGCCCACCAGCCCTTTTAGATCAATCAACTGATTCGGCGTAACCCCATATCGCTCTTGAACCTTCTCCTCGTCATACAGAATCCGGTCAGAGAACTTTCGTCCAGAGGTGACGACGTTGATGTCCGGCTTAATCAGTTGGAACGCGTCTCGGTCGCCGGTGACGATGAGCGCATGAATACCTTGCGCCGCGGCCTGATTAGCCAACGTGCCGAGCAGGTCATCCGCTTCGTACCCTTCTTTGGTAAAAACCGGCATGTTAAAAGCCCGAACCACCTGCTCAATCCGGTCAATCTGACCGCGCAGGTCGTCGGGCATCTTTTCACGAGTGGCTTTATACTCAGTATACATTTTATGGCGAAAAGTGTCGCCTAAATCAAAAGTGACGATAAAATAGTCGGGGTTATATTCACGCCACACGGCTAATAACATGTTGATAAAACCATACACCGCATGGGTCGGCTCGCCGTGGCGAGTGGTAAAGGTAGCAGGCATGCCAAAATAAGCGCGGTAGGCGAGGGCATGCCCATCAATAAGAATGAGGGTTTGTTTTTTTGTATCTGTCATAGATTATTGCAGGTTGCGTATGGCATGTTGGGTATAGAGTCACCGGACATATTGATATTGACATAACGTGGTATCCGTTTTGCAAAAATGGCTCAAAGATCGGATTTTGGGCGTTATTTCACCATCTGCCGGTTAAATGGACGGCTTTAATTCAATGTTATGTCAATATCAACATGTGTGTCGACTCTACACACAAAGTGGCTTAGGGAAACTAAAACAGGAACACAGAGTTTCACAGAGAAGTACAGAGTGACACAGAGTAATACAAAGGAAAAATAAATTAAACAAGTTGCTTTCGACAAGCTCAGGCTACGTCGCGCCACCTGATCTCACGCCGAAGTCTTGTCGAAGGCGAACTATCAGCATATACATGTTAATTAATGCTCCTTCCTGAGCAAAAAATCAGTACCGCAACAAACAAATTGGACACGGATAAACACAGATAAACACAGATTATTTTAAAAAATCCGTGTTTATCCGTTTTTATCCGTGTCCAATTAGGTTTAAAATCAACACATTGCGGTCTGCTGATAATGAGTGATGAATGATGAATGATGAATGATGAATGAAAAAGACGTGTCTTTTTGTTTGGAGGCTAAAGTGTAGAATCAATCTTCAGCCAACGCTTCTTCCCCAAACTCTTCATCCCATTTACGAATAAGTCGTCTCCGGTTGGCGGCCATCCACGGGGAATTTTGGTTTAGCAACTGCGCCTCGACATTTTCTGGATAGCCGGGCTGAGGAGGCGCATCGGTCGGAATACTCGTTACAGCTCGTACTTTGGCATATTCGGCCATGGCACTATCACTGACAGCCCATTTGGCAAAGGTTTCGGCGGCAGGGTTAATTTGTGGTTTTTTGACCAAGCCAACCGTAGCCATCGCCCAACCCGAAGGCTCTTCTGGAAAAATTGTCGCAATCGGCTTACCATCTGCTTGAAGTTTAAGCCCTAGGAAGGCCCTGCTAATAGCAATGAGGTACTTACCTTCCGCTATCCATTCACAGCCAACTTTTCCATTCCGTGAGTAGGCACCCATATTTTGATCAAGTTTACGGATATATTCCCAACCCTCGGTCCTACCATAGAGTCCGAGAGCGGTTGATATTACCCCATACCCTGTCGCTGATTTGGTTGGATCTGACATGACCACATGCCCTTTGTACATCGGGTCAATTAAATCTTGCCACGATGTGGGGACAGGTAGGTTTAATTCTTCTAATCTGGTGGTATTGACGCAAAAAGCACTGAGACGTGCTTCCATGCCAATCCAATCTGGGGGGGTATCTGCATCCCGAAAACCGGGTCTGATTTGGCTCAAATTGACCGACGGATAACTTTTTAGCAAGCCATTCCATTTGATAAACATCATGTTAACTGCTGGTAAGCCCCAAATCACCTCGACTGGGGTACTATTTCCTTCAGTCAAAATTCTCTTTTCCACTTTGGGGGCAGATGCCCGAGACGGAATGATTTTTATATCGGGATATTCAGCGTTAAAAGCCTCAAGAAAAATCGGGTACTCGCCATCGGTGAAGGAGGTGTAGACGACCACAGTACCAGAGGTGGCGGTGTTAGCAACTGCAACTGCGACTTGTGCCTCTACCGGACGGAGTTCCGCGTAATAAATCGCTGGTAATAATAAAAATAATAGGGTGCCTGCAATGGCTAACAGTAATAGACGGGTTTTTCGTTTACGGGTTGGGCTGTTGTTTGATTCCATAAGTTATTTTGACCTGCCTTTCAGGTTTGTTCGGTGTACTTGTTTCAATTTCGTTAACGGTTCGATGGTACATTGTACAAACATTGAAGCATGTAGTCAACGTTAGGGCCTACTATTGCTCGATAGAAGTCCTGCGGTAGAGCGATTTGTTAAATCGCTCCGACTGGAGTTGCTAACTATCTTGTTCATAATTTCATGATGCTTGCTTGTATAAGTTCCTCAACACTAGATTTACTATAAAAATCCCATAATGTACCCTCTGATGCCAACAATTTTTCACCAAGTATCGCCATAGTCTCGTAGTTATAAAGAGCATTTAAGTTTCTATTATGCAAAGTATCCTTTAATTCCAAGGCCTGCGGTGTA
>JAUCGB010000039.1 GCA_030377895.1 Anaerolineales bacterium HSG24
TGCCCGCGCAAGATATGGCTCAAGCGCAGGGAGGCCCAACAAACAAAACATTTAACTTCCCGGCCATGGCCAGCGAAGGTGAGTTACTTAATGTTGAAGCTAGTGCTGATGGTCTGGTGTTAGTGACTGAGTTAAAAACCTTACCCTTTATCTGGATTGCGGCTTCTGGGCGAGGTACGGTGGTTAAAGTTGATACTGCAACTGGGGAGGTTCTAGGTGAGTTTAGAACTGCCCCGCAGGGAATGCAAGTCAACCCCTCCCGAACCACCGTTGATTTGAATGGTAATGCTTGGGTAGGCAACCGAAATGAAAAAGGTGATGGAAAAGGCTCTGTCGCACATCTTGGTTTGAAAGAAAATAACCAATGTGTTGACCGTAACGGTAATGGTGTCATCGACACCTCCACCGGTTTGGGTGATATAAAGGCTTGGACAAATGCTAATTGGGTCGATAAGAATGGTGGTGTTAGCACCGCGGCCGACGAATGTATCATCCATTATGTTCGTACTAATGGGGTCGGTATCCGTCATGTGTCGATTGACGAGAATAATGATGTTTGGGTCGGTGGTCATCAGGATTATAAGTTTGATAGAATAAATGGTGAGACCGGCCAGATAACTAGATCTAGGACCTTTAAGTGTGGTGGCTATGGTGGTCTGATTGACGGCAATGGCGTGCTTTGGTCAACTAGGTACTCCTGGGACCAAGTACTGCGTTATGATACTAAAGCTGACACAGTCCAATGTATTAAAGATTCAAAATTCTCAAAAACTTATGGTATGGGGATAGACAGTGATGGCAACGTCTGGATGAGCAGAATATCTGGAGGGGTGGTAAAAGTTAATGCGGATGCTTCGGAAATCGAGGTGTTTAGTTCTCCACGTGGTCGAGGTGTTGCTGGTAGCTCAGATGGTCATGTTTGGGTTGCTCTTGATACATCAAATCAAGTTATCAAGTTTCAGAATGACGGCACCGAAGTGGGTAGATATTCAGTAACTAATTTTCCGGTAGGTATTGCTATTGATGCGGCCGGTAAGGTGTGGACTGCCAACCAAAAATCCAACAATGCTTCTCGGATTAACCCCGGGAGTGGCGCAGTGGAGAAAGCGGTTAGCCTAGGGGCTGGAGCATCTCCCTATAACTACAGTGATATGACCGGTGCGGTTGCTTTTGCCAATACCTCACCGCAAGGTAGTTGGACGACCGTAATTGATGGTGGCCTTCGTGAAACAACATGGAACAGTGTAGGCTGGGAATACACACACTCTAACAAGGGAGAGGTTGTGGAGATTACCGTTAGAACTGCCAATACCGAAGCTGGTTTAGGTGGTGCTAATCCGGTCATTATGACAGAGTCAGGAAACATGAATTTACCTAAAGGTCGCTTCCTGCAACTACAGGTCAAACTGATGCCGGGGACGGACAAATCAAGCCCCGTCGTGACAAAAGTTGAGGTTAGTTACACGAACTCCAACACCTCAGCCGATGATGCTCCGGCACTGACTGCTACAGGCAACAAAACCTGGGCTGTTGGTGGCAACGCAGTGGTGGTTGACCCGAATGCCACCGTAACTGGCGATAGCACCATTAATGGAGCTAGAGTCTCTATTGGTGATAACTTCAAAGCCGCCGAAGACCGCTTAGGCATTGAAGGAAAGAGTGGGAGTAGCGGCACGATTAATGGCATTAAATGGAGCTATGATACTGCCAAAGGGATTATGACCTTCAGTGGTGCTACTTCTACGGCCAATTATCAAGCCGCTTTACGCCAAGTGACTTACTATAACATTAGTAACAGTCCAGACGAGACCGCTCGTAAAGTTGACTTTACACTTGGTTCGGCGATTGCTTATCCGGGCAATAGTCACTTTTATGAATTTATTGCTTCTAGCAATAGTATTACATGGCAAGAAGCCAAAGAAGAAGCGGAAGGCCGTCGATTGTATGGTTTGCAAGGCTATCTTGTTACAGCGACTTCAGCTGGTGAAAATAACTTTGTCCTAACAAAAACCGGTGGTAGTTTTGCATGGACGGGTGGTAGTGATGAAGCAGCAGAAGGCACCTGGAAATGGGTGACTGGGCCAGAAACAGGGACTACTTTCTGGCAAGGAGCAAATAATGGTACTGCGGTTGGCTACGCCAACTGGAATTCCGCGAACCCGAGCAATTCCGGTAGCGGTGAAGATTCTATGCATCTTCTGGCAGATGGCAAATGGAATGACTGGCCTGATAACTACTCCCAAGTTAAGGGCTATGTCGTTGAATATGGCGGCATGGCCGGTGACCCAACGCTTAAGCTAACGGGTCAAGTGACGGTTAATATATCGGTCAACAAACCGCCGACCGATATTACGCTTGATAAGAACACCGTTCCAGAAAACACAGAAGCTGGTTTTAGAGTTGGTACTTTGAAAGGCGTAGACCCAGATGATACGATCCATGATTACACTTTAGCAGAGGGGCCTGGTAACCGAGATAATGGCTCATTTGAGCTAAAATGTGATGTGGCTGTTATGTTAGACCGAGCAAAAGGTAACCAGTGTGCGCTGCATACAAAAGCGAAGTTTGACTTTGAGACGCAACCAAAACTCCTGATTTTGGTTCAGGTCGAAGACAACTCGGGTAACAAGTACGACAAAAAGTTCACCATTGATGTGACCAATGTTGACGAACCCCCGGTGGTCAAAGTGCTTCCGCCGGTTGTGGTTGACGAAGATGATGACCCGACAGTCATCGAAGTCGATGCGAAAGACCCAGAAGAAGACAGTTTGACCTGTGAGGCCACCAGTAGTAACACCGATCTGGTCACAGTGACGATTGACGAAAACTGTAAGTTGACCTTAACCTACAAACCGAACCAAAGCGGTAAATCGACCATTACGGTCAAAGTGACCGCTAATGGTAAAGTAACCGAACGTGAGTTCGAGGTAACGGTCAACGATATCCAAGACCCGATTCAGATTACCAAAGAGAAAGCAAAGCAGATTGGTGAACTGCTTTCCGGTCTCCTTGAAGATGATACCGTCGACGCAATTAATGCCGATGGTCTGTTTACGGATATTGAAGGTGGCACTATCGTATACAGCGCCGCCTCTGATAACGAAACAGTGCTAACCGCCGCGATTGATGGCAAAACGTTGAATGTAACCATAAAAGCTGACCAGTATGGTGATGTCAAAATAACCGTCACTGGCACAGTCGGTGAACGAAAAGCTGAAGTTATCTATGACCTGACGGTAACACCGGTCAATGATAAGCCAAGTTTCGCCACTTTGGGCAACCAAAAAATGGCTGAATGGGGTGTAGAGGCTCAAACCGTGTCTGGTTTTGCCAAAGATTTTAATCCCGGGCCGAATGAAGCTGACCAAGCCGTCGATGATTACATCGTTACGGTAATGGGTGATGGAGCAGAACTGTTTGAAACCCAACCCGATGTCGCCAACGATGGCACGTTAACCTATAAACCGAGCGGCGCGGCTGGTGTTGCCACGGTGAAACTGGTTGTGCGTGACAACGGTGGCACCGATAATGGTGGGATAAATGAGTCTGAATCTCAAATCTTCACCATTGAAATTCCTCGAGCGGATAGGGATTTGGTGGTTAAAAACTTGAATGATGATGGCCCTGATTCATTACGCTACGTGCTACGATACATTGGCATTGGTCGTACAGTAACCTTTGACCCCAGCCTAGAAGATGGCACCATCGGCCTTGAAACCCAATTGTGTATCTATAACAATGTGACCATTAATGCCGAGGCGCTTAACATCTCCTTAAGTGGGCAAAGTAAACATCGAGTATTATGTATCTACGCCCTAGATGTGACGATTAAAGGGGTTAATATCGTCGATGGTTATACTCCCAAAGAAGCTATCGATGACTTTTATGTTGGCGGCGGTGGTATCTTTGTTTATGAAGAAAATGCCAAAGTTGCCTTAGAAAACTGTACAGTTGCTAACAACTCAAGCGATTACACGGGGGGTGGTATTGAAGGTATCGGTACCATGACCATTGACAACTGTGTCATCGAAAACAACACAGCCAAACATCATGGTGGTGGAATCTGGTTTATCGAAGGAAACCTAACCATCAGAGACAGTCAGGTTAATGAAAATGAGTCTGGCAATCGTGGGGGTGGTGTTTCCACTTCAAACGTCGTGTTGAGAATCATTGACAGTGAAGTGAATGGAAACAAAGCCGTAACAGGTGGTGGTTTCTATAGTGATGAGTTTGAGAACGGTAGTTTTGAAGTTACTCGCAGTACCTTAGCCAGAAACGAAGCTAGTAGCTGGGGAGGTGCTTTCTTGGGTGACTTTGGTAAAGTCTATAACAGTACCATTAGTGAGAACGAAGCTGGTGGTGCGGGTGGTTTTGCGGATGCATCGGCCGTGGGACAAACTGATGCTCGTCGTTTGATAGAGGTTTATGGTAGTACTATCTACGGTAACCGCGCCACTCTGCATACCAATTCTGGTGGTATTTCCTCCTATTATGCTAAGATAGAATTAACGAACTGTATCTTAGCAGGTAATACTCGCTCAGGTGAAGCGGGTAGTGTTGAAACGAAGAACTACATCAATGAAAACCGTGGTGAACTGGTTTCAAAGGGATGGAATATCAGTGATGACGATTTGAGTGGAACAGCCGGAACAACCGGTGACAAGTTCAAGTTGAATCTGATGACCGAAGTTAAGTTAGCCCCGTTAGGTTATTATGGTGCTGAAACCGAAAGTCGTCCGCCATTGGCTGGTTCAGAAGCCGTTGATAACGGTGATAACACCACCTGTACCAATAAACAGGGCAGTAAAGACCAAATGAGCAATGACCGACCCAAACAGGGTAATCCTGATGGAGCTGGAGCGTGTGATATTGGGGCAATTGAGATCCAAGGCGCTTGGCCTAAAGTTTCCCAAGTTACCCCAAATGAAACTTCACTGGTTCAATCAGGCGACCCCATCAACATTACGTTTAGCGAACCGGTTACGGTAGCTGAGGGTGGCATGGAAGTCATTTGTCCTGTTGGTGGTCAACCATTAGCAGTAACGCGTACTGGATCAGATGCCAACTATACCTTGACCCCGGCTGCTGGTTTACCGAATGGTGTAGTTTGTGAAGTGGTGGTTTATGCTGATAAAGTGACCGATAAAGATAGTACCATCCCCGGTACCGGTAACTTAGGTGAAGATTACAGTAGTAGGTTCTCCACCATCCCCGAAGTCCGGGTTGAGGTCAACTACACCGAAGGGATTGAAACCCTTCAAACAAAGTTCACCATCTATGCGATTGCAAGTGGGCCAGTATCAGGTGATCAAACTGTTGATGTCACCGTGACCGGCATTGATGGCACTGATTACACCCTAGATAAAACAAGCATTAAAATTCTTGATGGTTCTACCCGAGGCCTTGCCACCTTGACCATTGTGGATGACGCGGTTGACGAAGATCAAGAAACCGCTACTATCACCATTAGTGGCCCGACAAGCAATATCGTGTTAGATACCACCGACAGTGCCACCATCGAGGTCAATGACAACGATGATGCTGGAATTAATGCCCCAAGCAGTGTTGGGGTTACGGAAGGTGTCACGGATACGTTTGTGCTTAAGTTGACAAGCGAACCGACAGCAGATGTCATTGTGACGTTCTCTAAAACAGATGCCGTGACCGGGAGTCGTTACCACGCTCCAGCCGACGTAACTCTCAATAGGGACAACTGGAACACTGGTGTACCGGTGACAGTGAAGACTATCAATAATGGGACTCAGGATGGTAATTGGGACTCAGAACTCAGCCTAGCCTTAACCAGTACTGATGACAAATACAGCGACATGGCAGGCAAGATTACGGTCAACATTAAAGATGATGACAAGGCAAATGTTGTTCTCAGTCGGTCTAGTTTTAAGCTGGACGAAGGGGAAAACGATACCTTCTTAGTCAAGTTGACCACTGACCCCACCGCGAATGTGACGGTTGCGTTTACGAGTACCAACGCTCGTTGTACAGTCTCGGCCTCCCCAGTTACGGGAATCCTAAATGCCGCTAATCGAACGACTGGCATCACGGCTACCGTAATCGCAGTGGCTAATCAGATTGATGATGGTGACACAAGTTGTCCAATTCAGGTTGGTGCGACTAGCACTGATGGTGATTATAACAACATTAGTGATGATGTTACGGTAGCAGTGTCTGATGACGACGATGCTGGTATCGAAGTCACCACGACCGGTGACTTAGTGACCACTGAAAAGGGTGTTACCGAAATCTTCAATATCGTGTTGACCAGTGAGCCAACAGATACCGTGACGATCTCGTTAAGCACGGATGATCCAACCGAAGGTACGGTGACATCGCAAGTAACCTTTGACGCGACGAATTGGGATACTGCCCAAACTGTCAATGTGACTGGGGTTGATGATGATGAAACAGATGGCAACATCGACTACACCGTCATCATCTCACCAGCAACGGGTGGTGGTTACGATGGCCTAAAAGCCGGTGGTGATGCAGAAAGCCACAAGCCCGGCACTGGTGTTGAGGTAATAGTCGTCTGGGTCAACAACGAAGACGATGATACGATTGGCTTTAGCCTCAGCAAAACCGACGGCCTGAATACTTCAGAAGCGGGTGAGAAAGATAGTTTCACCATGCAACTGAACACCAAACCGTTCGCACCGGTGATTGTTAACGTCACCAGCAGTAACCTTGGTGAAGGGACTGCTTCGCCAAGTCAACTCGTCTTTAGTAGCACCAACTGGAGCGTCGCTCAAACCATAGAAGTGATCGGGGTTGATGATTATTTCATGGATGGAACGGTGCCTTACACCCTCACCGTCTCGGTTGATTCCGAAACAGAAGATGCCGAGTACAAAGAGGTTGTTCGGACTGTCGGTGCAGAGAACGCTGACAACGATGTACCGGGGATCACGGTTGCTCCTACAACGCTGGTGGTTGATGAACAAGGTATGACCAAAACCTTTAGCGTCGTACTCGATAGTCGCCCCTCTAGTAATGTGGAGATAACCATGTACCCAGACGATAGTAAGGCTGGCTCTGTTTCACCCACCAGCTTCGCTTTTACGGCTGATGATTGGGATACCCCGCAAGTCGCAGTTGTGACTGGTCTGCATGATCCAGCACGAACCACAGATGTTGCCTTCAAGATTGTAAATAAAATTGGCTTGGATGTCTTTGATAAGGATTATGCCGCTATCGATCCGACTGATGTGGATGTGACCAGTAGCAACGTCAACCGTCCAATCGCCGTGGGTGATACTGGTCTGACCTCAGAAAATGTGGAAGTGACGATAACTGTCTTGAGCAACGATACCGACTTGACCGAGACTGGGTCCGATGGTGCGTCCTACCTCACGGTTGACGCTATCGCGGGCGCTCCAGAGTTTGGTACCGTAGAGATCGTAGATGGTACGAAGATTAAATACATGCCAGGCCTTGACTATGCTGGTACGGATACATTTACCTACACCGTCAAAGACTCTGATGGTTTCACCTCCGAAGGTGTCGTGTCGGTAGATGTATTCCCATTAGTAGCATCGACTAATGCACCAGTCTTCGGCACTCCAGATGATGGGTCTTCGCAACTCATTACTCCGGCAGACGGTAGTAGTGTTGGAACACAGCCTGTCTTTACTTGGGTTCCCGCCACCAGTGGCGTGGGCGTAGACTACTACGAAATCATGTTGGATCCAATGCCAACAGGTGTAACCGGACCGTTAACTACAGATACGCCGAGATATGAACCGCCGTTTGAGTTACCGGAAGGGGAATACAGTTGGACGGTTAAGGCGTATGATAGCGAAGATAACGCAAGTAGTCCTATCATGCCTCAATCAAGATTCACGGTAAAGTTAGGATTACCAAGCATCTACCTACCGATTATCACAAAGTAGACGCAACACAGTAGATTAAGTTTGTAACCATCGATATGCCCCCTCTAACTCCCCCAAAAGGGGAGGACAAATCAACTTCCCCCCTTTGGGGGGATTGAGGGGGGCCTGCTGGTTACTGATACAGACAGACCCTAAAGGTTTTTGAAACCTTTAGGGTCTTGAAGTCTTCATCACTCATAGTTTTGAAGCTAAGAGAGTCGGGCTTTAAATGTCAGGCTCTCTTAGTCGTTTAAGGCGTAGAACAGGCTTTAGCCTTAACGTGCGACAGATAATATCGTAACACAGTCTTTAGACTGTGCGGCACAAGCTGAAGCATGTGGGCATGGTTCATTCTCCGTTGAGTTTGCTTTACAAATAAAACCATTGTAGGTGACGCTTGTAGTAGCGTCACTAGTTTCTAAATAAACGCCGTAATACCCCCAAGCAATACAGGCGAACGGTCATTGTCACGCTACAAGCGTGACCTACATCGTCAAGAAATTTGTAAAGATGATTTGGTCTATTTTGAACCATGCCAAAAAAACAGCCTAAAGGCCGTGCTACGATACTACAAAAAGGAAACCAAAAATGAAAATCCGTAAATTATTAGTTATTGTTTTAGCAATGGCTATCATCATTGTAGCCTCATCAGCCCAAGCGGATGAACCAGCCTCCCCCAAATCACATCGTCTGATTATTGAACTGGAGACCCCTCCATTGGCCGCACGAGAATCAGAGACTGGAGGTCGTCTCGATGTCCGTTCTGCGACGGCTCGAAATCACATTGCTCGTCTCAAGCAGGAACAGAACTCTTTTGCCCGTTCCATGCGACAGGTCTATCCTCAAGCCGTGGTGAGCCATTATATCAACGAACATGGTGAAGCCACACCGGCCACGTATCAAGTTGTTTTTAATGGATTGAGTATTGATTTAAGCCGAGAATCCCGTTTAGGTGGCGATACCGACCTGCAACAGGCTCGGCAGGCCCTGTCCAGATTGCCGGGGGTTAAACAGGTTTATCTGGAGCAACTCTATCAACCAAGCCTTTATACCAGTACCACCCTCATCAATGCACCGGTTGCTTGGAACAACGCCGCCATCGGTGGGCAAAACAATGCGGGTCAGGGCATCAAAATAGCCGTTTTAGGGACGGGGCTACACAAAGACGCGCCCATGTTCAACGGAACGGGCTATAGTTATCCAACAGACTTTCCTGAGAACGGAAAAGGGTTGACCGATAATAATAACGGTAAAATCATCGCTTCTCGGGCCTATTTCCGTAGTTGGGATCCGGCGTTGGAGGGAGAGGAGAACGCTTGGCCCGGCTCGAAAGGGTCGGCCCATGAAAATCATGTCGCCGGAATCGCTGCGGGTGAGGTGGTTGACGCGGAGTACCAAGGCATATCGTTGCCCCATATCAGCGGGGTCGCGCCGAAGGCTTGGCTGATGAGTTATCGAACTGACTATCCTAGCGTTAATTGGTCTGATGGCCTCTTTTATACCACAGAAATTATCATGGCCTTAGAGGATGCGGTTAAAGATGGGGCTGATATTATCAACAACTCATGGAGTCTGTCCGTGCCGTCGGAAGGCGGCGAATATGACCCCATAGATAATGCACTTATCAATGCTTCTAAGGCGGGTGTTTTTATCGCCATGTCCGCGGGGAACATAGGAGATGGTAAGGGAACTGTCGCTGCGCCATCAGCTGATTACATAACCGTTGCTTCCAGTACAAGCGCCGGTAATATTGCTGCGGGTAGTTTTGGCGTATCTGCTCCAGAACCAATATCCAGTGGATTACGAAATATTGAATTTTCCGAAGCTGAATTTGGCCCGAAAGTCCCTGATGGTGATCTGATTGAATATGACTTTGTAACCGCCTTAGAGGTTGATCCGGATAATTTCCAGGGATGTAATCCTTGGCCTGCTGATGCTCTGAAAGGAAAAGCCTTAATCGTTAGTCGTGGGCCTTCTGGATGTTGGTATGCTACGAAAGTTGTCGAAGCCGAAAAAGCCGGGGCCACGTTTGTTGTCGTTTACAATAATGTTCCTGATGATGAAGAGGGTGGTGGTTTACGTAACATGTCTGACAGTAAAGATATCGCCAAAGATACCACGATTTCATCCATTTTCATAAAAAAATCAGACGGGGATAAAATGCTTACTTGGTATACCAATCACAAAGAAAGCTCAAAATTACGATTTAGCAAAGGCTACATACAGGTTGGTAATACACCCGATCGAATCGATCAAAGTAGTAGTCGTGGGCCGGGGGTTGGTAATGTTCTTAAACCTGATATTGCCGCTCCCGGAGTGAATATCCTATCTCAGGGTGAAATCGATAGTCAGGCCGACAACAAATATGTCGTCTATGGACAGGCTACTGGTACGTCTATGGCCGCGCCCCATGTGGCTGGGGCGGCGGCCTTGTTGCGTCAGATTCATCCAGATTGGTCTAACGCCGATATCAAATCAGCCTTGATGTCTACGGCCAACTATCTGGAAATCTATAATTATGATAACACACCGGCCCAACCTTTAGACATGGGCGCGGGTCGATTGGATATGACCCATGCGGCAGACCCGGGTGTTATCCTCAATCCGCCAAGCCTGAGCTACGGTTTGGTGACTCAGGGCATGACCAAAACGATTCAGGTCGCCTTAAAGAGTGTGGCCGATACGACTGAAACTTATGCCCTTAGTTCTCTATACACTGGCGCTGGTTATACCGCCACCACCAGTTTACCTGATTTTACTATTTCGCCTGACACTGTGACCATCGAGGCAGGAGGCACGGCCATGATTACCGTCACCTTTACTGCGGCAATCAGCGAAGGTTTGGGAGATAACCAAGGCTATATCCTGCTTACAAGCAGTAACCATGACCTTCACCTACCGGCTTGGGTCAGAGTGACTAAAGCGGATAAACAGGCTGATATTCTGCTTTTAGACCATGACGGCAGTAGTGCAGAAGAGCCTGCAACCGGCGTTAAGGATTATCGAGACTATTATACGACTGTACTTGGTAAAATTGGCTCTAGTTACGATGTGTGGGATATTGATGCTCAAACCAAAGGCACAGCGCTCCCCGATTTGACCACCTTAATGAGTTACAAAACGATTATCTACTTTACTGGAAATAATCGTGACTGGCAGTTTTTAAGCGTGCAGGACTTAAACGTTCTATCGGAGTATCTCAACAGTGGTGGAAGCATGATTGCGATGGGGCAAAACTTAGCTCTTGTTCTCAACTCCGATTTCACCGATAATGGACAATATTTTTACAGTGTTGGCTTAGGGGCAAACTACATGCAAGAAACCGTGACCAAAGGTCAAGGGCCAACTCGGTTGGTTACCGCTACGCACTCAGCCCCCCCAGTCTTCCAGACTATGAATATTGATCTGTTTCATGATGGTGATGGGGCCAAAAACAACAGCTCAATCGATGAATTTTTAGCTCAACCAGGCCTGATTGATACGTATGATCCTAATCTACCACTGGAAACGGAACAATATGTCGGTCTGTTTGGCTATCCCGGTGATAACCATAAGCAATATGAATGGATTTATGATGGCAAAACCCAATATATTGACGCGGTGGTTGGAACCTCAAATCGGATGCAACCCTCTTTAGAGCGGCCAAAGATTACCTATCAGGGTCGCTCAATATATACAGGTTTTGGTCTGGAAGGAGTCAACTCCGGCTTAACCGAACGGGATGACTTACTCAGAACCTTCTTATATTGGCTCTGGGATGAACCGCAAGTGACGCTTAATGAGGCTAATCCGTCAGAAGATAACATTTTTTCGGCCAGTTTTGAAGCTGACTTTTCGTCAAACATTGGCGATGCCACCGTAATCGGCTATCGATGGGATTTTGGGGATGATTCTGGTTATGTAGCCGTCCCCATCACCATGACCCAAGTTACCCACCAATATACTGACTGTGGGGATTATACGGTGCGAGTGGAAGCAACCGATAATTATGGCAACCGAGCTGTCGAAGAGATGCCCTTTAGTTTGGCGAATTGTAAAACTGTCGATGCGACGGGTGGACGGCTTGAGTTCACCAATTCAGCCACATTGCCGACCGTTATCGAGGTGCCACGCAACATCATCAATGAAAGTAGCTTTGTCTATAGTACGACCGATAGCATCTCTCAAGCAGAACCGGATGGCCTAAAATTTGCCGGAGAATCATTTAACTTAGGGGTGTATGAGAATGGTCAATTAAAACCAATATTGCTCTATTCTCCGCCTCTAACCGTCACTATCAACTATACCGATACCGATACTCTCAAATTTGCTAGAGATGGTACAACATTGGATGAAAGTACCTTAGTTTTACGGTATTGGCGCGAAAGTAAAAATGAGTGGTCTGATTTGGGTATCACCATGATTGGAATACCCGCTAACAACCACCTAACCGCAACGATAGGCTATCTCGGTGAATTCGCGATATTCGGTCAGGTTAAAGCTACGACACCGACACAGACGGTCTATTTGCCAGTGGTAGTTAAATAGCCGGATTGAGGAAAAGAGGTGGGTAGAAATTTCTACGGCCATAATGCTCCAATTGTGGTAAATATTCAGTGAACCATGCCAGAAAAACATTAGAACCCCGATTTCTTTAAGAAATCGGGGTTCTGTTTTAGGACAGCTTTATTCGGCGTAAGAATCGACCTGCACCACTTTGACCTAATTTAGGCTCTATCTAGGATACTGATAATTTTCCTTTTGGTTGATTTTCAACTACAATACATTCATTACTGAACACTGTGTTCGATATCAGAATACAAGTTCATGAACTGAATGTCAACTTAGTACCCGACAAAAAATTTAATCTGAACTAATTAACACAGAGGAACACAGAGGAACACAGAGTTTTTTAAAAAAGAGATTTAATTTTTCCTCTGTGCCCCTCTGTGCGTCTCTGTGAATCTCTGTGTTCCTGTTTTAGCCTTTCCTAAACCACTTTGTCGGGTAGCAAGCAGATCGTCAAAATTGTACGGAAACAGAGGATAAAACGATGAAACCTGAAACCAATGAAAAGGTGGATCGCCGAGTGCAACGGACTCGTCAGCTTTTGAGTGGTGCGCTTATGTCCCTGATTGTCGAGAAGGGGTACGATGCGATCACCGTTCAAAATATTATTGACCGAGCCAATCTGGGTCGCTCGACATTTTATGCCCATTATCAAGATAAAGAGGATTTGTTGCTCCGTGGCATGGAAAATATTGTGCATAGCCTGATTGGAGACGAAAACGTAGCGAGAAGAGACGAGGGGGACGAGGGGGATGAGGAAACGCCTCGAATATTGTCTGCCGTGCTGATATTTCAACATGCCAAGGAGCAACATTCGCTCCACAAAGCTATGGTCGGTGGGCGGGGGATCGATGTGATTATCAAGACCATTCAAACCCACTTAAGCCAGCATGTCGAAGAACGGATTCAAGAACTTTTGCCAGAGGGTCAAACGCCCTCCGTACCCACACAAATAACGGCCAACTATCTGGCCGGAACCATGCTGACTCTGCTCACATGGTGGCTAGACAACAATATGCCCTATTCGCCAGAACGTATGGATGAGATATTTCAAGAATTAGCCATGCCCGGCGTATGGGCGACCATAGGAGTAACCCCATGACGGCAAAAAACAAACAGTACCTCGCCTTCGATTTTGGCGGGACAAAACTATCGGTGGCTATAGGTAAAACAGGTCGGCTCAATCAAAAAACCATCTTCTCCCCGCCCAAGGTTACAGCCACAGAGCAGTATCGCCTGATGGTAGAAATGGCTCAACACCTTTTGGTTGATAATAATGCCTCACCCATCGGAATCGGGGTCAGTTTTGGCGGGCCAGTTCAGGCTGAAAAGGGGATCGTTCGCATATCGTACCATGTGCCGGGGTGGGAAGGGTTTCCCTTGGCTGCTCGGCTTAAAGCTCAGTTCGGGCTACAGGGGGCAGTAGTCATTGATAATGATGCCAACACAGCCGCGCTTGGTGAGTTTTGTTTTGGGGCGGGACAGGGATGTCAAAGCTTGCTCTACGTGACCGTCAGCACTGGCATCGGTGGCGGCTGGATCATCAACGGTCAGCCGTTCCATGGGGCAGATGGGTTGGCTGGAGAGATTGGGCATATTCAGATTGAATCTAGCTCATCGGCCTTGCCCTGCAACTGTGGGCGACATGGCTGTCTGGAGGCCGAAGCCTGTGGGTTAGCCATTGCTCAACGGGCTAAGTTATACCTAAAAAATCATCCGGAACACGGCCAACGACTACGTGATTTGGTGGAGGGCAAATTATATCAACTAAGCGCAGCCCATGTTAGCCAAGCGGCCAGCGAAGGAGACCAGTTGAGTTGGCAAGTTCTGAAAGTCGCGGCCACCCAACTTGGTCGCGGACTGGCTCAAGCCCTGAACATGCTTAATCCAGAACGAATCATTCTGGGCGGAGGAGTCATCAAAGCGGGAGAGGTATGGTGGCAAACCGTGCGAGAAACGGCTCAAGAATATACCCTCCAAGGCATCTCCGTTAATATCCACCCCGCCGAGTTGGGTGATGACGCGACATTGTGGGGCGCGATGGCCTTGGCACGTAAAATGTGAAGCCCATTACCCGTGAGATCATCATCACGGTCTAATTTTGGATATTCTGGATTGATAATATGACCAATAACCCAATTGAAACCAAACAGCCCCGTCTATGGGAAGTTGATACTGTGCGCGGCATCGCCATCATGCTGATGGTCTTTTACCATTTTATGTGGGACTTGAACTTTCTCCATCTCTACCCCCTGAATATCTACGGCACGGCGTGGCAGAGTTTTGCCCGTTCTGTCGCCACCATCTTTATTTTTGTCTTGGGTCTGTCTTTAACCCTGAGTTACCAGCGCGTCCGCCCCCACAAATCGTCAGGATATATCTTCCAAAAGCATCTCTGGCGCGGCGGGCAGATATTTGGCTTGGGCATGGTGATTACCATCGCCACCTACTTTTTTATCGGCCCGAATGGATTCGTTATCTTCGGAATCCTCCATTTGCTCGGCTTTGCGGTGGTATTCGGATATCCGTTTTTGGCACTAAATAAGTGGATTGCGTTGCTGACAGGCTTGGGCATGATTGGCCTGGGTGCTTATCTGGACGGTCTGACCAGCCCGTCGCCTTGGTTGATTTGGTTGGGAATTAAACAGGTCGGACGGAGCATGGTCGATTTTTATCCGGTCTTACCTTGGACAGGAATTGTCCTGCTCGGTATCTTTACCGGACACAGTCTCTATCCTAACGGCCAACGTCATTTCGACCTCTTTGACCTAAGCGACCAGCCTCCGGTGCCAGGTCTGTGCTTTTTGGGCCGACATTCGTTGCTCATCTATCTGGTACATCAGCCGATTTTGATTGGAGTGTTGATGTTGGGGGTTGAACTACTGAATCGCTGAATCGCTTGAACCGCTGAATCACTGAATCGCTGAATCGCTGAATCACTGAATCACTGAATCACTGAATCAAGAGGAACATCATGGGAACAATTCCAGCAGAGCTTATCGCAACAGCCAGAACAACGTTTGATTTAACCGAAGCGAGCGCGCAACAGCATCTATATCAACTGACCGAGGCGCTCCTAGAGTTACCTGATTTAACGCTGGCAGATTTACAGACTCAATCTGGCCCCGACGCACCGTTGGAACTACGTTTGGCGGCCAAACTGGTCGCTTCTCGGTGGGCCATACAACGGATAAATCGCTCGGTGCAACTTGGAGTCGTTTTCGCCATGTGGGGAGAGCAGAATCGGCTTCACCCCAAATCGGCAAATAACCCGAATGGGGAGGATGCTTTGCGGGTCAAACTGGAGCAGTTGCATTGGATTAGCCAAGACACGCCCGTACAATGGACTCTCTACGCGGTTGATAATGGCTGTCCGCATGGCAGTGGTCGCATCGTCCAAGAGATTATGGCTGACCATCCCCAAGTTAAGGTGTTTTTTTTGGATGACGTTATCCCCACCGACGAACCAGCTTTAGCCAAACTGGCCTCTGTGAACGATTCTGGCAAAGGGGGCGCGATAATCTTGGGTTGTCAACAAGCCTTGGCAGATGGCATGGAGGTGGTCATCTATACCGATGCCGACAACTCCGTTCATTTAGGACAAATTGGCCTCTTGCTGGAGCCGTTTGTAGCCGGTTACAAGGTAGTGTTGGGCAATCGCAAATGTTCGGAGTCGGTCTTGGTCAAAGAGGAGGCTCGGTGGGGCATTGGGATTAAGGTATTGCGCCACATGCAACGCATGATTGGGCAGGCGATCTTCTCGCAAGGGATTCGGGATACGCAAGCGGCGTTCAAACTTTACAGTCGCGATATATTACAGAATATTTTACAAAATCCAACCGTCTATGATTTTTCGTTTGATACTGATTGGCTCTTAGCCGTCATTGTTATGCAAGAACCGATGAAGCTAGTGCCGTTTGCATTCATCGACTCCGCCGCCGAATCGACCTCGATTGTGCAAGGGCCGATGAATACTTGGGAGAGCCTCCTATTGGGGCTACTAGAGGCGGTGCGAGCGCGGCAAATTCCCCACAACGAGGCTATGGCTCAGGTGTTGGATGAGGAGATTCAAAGTTACAAGGATTTAGAACTGCTGATTAACCATCTGCCCCCAGAGCTAGAATCTGCAACCGAGGCCGATTTGGGTGATCCGGCGGTCATGTCTCCCCAAGCGTTGCAGGTGTGGATTAAAAAACAGCGAATAGTGAATAGTGAACCACTGAGTCACTGAATCGCTAATCAAGAGAAACATTATGGGAAAAATTCCGGCAGAGCTTATCGCAATAGCCAAAACAACGTTTGATTTAACCGAAGCAAGCGCGCAACAGCATCTATATCAACTGACCGATGCGCTCCTAGAGTTACCTGATTTAACACTGGCAGATTTACAGACTCAATCAGGTCCCGATGCACCGTTGGAACTACGTTTGGCGACCAAACTGGTCGCTTCTCGGTGGGCCATGCAACGGATAAAACGCACGGTGCAAGTTGGAGTCGTTTTATCCATGTGGGGTGAGCAGAATCGGCTCTACCCCAAATCGGCAGATAACCCGAATGGGGAGGATGCTTTGCGGATCAAACTGGAGCAGTTGCGTTGGATTAGCCAAGGCATGCCCATACAATGGACGCTCTACGCGGTTGATGATGGCTGTCCGCATGGCAGTGGTCGCATCGTCCAAGAGATTGTGGCTGACCATCCCCAAGTTAAGGTGTTTTTTTTGGATGATGTTATCCCCACCGACGAACCAGCTTTAGCCAAACTGGCCTCAGTGAACGATTCTGGCAAAGGGGGCGCGATAATCTTGGGCTGTCAACAAGCCTTGGCAGATGGCATGGAGGCGGTCATCTATACCGATGCCGACAGCTCCGTTCATTTAGGACAAATTGGCCTCCTGCTGGAGCCGTTTGTAGCCGGTTACAAGGTGGTGTTGGGCAATCGCAAATGTTTGGAGTCGGTCTTGGTTAAAGAGGAGGCTCGGTGGGGCATTGGGATTAAGGTATTGCGCCACATGCAACGCATGATTGGGCAGGCGATCTTCTCGCAAGGGATTCGGGATACGCAAGCGGCGTTCAAGCTCTATAGTCGTGATGTATTACAGGCTATTTTGCAAAATCCAACCGTCTACGATTTTTCGTTTGATACTGATTGGCTCTTAGCCGTCATAGTTATGCAAGAACCGATGAAGCTGGTGCCGTTTGCCTTCATCGACTCCGCCGCCGAATCGACCTCGATTGTGCAAGGGCCGATGAATACTTGGGAGTGTCTTCTATTGGGGTTGCTAGAGGCGGTGCGAGCGCGGCAAATTCCCCACAACGAGGCTATGGCTCAGGTATTGGATGAGGAGATTCAAAGTTACAAGGATTTAGAACTGCTGATTAACCATCTGCCCCCAGAGCTAGAATCTGCAACCGAGGCCGATTTGGGTGATCCGGCGGTCATGTCTCCCCAAGCGTTGCAGGTGTGGATTAAAAAACAGCGAATAGTGGATAGTGAGATAGTGAATAGTGAATAGTGAATGGCTCATCCCGTAATCATTCAGTCCCCTTGTTCCAAACTGGATTTGGGAACACAATTGCTCTGTTTGTGACTTGTAGCATGCCAGAAACAGAGTTTCTATGGCAAATACGTTCCCAATCAGAGATTGGGAACGAGGAGTGAAATACCTAGAGATTGGGAACGAGGGGTGAACGGTTACTAAAACGCAAATACCCGAACCAAAAAGATACCCATCATCATACAAGCAGTGGTCACTTTAGCCATCATGCCCAAGGTAGTTCCAGCACAGTATCCTTTGATGGCCTGAATCGCTTTGTCGCGGTCTCTGTTGCGCCACCATTCGATGGCAAAGACGCTGATAATCATGCCGATGGCTCCGGCCAAACAGCCCACAATTGGGGTCAGCGAACTACCCAACACGGTCAGGATTAACCCCAAAATCATGCCCAAGGTAATCGACAGCCATGACGCGCCACCCACCTTGGCCCCAACATGTCCTGCGATAATATCCATCGCCATGCCAATCAGCATGAGGATGGTCAATATGATAAAAGTCGGCCAGCCTAGATATAGCTCCCATCCCATAATTAGACCATACCCCACAGCCGCGCCCCATATTATAACTGTTCCGGGCAATGGGGGGACAACGGTAAAGATAATGCCGATAATCATGGCGACAATGGCAGTGGCTAAAAGAAGTGGCTCTAAAGCAGTAATATCCATGCGTAACTCCGTAATTATTATATAAAATTATTTTAAAACTGATTATAATCACAACTATGGTATCTTAGTACCCGACAGCCTGAACTAATTAACACAGACGCTACGCGTAAAAAACACGGAGTTTCACAGAAAAAGCGAATTATTTTTCCCGCTGTAAAACTCTGTGAAACTGTTTTAGCCTTCCCTAAACCAGCTTGTCGGGTAGCAAGAGACTCCGTTACCAGTAAAAGGGGATATATCTATGGCTTATGGAGATTTTGATTTAGAAAAACTACAAAAAGAGTTCGATTTAGTAGAGGAACGGGCTTGGCTCTTTGACAAAGTAGTAGATGTTGAGCCAACTGAGTGGCTTAAAGAGACGCTTAGACGGAGTCAAACCCTCGCGGTTGTGAGCGAAAAAGCCCGCTCTGAAATGCTAGTCACGCCGATTTTATTAGAAGCGCGGCAACTGAATCAAGAGCGTTTCGCTATTTATTCTGGCACCGTGCTTGACGCGGATAAAGAAAAGGGGCTATCAGGTGAATGTGATTTTATTTTGACTGATACACCACCCCGCCACACCCTACAAGCACCAATTATCACCTTAGTTGAGGCCAAAAAGCAAGATATTGAAAGATATTTAGGTCAATGTGCTGCCCAAATGTTAGGAGCCAGAGTTTTTAATCAGACACATCAAAATCCGGTTGAAACCATCTTTGGTTGTGTGACGACGGGTGAAGCATGGCAATTTCTTAAACTCGATGGTTTAACGATTTATGTTGATCTTAACCGGTATTACATCAATCAGGTGGGGCAGATATTAGGAGCATTGCAGGCTGTTTTTAATTTTTATATCAGTGATAGCCCTTTTGAGTCATCCGATGGCTAAAAGTCATCGGATGACTATCTCGTACCGAGCAGAAGGCGAGGAATCCCCCGACAGATATGCGTTTGAGGGATTCTTCTCTCTACTTCGTTACGCTTCAGATACCGTGACCTTCACCATTTTGTCCCCTTGAGTGATAGCATCGACCACTTCCATTCCAGTGGAGACTTTTCCAAAGACGGTGTGTTTGTTGTTTAAATGCGGCTGGGGGCTGTGGGTAATGAAGAACTGACTACCATTCGTGTTCGGGCCAGCATTAGCCATAGAGATTACTTTAGCCTCATGACCTAACGGGTTGCCGGTAAATTCATCATCAAATTTATAGCCTGGCCCGCCGCGTCCGGTTCCGGTGGGGTCGCCCCCTTGAATCATAAAGTTGTTAATGACGCGATGAAACATTACGCCATCATAGAACCCTTGTCGTGCCAAAAAAAACGAAATTGTTAACGGTTTTAGGCGCGTATTTTGTCGCTAGGTCTAACTTGATTGTCCCTTTTGAGGTTTCCATCGTCACTGAATATCCTTTTTTGACATCGATTTCCATCTCAGGGGGGGTACTCCATTGCTTACTCATAATTATTATCCTCGCTAAAATATAGTTGATATCAACCTATGCTGTACTAGTCGAAGTTGATTCAAATGAAGTATATCCAACCATTGGCTGGGTGGCAAACTCTAAAGGTGTTCTTGTTATCCGACAAAGTGGTTTAGGACAGGCTAAAACAGGAACACAGAGTTTCTCAGAAATGCACAGAGGGACACAGAGGGAAAAAATCGCTTTTTCTCTGTGTCCCTCCGCGTTCCTCTGTGAAACTCTGTGTTAATTAGTTTTGGCTAACTTTTCTGTCGGATACTGAGTTGCCAGACCCAATTTGTGAAGCTGATTTCCTTCAGTTTGAACCATGCCCACAAATTGATTACGTCCTTGTTCTTTGGCTTGGTATAAGGCTTGGTCGGTTTGGTCAATCAGCTCAAATACCGAGAAGCTATCTTGAGGGATGGTACTCGCAATGCCCATGCTACAGGTTACATAAGGGCTAACGATTGAACGGGCATGGGGTATTTGTAGTTGAGATAGCTTGGTTTTTATCTGTTGGGCCAGTTGATACGCCCCATGTCCCTTGGTATGGGGTAGAATCAGAGCAAACTCTTCTCCACCATATCGAGCTGCTAAATCGGCGGGGCGGTGGGTGATTTGTTGTAAACATTGAGCCACCTGTTTGAGGCAATCATCCCCGGCCAGATGCCCATAATGGTCATTGTATAGTTTGAAATGATCTATATCGAGCAGAATCAGGGAGAGATAACCTTGTTCACGTCTAAGTCGTTGCCACTCTTGGTTTAAATAGCTGTCAAAATATCGCCGATTGGCAAGTTGGGTTAACCCATCAACATGAGCCAACCACGCTAACTCTTCATTAAGTCTTTGTAGTTCTTGGTTAGCCGCTTTTTCAGCCTCAAAAAGGCGCGCGTTTTCAATCGCTCCCGCAATTTGCCCAGCAATCGTTTCTGCCAGTTTGACCTCATTCATGGCGAACTCTCGCCCCATTTTATCGGTGTGGATACTAATCGTTCCTATAGTTTTCCCTCGAGTCAGTAAGGGTACAATCAATAGACACTGTGAGTTTCGCGTTCGCATGAGGTCATGCATTGAAGCCGTTAAGGGGTTGGTTTGAGGGTGCGGAACAACGACGGATACTCCTTTTTCGACTGCTTGGGTAGTGGATGGATCGCCTACAATTGGGATTCTGGTACCGACTAAGTTTTGGTATGGGCGGTTGTTTTCTTGAGAGCCATTAGTGTATTCAGCAGTGACAATAAGTTCCGTCCAGTCATCATTTAATAGAGCAATGCCACATTGTGAGGCATTAAACAATTTCACCATAATTTTGGCTACAATTTGTAAGGCCGTGTCTAATTCGGCTACAGTGGTTAACGTCTGCATAATCAAATTGAGTGTGCCTAACTCATCAACTCGCATCTCTAGTTCATCATACGCTTTATGCAAAGACTCCTCGGCCTGCTTACGTTCGGTAATATCCCTGATAATGCCCACTGCACTCCATTGTTCTTTCAATTTAACCGCCGAAAGAGAAAGCTCTACCGAAAACTCTGAGCCATCTTTCCGAATAGCCGATAGCTCCAGCAGTTTTCCCATCGCCGCACCCTGTCCCGTTTTCTTAAAGTCGTCGAATCCCCTTTCAAAAGCCTCATGGTATTTTGCAGGTGCAATTAAATGGTGTAAATGTTGCCCCATTACTTCTGCTTTGGTATAACCAAATATTTTTTCAGCCGCATTATTCCAGTATGAGATGTTACCGTGCCCATCCATCAGAACAATCGCATCTTGGGCTGAACTGCCGATAGAGCGAAACATCTCTTCGCTTTCTTGTAGTGCCCTCTCTACTCGTTTACGCTCGGTGACATCTATAGAATATTCTATCATCTGAATGATTTCACCCTCATCATCGAAGATGGGATAACCATGCACTTCAATGTTGATGGGGTTGTCATCCTTATCATAATGAACATGCTCGACAACGGTTGGCTCTTTCGTTTGGCGAATTATAGTCAACGGACAGGGATGCTTCAAACTGTCACATGGGGCATCATGATTATGGGTTAGGGCGTAGCAGGTATTCAGGTCGGTGATGCCTAGCTTACGGGCGGCAGAGTTGGCGATTTCAATGGTATAATCTTCTACATTGATGACATAAAAGGGGCTGGCCAATGATTCGATAACGGTGTTGAAGAACCGGTTTTGCTGTTTGATAATCTCTTCAGCTTGTTTACGTTCCGTAATCTTCGTTTCTAATTGGTGATTCTTCGTTTCAAGCTGTTTTCGTAAGGAATTGATGGTTAAATGTTTGTTGACCCGCGCCAAAACCTCTGTGGGATGGAATGGTTTGGTGATGTAATCAACCGCGTCCATCTCTAGTCCTTTAACCTTGTTTACCGTATCGGTGATTGCAGTCAGGAAAATAATAGGTGTATCCCGGGTCGCGTCATCGTTCTTCAAACGGCGACACGTTTCAAAACCATCCATACCGGGCATCATGATGTCAAGCAGAATCAAATCAGGCTTTACAAATTTGGCCCGCCGAATACCCATTAAGCCATTTAGGGCCGTGATAGTCTCAAACCCGTGTTGTTGTAGGGTGTTAATGAGTAGTTTTATATTCGCTTTGTTATCATCGATAATTAAAATTACGTTTTGATTGCCATTGTTCTTCATTTGATTATTCTCCTAAAAAATAACTGTTCACCTCCTTCGTTACCATCAGTACCCGACAGAAAAGTTAGCCAAAACTAATTAGCACAGAGTTCCTCTGTGAAACTCTGTGCATCTCCGTGAAACTCTGTGTTCCTGTTTTAGCTTTTCCTAAACCAGTTTGTCGGGTAGCAAGTTGTCTACTCAGCGATTCGTGCAATTCAGTGATTCACCTCCGACATCGAGTCTATTCGTTACATCGTTACCGCAATCGTCGATTGGTTAAGAACTTGCCAACTGACGGTTAGGGTGAGTTGATTTCGGGAATTGGTTTTTTTCGGTTGAAAATCGTCGAGCAATCCCTCATTACAGTCAGGACAGATTGTGTGAGTCAATTTTCTCTCATGCCCTGTCAAATCAAGATGATGCCACTGTTGATCAATACTACGTGTTTTCTTACACCATGCACAAACCGGAATTAAGGTGTTATTATCTGTTTTAACAACAGAGGTTGGGTTGACTTTGTTGCTTAAATCAGTAATCAGAAATCGCATGATATGCCTCCAACTAAATTGGTAATTTTGGATTTACGATTCAGATCCGACATCGACAAGAGTTCGGCGTTCAGTCGAACGCTCAGGCTAATCGAACTAAACGGGCTGAATCGTTCTTCATTCTTCGTTCTTTCGTTCCTTCGTTATTCACCATACCACACTTTTGCTGAATCGCGTGAGGACAAATAGGGGGCAATTACCTTAAAGATTTTAGAACTGGTATAAACTCGACTCGATTCCCTCTGGAAGCCACGCATGGCGGGGGCTGTAGAGATTACCCAATTTTTTGCATTACCGTATTATACGGCCTAAATCGGCCAAATTGGGGCAAAACCCTCAGAATCTTGTCCCCATGCAAACTTTGGATTATCTTTTTGCTGATTTTTGATAGTTTGGGCAAATTCAGCGATTCGCGAGCCTTTGGATTGGCGGTCATATTCGCCCATTCGCAAATTCATACTATAATTAAGAAAGGAGGCTTGACCATGAAACTAAAATCGAAGCTAAAATCGAAACTAAAATTCCCCTACGGCTATTGTGATTTTGAGAAAATCATCACCGAAGATCATCTATTTATCGACCGTACCGACCGGATTCACCTGCTTGAAGAAACGGGTGATAACATCCTGTTTCTGCGTCCGCGCCGGTTCGGTAAGAGTTTGCTCCTCTCCATCTTAGAGAACTACTATGATCTGGCCAAGGCAGACCGATTCGAGGAACTGTTTGGTCAGTTGGCGATTGGGCAGAATCCGACTCCGAGCCACAATCAATATTTTGTTATGAAGTGGGATTTCTCGATGATCAATCCACGGGGTGAGGTGGATAAGATTGAACAGTCGTTATTTCATCATCTTAACCAACAGATCCGTACCTTTGCCATCAAATATCGAAATCAGTTGAGTTATGAGATTGAGATCAACCCGACCGATGGTTTGGCCTCTTTTCAATCGCTGTTAGCGGTTATGCAAGCCACTCCCCACAAACTCTATCTGCTGATTGATGAGTATGACAACTTTGCCAACGAGGTCATGGTCAGTCGTGACCGAGGACAACAACGGTACGAGCAGTTGATACAGGGGGAGGGTATCTTTAAGACCCTGTTCAAGGTCATCAAAGGAACGTTAGCAGGCATGGGACTAGAACGGGTCTTTATGACTGGAGTCTCGCCGGTGGTGATGAGTGATCTGACTAGTGGGCAGTTTGTCTCTCGGAATATCTATTTCAGACCGGAATTCAACGATCTGTGTGGCTTTCATGAGGCAGAGGTGGCCGAACTGGTTCAGCAGGTAGCCGACTATTGTGACTTATCGGGAACGCAGACTACACAGGCCATTGAGATTATGCGAGCTTACTACGATGGCTACTGCTTTGTCCATCCGCCTGAGACAGGTGAAGCCATGTACAATCCAACCTTAGTGCTGTACTTTCTGGAAACGTTGCAGGACTATTGTCGCTATCCGCGTACCATGCTCGATAGCAATCTGGCTCCAGACCGGCGTAAAATCGAATACGTGGCTCAGTTGCCGGGTGGGCCGGAATTGGTGCAACAGGCGGTCAACGAGCAGGAACCTCTAACTGTGCCCATCATCTCCGGTCGGTTTGGAGTGCGGGAGATGTTGGAGGCCGGAGATGATGACACCCTGCTAACCTCTTTGCTCTACTATTTGGGCATGTTGACCTTTACCGGAGATATCACCTTGCGTGGAAAATTGACATTGCGAATCCCGAATTTGACTATCCGAGGGCTTTATTTCGAGCGATTGCAGAAGATTCTCTTGCCTAGTTCCAACCGGAACACTATCGAACATATTGCCGAACGGTTTTATAGTACCGGCGATTTACAACCGACCTGCGACCTGATAGAGGCTCGGTTTAATGCCTTAGACAATCGAGATTACCCAGAAGCAGACGAGTTTATGGTCAAAATAGCCTTCCTGTCGGTGTTGTTCAACAATATATTCTATCTGATTGATTCGGAAACCGCCCTACAACGGGGCTACGCCGACCTAACCATGATCCTCCGGCCTGATATGCGTCAATATCAGCTCTTAGACCATGTGGTTGAGTTTAAGTATGTCAAATTGAAAGAGGCTGGTTTGAGTGGGGCCGAGATACGCGCCTTGAGTGAGGAGAAACTGCGAGCGTTACCAGAGGTGCAGAAGAAGTTGAACGATGCCGATAGCCAACTGAGCCGCTATCGGCAGGGATTGGCTGAGATTTATGGGGATAAATTGCGTTTGAAAAGTCACACCGTGGTCTCGGTGGGCTTTGAGCGAATAATCTGGCAGATGGAAAACTAAAATCTGTCATTCAATGAATTGTATAATTCTGAGGACTACATAACAATGAATGAAATGAAGAATTTGCCGATAGGCGACCATACCTTTGAGAGCCTTATCAGCGGTAACTCGCTATACATTGATAAAACAGAATATATTTATAACCTGCTCAAACCGGCCAAGGGGGTATATTTTCTCTCTCGGCCACGACGCTTTGGCAAGTCACTATTGGTCTCTACTTTGGCCGCGCTTTTTGAGGGGAAACGTGAGTTGTTCAAAGGGTTGTGGATTGACCAACAGAGTGATTATGACTTTGAGCCACATCCGGTGTTTCAGATAGATATGAGCCGGGAGCGAATAACGGATAGGGTAAGTCTGGAGAAACATGTCTGGCGTGTTGTCGATGAGATAGCCGAGAAATATCAAGTCAGCTTGAAGTATGATACATACAGTTCCAGATTTACCGAGTTGATACGAAAACTATCGGACATCAACAAAGTCGTGATTCTGATTGACGAGTACGACAAACCCATCCTCGATAATCTCCACAGTTCGACCAGAGACGAGGTCAAAGAGACTCTCAGAGGATTCTATGGCTCTATCAAAGCCTCCGATCCATACCTGCGTTTTGTCCTGCTGACCGGCGTGAGCAAATTCGCCAGAGTATCCGTCTTCTCGGATTTGAATAATCTGCTTGATCTGTCAATGGATATACGTTACGCCGAGATGCTCGGTATCACTCAAGATGAATTGGAACACTATTTTGCCAAGAGAACCGAACAACTGGCTGATCAACTAAACATCTCCCCGAAAAAATTGTTGGCTCGGATAGCTTATTGGTACGATGGCTACCGCTTCTCGACCAAAGACGCTCATGTATACAATCCCTTCTCCACGTTGCTATTATTCGAGCAACAAGAGTTCAAACATCATTGGTTTGAAACGGGCACACCAACATTTTTGATTGAATTGATTAAGCGTGATCCGCTCAGTTGGCCTCATATCTATGAGCCACAGGTTGTTTCCGAAAGGGCCTTCTCGACTTACGAGATTGACAACCTAGACTCCCTACCGCTTCTGTTTCAAACTGGCTACCTGACCATCAAAGATGTTATCGAAGATGAAATGATGTTACTATATGAGTTGGATTATCCTAATTTTGAAGTCAGAAATTCCTTCTTGTCAGAGGTACTAAGCTCCTTTAGCGGATTAAAATCTGGAGATACCTACATCTACCACATGGATAAGCATTTACAAGCTGGAGAGGTTGACCGAATGATGGAGACATTGCAGGTATTCTTTGCCAATGTGAACTATGATCTGCACCTAAAGTATGAGAAGTATTACCAGACCATATTTTTTGTCATCTTCGAGTTATTGAAGTTCAAGGTTGATGCTGAGGTGAAAACTGAACGGGGACGGGTTGATGTGGTGGTGGAGGTAGAGCGGTTCATCTATCTGTTTGAGTTCAAGTTAACTGGCACAAAGGATGATGCTTTAAAGCAAATCAAGGATAAACAGTATTACCGCAAGTACCTCCATAGCGGTAAGGAGATCATCATGGTCGGTGCGGCCTTTGACCAGAAGAAGCGGAATATCGAAGATTGGGAGTGGGAGATATTTGAAGAAAAATAACAGACGAGTCTGTATCGGGCGCATAGGCGCATAGAATGAATGGGGAACTTGAATCGCAAATTCGCCCATTCACCTATTCGCCTCTATAATGATAAACAAAAGTTTGTCGATTCATCGAACTACCGATTTTAAGGACACGGATTAACACAGATAGACACGGATAATATTAAAAAATCTGGTAGTACTGCACATGTAGTGATCACCTACCCGCAAGTTTGGAACTTGCGGGTAGGTAACTGATCTATATCACTACTTCTGTACTACCAAAAATCTGTGTTTATCCGCGTTAATCCGTGTCCCAATTGTTTTTGTTGAAAAACGATAAACTTCTGGACAAGGATGAACTTAACCGCATTTGGAAAACAACTCCGCGAATACCGGCAGACCATCAAGCTCAGCGGGACTGATTTAGCTGAGGCATTGGTCGAATTAACTAAAAATGATTTTGACGCGCCCGCTAAACCGTTGACCGGAAATCAGATACTTAAATGGGAACGGGCTTACCAAAACCGGAAACCGTCTCGGTTTTACATGCGCTGTTTTGTTCAACTTTTTGCCAAGTATAACCTGTTTGACTTAGATACAGCAGTGGCTTGGAGTAAACAGGCCGGGATTCATTTTCTTAATTCGGAACTGGCCGACTATTTCCCCTGCCAAGAAATGCGCCTTGGCCTAGATGAAATCGGAAATTTTGAAGTCTCCCTATCGAGTGAGGACAGCAAAATATATCATCGTCGTCAAGTGGTCAGATCGCTTCTCGCCGAAGCCATCACCGAGTCCCACCGAAAAAAGAACACTCAGCAACAGGTAACGCTGGGTATCGAGTTAGCCAAGTTGTACCAACAGCATGGCGATTATCAACATTCGATTCGGATTTACCAACAACTGTTAGGCATTTCTGAAACCATAACGGATAAGGGGTTTTTGACGGCTCGAGCCAAAAACAATTTGGCCTATCTATTTACCGAAACCGATGAGCAGTTGTGGCCTACAGCAGAAAAGTTGTGCCACAGTGCTTTACACACCTTTACCCAATTAGGAGACACCGATAAGTTGGCCCATACCTACAACCATTTAGGAGTGTTATACACTCGCTGGCAACGGTACGACTCGGTGGAGCAGAATCTGAGCCAAGCTCGTAAATTTTGGCAGGCTCGTGATGATACCTCGAACCTGTTGGGGGTGCTGATTAACCACAGCCTTTTCCATATCGAAACCCAAAACCACCCTGAAACCATCAGTTATCTGACTGAGGCCGAACAGTTGACCCAACAGACTCCCCAACAACCCATGTTGGGGACAATTTATATGAATATGGGTATTACCCATCGTCGCCAAAACGACCTCGATCAAGCCGAGAACTACTTAAAACAGGCCGAGACGATATTTACCAATCAGCACACCTTGTCTCAGTTGGCGCAGATACGTAGTAATTTGGGATTACTGTTTCTCGACCAACATCAATGGGTCGAAGCCAAACTGTACATGACCAGTGCTTTGCAACTGTGGCAATGTCTCAATAATTTTTATGGCATCAGCAAAGTCAAAACCCATTTGGCCTTATGGGAAAAAGAGAAAACCAACCTAATCCATGATTTAGCTCGCACAGGTGATGTTAGCGTGATACATGGGACGTGAGGCGTTGAACGTGGGGTGTAGAACGTAGCTGATGCTAACTTTTTCTTTGGTTTAGCCGAAATCAACACTACAACGGATACTTAACTACGGAACGGATGGTTTTCATCCGTATATAATCACTGTAAGCAGCAAAAAAATCCCGTTATTGGCGAAATATATCCGTTGAGTTTTGAAGTATCCGCTGTAGTGTTCCCGCCAAAGATTCCGTTAGCGTCAGGAACGTAGAACGTTTTACGCCAGAAGTTGTCTGGTAGTTATTGGAGTGCAAAGCTTGCTTTGCCTGCGAAACGAGAAACGCCGGTTACTTTAAGTAACCGGCGTTTCTCGTTTTGGCTGATTCCTAAACATGGATTAGCCTCCACCACCTGAACTGCCACCATGATCACTCGCATCAACGTATAAGCCAATAATTCTTGTCACGATAAACCCTCCAATTAAGTTAAATAATTAACTGTTTATTTGAGGTCTATCATAACAAAGTCAGTGCCACTTGTCCCCATCCTAAAGGACAAAAAAAAGGTAGTCTGCGAGGGGTAGGCAGACTATACTTTAATTATGAATTATGAATTATGAATTATGAATTAAAACCATCAATCAAATCCAGCCTTGTTGAATGGCTTGTGCTATTGCCTCTGTTCGTGTGTTTACCCCAAGCTGGTTGAGAATCTGTTTAACATGGTATTTGATGGTATTTTGGCTGACCATCAGCCGATCTGCTATCTCTTTGTAGGTTAGTCCTTGCTGAATGAGGTTCAAAATTTCTAGTTGGCGAGGGGTGAGGGGTGAGGTTGGTTGGATGGGGGTAGAGAGTTGTTGCACTAGCTTACCCGTTAGTTCAGGCGATATAGGCGATTCGCCGGTTTGAGCTGCCATTAACGCCTCGAACAGCTTATCTGCGGCCACATTTTTAAGCAGATAACCAATCGCTCCGGCTCTCAGGCTGTTCGCCAAATCGGTCTCATCGGCAGAAATAGTCAAGATGATAACTTTTATCTCTGGAAACTCCGCTTTTATGCGTTGAGTGGCTTCTAACCCATCACACTCTGGCATGTGGACATCCATGAAAACCACGTCGGGTCGATATTTACGAGTTTGAGTCACTGTCTCATGCCCATTATGAGCTTCGCCGACTACCGTGATTCCACGGGTCTGTAACAGGTTGCGTAAACCACTAATAACTAAGGGTTGATCATCCACCAACAGCACCCGCAGATTGTCAATCGAGGCTGAACTATCACTTTGGAGCGGCAGATAGATCATCACTGTGGTGCCTTGGTTGGTACGAAACTCAACCCGCCCCCCTATCTGGGCGATTCGTTCCTGTACCATTTGCAGACCAAAATGAGGCCGAGTGAGGGTGGTGGATTGTCTAAACGCTTCATAATCAAACCCCCGTCCGTCATCAACCACTAAAATCTGCAACATGTTATCCAACCGATTGACGATAATCTGCACATGTTGGGCCTGAGCATGTTTGAAGGTGTTGATGAGCAACTCCCGAATGACCCGCAACAGTTGACGAGAGTTATTTGGTGGGAGGCTCTGCTCTGGTAAATCATGGGGCAAACTGAGGTTGACCTTTAAGGAGTACTGGGCCGTAAATTCGTTGATGTACCGCTCTAGCCCCTCGGCAAAACTCTGCCCAACATCAGACAGGGTTGAATCTAGCCCTAAAATAAATTGCCGGAGATTATCTTGGGACGCTTGACCGACCTCAATCAGGTCATTTAAAGAAGCTAGGGCCTCAGTCGTCTGTTGTCGAGTGATTTGTTCGCGGGCGGCTTGGGCTTGAATATGGGTGTAGGCCAGCAGTTGCCCTAAATTGTCATGAAGTTCGGCGCTCAATCGTTCCCGCTCCTCTAACATGCCCACCTCTCGCTGTTGGTTAATCAGGTGGACCTCAAGTTGTTGACGCTCGGCTGCTTCCCTCTCTAGTTGTTGATTTCGGGCCAGCAACCGTTTTTGCAGGGTGCTAATGGTCAGATGGGTCTTGACACGGGCCAACAGTTCCGGCGAGTTAATCGGTTTGGTGATATAATCGACACCGCCTACGTCAAATCCTTCTATTTTTTGGGCCGTATCATTCAACGCGGTCATAAAAATCACCGGAATCGCACGGGTAGCCTCAGCCTCTTTTAAGCGTCGGCAAGTTTCAAACCCATCGATACCGGGCATCATCACATCCAACAAAATCAAGTCGGGTTGTTTGTGGCTGGCTCGCTCTAGGCCCGTTTCACCGTCACGCGCGATCATCAGTTCGTAGCCATCCTGACGAAGATTTTTACGAGCCACTTTGATGTTAGCGACATTATCATCAATTATCAAGATAAGGGCGTTTGGTTGGATCATGGGTTTCAGACTCCATAGAGATTATACTGACCCTATCGCTTTCTTTGGTTTTCTAATTCAGCACTCTAACTTCGAGAGTACTAACATCAAAAGCAATCCAAATAACATGCTGGAAGTAATTTTAATCGTAAAAATTTACTGCAAACTTAATGTAATCGGTAAAATTATTTTCGCCGAAGACTATTTTTAGCACTCTCACCCATCGAGTGCTAACGATTTTGAGCTAAATATGTGTAACCAAAGAAAAAGGTAGGGTCAGGAAATACCCATTCAGGTACAACGTTGCCAAATCTAAAATCCTATAAGGAGGAAAAACCCATGGGAACAATTCCCACCAAAAAATTACTCAACAAATGGGCGCAGGACGACTTACCCGTCGAGATGGCGGTTGGGCATCTGCTCCAGCATTTGGTGTTGACCGAGAAGAGCCTCAAAGAGGCGCGTATAGCGCACCGCACCAGCCAAACGCAAGTCTATCAACTGAGCAGTGAGCTAGACGCAGTCAAATCTGAACTGACTCAGTTACAGCGCGACATGGCTCAGGTGTTAGGCCATCTTGGTCTTGAATCAAAACGTCCACGCGGACGGCCCAAAAAATCTGGACCGCCCAAGAAAGACTCATAGAGGCAATCGAAAATCGACATGCCTCTAACCAAAAAAAAAGATATAGAAACGGCACAGCCATTCAGCTGTGTCGTTTTTTTATCATAGCTTGGATGGGGGAATTGGGCAACTTTTGTGGTGAGGGCGGTCAATTGACCAATCCACAGTCGGTTAGCTAATGTTAGTTGGTCAATTTGCAAATATGCATGTTGTTGATAGAATGATAAACTATAGGTCATTCGATCTATTTAATTTAATAAATCAAGGAGAGAACAATGTTATACAAAAACAGGAACAAGGTCGGTAATTATCGGTTTGTATATTTACTTGGCCTATCATTAATCATTATGTTAGCTCAGACAATCATGTTTACCCCTTTCGCTCAGGCAGGTGGCCCGTTGTGTGTCAGCCCTGATGGAGATGATGGGGCTAACTGCGACTGTAGTAGTAAATTCCAATTGGGAAAGAAACAGGACAAACAGCTCATGTAGAACGATGGAATAACACACTTAGGCAACGTTTGGCCTGTTTTGACCGACTTGCTATGTTTGCTTGAGTGCCCTATCAGTCAATATAGCAACACTACCGTTACGCGAAAGTAAAGAAGAATGAGAATAGTAGATTTACCCGCAAGTTTGGAACTTTGACAAAGCATCTACCCTTTTGGGGCAGGAAATAAGGAAAACCATTATGAGTCAAAAAGACATACAAACCTATTACAGCAAACTCGACCAATATCAACGGTTCGGTGGCAGTCGCAATGAGAGTAATATTCGACGAGCTTTCGCCAATTTGCTAGAGGCATATTGTACGCCAAAAAACCTTATCTTGGTTGACGAATTAACCTTGAAGGATTCGCTGAAACGTCCCGATGGTACGGTCAAGGATGCCTTGCGACTCGATTGGGGACATTGGGAATCGAAGGATACCAAAGACAAGCTGCATGATAAAATTGCCGAGAAAATCGCTAAAGGATATCCCACCTTCAATATTATTTTTGAAGATTCACAAACGATTGTTCTCATGCAGCAGGGTATGGAAGTTTTGCGTGGCAACATGCAAGATGCTGATTTGTTAAATACTATATTAACCGAGTTTGTCAGCTATGAACGCCCCGAAATTCAAGAATTTCGCCATGCCATTGAGCAATTCAAGGAAGACATCCCCGACATCGTGGAAGCCTTACGGGGCATGATTGCCAAGCAAGCGAAGTCAAACGCCGATTTTCGCAATGCCCGTGCCGACTTTTGGCAGTTGTGCAAAGACTCGATTAACCCCGACATCAGCGAATTTGACATTAGAGAAATGCTCATTCAGCATATTCTCACCCATGAGATTTTCAGTACTATTTTTGATGAAATGGCGTTTCATCGTGAAAATAATATCGCCATGCAATTGGATGATGTGGTCAACACCTTTTTTACGGGCAAAACCCGCCGTAACACGTTGGCAAAGATTGATAATTATTATAAAACGATTAAACGGGAAGCGGCAAATATTGCCAATCATCATGAAAAACAAAGATTTCTCAAAATGTTGTATGAGAATTTTTATAAAGCGTACAATCCCAAAGGAGCAGACCGACTCGGTATCGTCTACACCCCAAATGAGATTGTGCGGTTCATGATAAAAAGCGTGGATCATCTGCTCGACAAACATTTTGAAACGAGTTTGCATGAAAAAGGCGTGGACATTCTCGACCCCGCCACTGGCACCGGCACATTTATCACCGACCTTATCGAATACATGCCAAAGCAATATCTTGAATACAAATACTTGCATGAAATTCATGCCAACGAAGTGTCGATACTCCCCTATTACATCGCCAATCTAAACATCGAATACACCTATCAACAAAAGATGAACGACTATCAACCATTTGAGCATATTGTCTTTGTGGATACGCTGGACAACATGGGCTTTAAGTTTCATGGCAAGCAAGGCGTGTTTGAAGGTTTCGGCATGAGTGCGGAAAACTTGACAAGGATTAAAGAGCAAAATAAGCGTACCATTTCGGTGATTATTGGCAATCCACCCTACAATGCCAATCAGATGAATGAAAACGACAACAACAAAAATCGGGAATATTGGGGCGATCCCAAGAAAAAAGGTAGAAATAAAAGTGGCAAAAAAGGGGTTGATGACCGCATTAAGGACACATACATTGATGCAAGCACCGCCCAAAAAACGAAAATGTACGACATGTATAGCCGTTTCATTCGTTGGGCAACTGATAGAGTTGATAACAATGGTATCGTGGCATTTATTACCAATCGTAGTTATCTTGATACCCGTACATTTGATGGTTTTCGTAAAACGGTTGCCCAAGAAGTTGATTTTATTTATGTGGTGGATACAAAAAGTGATGTGCGTAAAAATCCGAAAATTGCAGGCACAACACATAATGTGTTTGGGATTCAAGCGGGTGTGGCGGTTATTTTTTTGATAAAGAAAACTGCCATGACCGAACAAGCCAAAATTCACTATTTCACCTTGACCGATGATATGTTCAAAGCGGAAAAATTAACATGGTTTCAAGACACGCATATCGGCGACATTGCCTTTGAACGTATCCGCCCCGATAAGCATACCAATTGGCTGAATATCAGCGATAATGATTTTGACGACCACATGCCCGTTTGTGATAAAGAAGTGAAATTGGGTAGAAGTGATAAGGCGATTTTTGGGTTATTTATTAATGGTGTTGTAACTGCTAGAGATGAGTGGGTTTATGATTTTAATCAACAGGTATTAGAAGAAAAAATTAAATATATGATTGATAAGTACAACTCGACTTTATCCAAAAGTGTGACTTGAAACAGGGTAGAAAAGAGATATCAAAAAAAGATGAAGAAGTTAGATCATCGGAAAAACAAGGGTTGTTTTTTTTGTTAAAGCAGAAATTGACGAATTTAG
>JAUCGB010000040.1 GCA_030377895.1 Anaerolineales bacterium HSG24
TTCCGTCAGCCAATCAGGCAACCAATCAGGTAATTGATAATCTTCATTACTTGTGTTTTCTAACATCTTTCCCGCCTTTCAAATTTTCAAATGGTGGATTCTAACCCGTTTGACTACTCTTGTCAACTATGGCTTATGGCCCAAACGAAGACCATAGCCGCCCAAACGAAGACCATAGCCGGCTCAAATACAGTGATTTCGTTGTTAGATCACTTTTTTACTATGCACGGTTTGGGAGAAACTCATGCCTATTTATCAGCAGATAATTGTGTGGGTTAGAATAAAAATAATTCGTTGTTGCATTATCTGTTATTCAGAACAATGGTCGGTTTGCATGAGCAGATAGATTTATCTTTTATGATAGTTGGTCATACAAAATTTGCGCCAGATGGATATTTTGGCAGGATCAAATACAGATACCGTCGAGCAAAAGTTTACACCTATCATCAGATGGCTGATTTGATAAATAGTTCATCACCAAATGGACAAAACGTTTGTCAGACATACAGGGACAGTTCAGGTAAAAAAACTTTGAATACCGACAATGGTCTGCATGGCTTTCAAAATATTTTAACAAGTTACCAAATATAACAAAATATCAGCACTTTTCGTTAGACCATAAAAAACCGGGGATTGTTGTTGTAAAGAAATCGGTTGATGGCAAGAAACTATCCGTTAATTTATTAAAAGACCCTAAATTTAGATTTAAACAGAATAAATTACCAAAACTCCCTGTTAAGATATATCCAAAAGGTTTGTCAGTAAGTCGCGCATGGTACTTATATGATAATATACGTGAATATATTCCCTTAAAACAAGATAAAGATGCAACATGTCCGTTGCCAAAAGCTAAAAGACCAACATAATCTTTGAGGAAAGGAAAAGGTTTGATTTAGCTTCACCCGAAGGTACGTTTTGTCAGACAACCCGCCAATTGTCGTATAAATTCAATTACACGGCCTAACTGTACCCACTCTACCCAAAAAGGGCGGGGTAGTGGGTCAGTTGGTCGCGTTATTTTTAGCCGCATAATTAAAACCCGCTCAACCACGGCGCTTTTGTCTCGTTCCCATGTTCCACATAGGAACGCCTGCGTCTACTCAATCCAATTCCAACTCAGGGTTGTTCAGTCCTAACTCGTATGGGCATAATCGTGACGCTACAAGCGTCACCTACAGTAATTTGGTCGGATATGGATGTATGGAGGTCACGCTTGTAGCATGACAAAACGGAGAACCGAACAGCCCTGAGTTCCAACGACTATGATACAGCGACATTTTGTTATAGGCAAAGCAAGCTTTGCACTCCGGCGACGCTCAATCGGCAATCTAAAATCGGCAATCCGAAATCGAAAATCCTACTCTCGCACTATCACCGGCAGATACACCCTCTGCTGTTTCTCCACCTCAAACATGGCAAAATCGGTTAAGTGGCAGACCGGCAACGTAATCAAATTTTCTGTCCGCATGTAGGTTGACGATGGGTCACAGGTTGTGGAAGCCTCCACCCATTGTAACAGTTGCTTATCCCAATAGTAGATAAACAGATTATCCCCAACAAATTTTGTTGAGTCGTAACGGAGGGTCATGCTAATTGGTTTATAGAACGGCATGGGAGCTAACGCACCGTCCTGCACCGCCTCTAGCCGGAAGGTTACGTCCGCAAAACGTAAATTGCTTGGCACCGGATGCTCAACCGCCAAGAAGGATACATAGTTAAACTCGGTGGCCTTATTGTATGTTCCGGCTGGAATCTCGATGGTGATCCCTTTGCTCGGCTCGGTCAGCAGACCACCTGTATTAGCATCAAACATGGTCTTGGTCTCATCAAGATTCAACAGAATTTTGTTATCCTGTCCCTCACCAGTGCCAATAAAAACATCCAAATCTCCATCGTTGTCGAAATCTCCCAACCCCACGGCTTGGCTATTTTCCGTGCCCAAAAACTGATCATCCTCACTAAAATTACCTTGTCCATCATTAAACCAGACCACGTCTTGCCCTTCACTACCAACTATCGTGTCCAAGTCGCCATCTTCATCAATATCGCCGATGGTGATGGTCTTGCTACTATCGCTTCCAAGTGTTTGCTCGGTGTTGCTGAAAATCCCGGTACCATCGTTAAACCAAACCTCATCAGCTTGATTATTGCCATTCCCCACAAACATATCGAGCGCACCATCAGCATTAAAATCAGCAATAGCAACAGCTTGGGTATCAGTTGCCCCAAGAATTTGATTTGTACTACTAAACACCCCACTACCATCATTAAACCAAATTTGATTGGATTGATTGTCACCATTACCGAGAATTATATCCAAATCTCCATCAGCATTGACATCTCCCAACCCTACGGCTTGGCTGTTACTGGTTCCCAAGATTTGCTCACTATTGCTGAATACTCCGCTACCATCATTAAACCAAACTTGACTGACCTCTCCCTCACCGTTGGCGATTACCGCATCAAGATGCTCGTCACCATCAAAATCACCCAAACTGACCGTATTACTACTTTGTTGGCCTATATTTTGCCCATCATTGTTGAAATTTCCATGACCATCATTAAACCAAATCTGATTCGGCTGTCCGGTATCATTTGCCACAAATGCGTCGATATAGGTGTCGTCATTCAAATAACCTAAGGCAACATCGGTACTAGCTGAATCACCAAGTACCTGTTGAGAATCGGTCAACTGTCCATGCCCGTCATTAAACCAAATCTCATTAGGCGCGCCATTATTTTGCCGCGTCCCACTGCCATAATTTGCAATGAAGATATCCAAATAGCCATCATTATTGAGGTCAGCAATGGCAACGGCATGGACATTGCCCTGACTCAATGTTTGACCGTCATCTCGAAAATCGCCACTGCCGGAGGTTGGTTCGGCAAGTTGGGTCGCCACCGCTGATTTTCCGGTAGCACTGTAACCACCGTTGGCTCCAACCCAATAGTGTCGGTTGGTGATGGCTTGGGTACTGCTGACCGCAAAAGAAACTTTGACAACGCGGTTTGGAGGCAGATAGCTCTGCATCCAACTGACGACTGCCGAATCGATGAGGTTGCCACCGCTGAGATAGGTCGCCCCAACCGGCAGCGCATCGGTAATAACCAGATTGGTTGCGGTGAGCGTGCCGATGTTGGCAACGGTTAGCGTATAGGTCAGGGGCGCGTTAGGTTCAACGACGGTGGAGGCGTTTTTGCTAATCGTCAATTTGGGGCTACCGGCTGGCTCAAGAATCTTCAACGTCGTGGTGATTTTATAATCGGTTGAGGTGACATCATTATCACTGAAGGTAATGTATCCGGTATAGATGCCCGTCGCCAAGTTGTCGGCTTCCATTGAAACGATTGAAACGGTCATGATGTCTGAGGCTGAAGGAGTCAGCGAGCCGGATGTTTTACTCAGATTCAACCAAATTGCGTCATCATTGGCAACCCAAGTAAGCGTACCCTGACCGATATTCGTAACCAGTAGCGATTTAGTTTCGGTGGTTGTATCGTCCTGCCTGATTTCAAAACTCAGCGTAGACGGGACAACCTGTAACTTGCCCACGGGAGGCGGGGCTGAATCGTTGTCCATGTTAATCAGCGACAGATCAGCCGGATCGAGGTTGTTATAGTTACTGTCGGTGCTACTGCTCTTACCGGTTTGGATGGTGTAGGTTTGGTTGCCATCGACCAGATTATCATCCACGCCAGTCACGGTGACGGTTTGGGCGATACTCCAATTGTTCGGGCTGAAAGTCACTGACATGGGGCTGACCGTGCCTTCACCAGAATCAGAACTGGACAGCGAAATCGTGACCTCGGCTGTCGGCTCGGTGTTAAGTTTGATGGTGAAGGTGGCGGTTGTGCCATCCTCGCCCGTATCCCCGCTAATCTTAGATACAGTGATACCGGGCGAGTCATTATCAACGTTGATGACGGTCACATCAGCCGAATCAAGATCGTTATAACTACTGTCGGTGCTACTGCTGTTACCCGTTTGGATGGTGTAGGTTTGATTACCATCGGTCAGATTATCATCCACGCCGATCACAGTGACGGTTTGGGCGATACTCCAATTATTCGGGCTGAAAGTCACTGACATGGGGCTGACCGTACCTTCACCAGAATCAGAACTGGACAGCGGAATCGTGACCTCAGCAGTCGGCTTGGTGTTCAGTTTGATAGTGAAGGTGGCACTTGTACCATCCTCGCCCGTATCCCCGCTAATCTCGGAGACGGTGATACCGGATGTGTCATTATCCATGTTGATGACCGTCACATCCGCCGGATCGAGGTTATTATAGTTACTATCAGTGCTACTACTGCTACCGGTTTTGATGGTGTAAGTTTGGTCGCCATCTGTCACCATGTCATCCACGCCAGTCACGGTGACGGTTTGGGCGATGTTCCAATTGTTCGGGCTGAAAGCCACTGACATGGGGCTAACCGAACCTTCGCCAGAATCAGAACTGGACAGCGGAATCGTGACCTCGGCAGTCGGCTCGGTGTTCAGTTTGATGGTGAAGGTGGCGGTTGTACCATCCTCGCCCGTATCTCCGCTAATGCTGGAGACATTAAAACCGGGCGAGTCGTTGTCCATGTTGATAACCGTTACATCGGCAAAGTCGAGATTGTGATAACTAATATCAGCACTACTGCTCATGCCCGTCTGGATGGTGTAGGTTTGATTGCCATCGGTCAAATTATCATCCACTCCGGTTGCGGTGATGGTTTGGGGGATGTTCCAATCCGTGGGCGTAAAGGTGACAATGGCCGGGCTGACCTTCCCTTCGGTTGGGTCAGAGCTAAGGATGGGAATCGACACATCAGCCTCCGGTGGACTGGTCAAGGTCATGGTAAAGGTACCAGACGTGCCATCCTCGCCCGTATTGCCACTCATTGCGGAAAGCGTCGCTCCGGGGGTTGGCGTGGTGGCGCTGACCTTCGCGCTCAACTCGCTGGTCAAGTTGTTTGACTGGCTACCGTGGGCCGGAGTGTAGCTCTCGACCACAAAGTAGTAGGTCGTGGCCGGGGATAGATTGGTGACATCGTAGCTAAATATAGTTTTGTCTGCTGTGTTACCGGCGGCGGTGTATGGCCCGCCGGAACTGGAGCTATATTTGACCTGATAATAACCGCCATCAGCCGTGTATAAGATGGGAGTCCAACCGACTTGGATGCTGGTCGCAGACAAGGCGATAGCTGATAGATTGGTGGGTGGCACAGTTTGGGTATTGGCCCAATTGGAGTCTTTACTGTTGAGGAAGGTTATCAAACCACTGTCGGAAGCGGTTAATTTGTTATAACCCAAATCCAAATTGCTCAAGCTACTCAAACTGCTCAACGAGGTCGGAATATCGCCACTCAATTGATTGTTCTGAACCCATAGTTTTTGCAAACTGGTCAGCGCGCTTAAATCGGGAATTACGCCAACCAGATTTTTGCCATCTCGGCTAATTTCCGTAACCTGTCCGCCACTACAGGTTATGCCAGTCCAACTACATGGCGTATCTGTCACCGTCCAATTGTTGCTGGCTACATCACTCCAACTTGCGCCGTTGGTGCTGTTGTAAAGGGAAAGCAGGGCGTTACATTGATTCGTGGGTATCTGATTAACCGCACTACAGGAGAAGTTCGTCACAAAAATCGTAATCGCTTCCGAATCATTGAGATTGGACGGATTGCCGTTTGTTTCATCCACCTTCACCGTCAGCGAAAAATTATCCACCGTATCGGGAGTCCAGCTAAACAGGCCACTGCTCGCGTTAATCGTGGCTCCGGCGGGAGGACTGGTCAGGCTGAACTGTAGCGTGTTATCCTCTGGGTCGGTGGCAGAGGCAGTAAAACTCAAAGGATTATTAACCAACACCGATTTATCGCCAATTGAGGCCAACACCGGAGCTTCGTTGACATCGGTCACGCTGATGGTGAAACTTTCGGTGTAGGATAACGCGTCACGGTCTTCTGTTTTGATGGTAATTGGGTATGAGATGGTTGTTTCGTAATCGGTTGTTTTGCCTGATTTTAATTTGAGGGTATCGTCGCTAATTTCAAATAAATCAGCCGAGGCAACCGTGATGCTGTAAGCGTGGCTGTCACTGTCCGGGTCGGTGGTGGAGAGGGTTCCAATCGTTGCGGCCTCTTCATTCTCGGCTACTGTATTCGCACTCAGGCTGATGTCGGTGGGGGCTTGAGCCGAAATATTGACCGTAAATGAGCCGATATTACTGTTAGCCGCAACCGGCATGCCGTTATTGTCCAAAACTTGGTCACTCGCCACTCCGATGGTGTACGTGCCATTGTCGTCTTTATCCCATGAGCCACCGGGCGGAGTAATTCGGTAGGTGGAGGTGCGAGGTGTACCATTGCTGCCGTTGTCAACAGAGACGAATGTTGAGCTGACCACACCGGTCACGGTTACATCATTATCATCCAAACTACTGATATTAACCGCCTCATTGTCTGTGTATTGAACCGTAAAATCATAGCTTGTCTCGCCATAGTTGGAGGTGGTCACGTCACTAGCAGTTACAGTCCCAACTTGGGGGGGAATCCCGCCATGATAAATTTTACCACCATCCCCCACAACAAAGACATTCGTGGCTGAACTGCCCCATACGTCATTAAAACTCGCCGGTTTTGACGCATCAGAGACCCAACTGGTGCCATTGTAATAACGAACTTGATTAAACTCAAAGGCACCGTTAAAAGTCGTAGCAAAAACGTTACTACCGGAACTGCCCCATACGCTACTAAAATCCTCGCTTGTTCCGCTGGTCATTGATGACCAACTACCCTTATTATAGCGACAAATATTGCCGTTGTATCCCACTGCAAAAACACTGCTACTACTATTCCCCCACACGCCATTAAGACCATTGCCACTAGCACAGCCAGACGTACCCGTCCAAGCGTTACCATTATAGTGAGTGGTTGAGTTAAGACTACCTACCACAAAAACATCATCATTGCTAGTTCCCCATACAGCCTGATAGGGATCAGTAAAGGAAGCATCTCTACTAACTTGGGACCAAGTAGAGCCGTTATAACCATAAATTGAATATTGATAACCTACGGCGTAGACATCATCGCTGGCACTCCCCCACACCCCGTACAGGTTATCAGTGGTACCACTGGACATTGTTGACCAATTGCTACCGTTATAATGACGAATTTTACCATAATCACCCACGGCAAAAACATTATTATTGGCAGTTCCCCACACATCATTGAGATGATAAGTGGCGGGGAGACTGGTCATTGATGACCAACTGGTGCCATCATAATGGATAATCTTACCGTTATCACCCACGGCAAAAACATCGGTATTGGAACTGCCCCACACCCCTTGTAGATTAGAACCCGTACCGCTACTCATCGAGACCCAAGTAAGACCACTACCGGCCTGAGCGGGTGGTGGTATCATCATAAGCATCATTAAAAGTAACACCGCAATAAATTTGGTTATAGTTGCTCTTGGCTTGATGAGGCAACGGTTTTGAGTATTAATTGAATGTTTCATTTTTTAATCTCCTTTTGATTAAATGTGATGGTTTGTTTTGAGTGATTCAAGAAAATACTTAGCCTAAAAACACAACTGACCACCTTGTATTGGGTTGATTTAAGGATTGGAAACTCCTTATACTATAAGTTTAGCTTATAAGCGATAATTTTCAAAACTTGCAAAATTACAGGTCGGTCTCAGTACCCGACAGCCAAAACTACTTAACACAGACGCTACGCGCACAGAGGAACACGGAAATTCACAGAGAAAAAGTGAATTTTTTCCTCTGCATCTCTGTGAATCTCTGTTTTAGCCTTCCCTAAACACTTTGTCGGGTACTAAGTCGAAAAGTTAGAAGATGTTCAAAATTTTATCGAGTCGCAAGTTGATAACTTTCGTACCCGAGCTGACTATAATGAGAGAGGCCATGAAGTCATTGATGTGGTTGAAGAAATGAGGGCACGGAGAAAAAGTGGGGTTAGGAACTGACCAACGAGGTAAATTTGAGGAATTGGTCAAGGTGAACAGGTGATGACAAAAAAGAGTCTGACTGAGTAACAGTCGGACTCTTTTTGATTAATGCGAGGAAAACTAAGGTGATTCGAATCTACTTATTCGCAAATTCGCATCACTAACTCCGATAACTTGCCGTATCTAAATGTGGCCCGACATGCCCAACCACAATTGATCGCCGATTATCAGGTCTCCGAAACTCCCTATCCTCATCAGCCCAAAAGTGGATTCGCCAATTATCATGCAAATCCTTTAAGTGGTGAGAAAAGGTACGGCTTTTTCCATCAGGGCAACGAAAGACCCGTTGCTTGCCATATTGTTGCATGGTTGGGTTACTTTCGTTACTGGCTTCGGTTAGCTCATTAAGATCAAAGATGTTGAATCCAGCCCCATCCGCCCAATTTTCACAGTAGGTTTCTAAACTACTCAGACGATCAATAATCTCTTGGATTCGTTCCAAACCAATATTTAAGGATCGAATTTGTCGTTTGGCATTATCACAGAAAACAAGATGTGGGAACAAAGCTCGTAATCTCGATTCAAGAACTCGACCGGAGCGAATACCGTAGGTTTCATTGAGCCAAGGTTGATGGTTTTCTATATGGGCCAAGCGAGCAATATGTCTCACCGTTTGTTCTGTTTCTTCAATCGTGTCCTCTGCAATGCGTTGCACATTCAATTTAACCTCGTGAGTATCCCAACATGGCTCGGTTGGCAAACTCACCCCCAATCCTTCAAGCAGAACCGCCGCGCCCAAGCCATGCACAATTTGCCCCTCAAAGCGGTACTCGATAATGCTTCCCGCATGTTCAAACATGCCATTCTCTTCGGCAATCTCTTGAATGTCTTGTAGGTATTGGCCTTTTTGGGCATACCTGTTGATAATTCGTCGAACCCCTGTAGGTATATCCTTGTTTTCTAGTGAAAGTACACGCCCAATAGGATAGCCCGGAAATAGCTCAAACTGAGAAAAACCATATTTGGTTCGCATAATATCTGCCCCGTATCGGCCATATAGCGTTTGCAACATATCAGCCAATTCAATGAGCCATTGGGTGGCGATTTCGAGCGAAATATCGGGCCGACTCCGCTGGGCATCCACACATAGTTCGTTAAAGACAACGTTCATAATAGTTTATCCAGACTACGATCCCACTCATCAAAGAAATTTTCCGGCCAATGATCCAAGCGACCAAAGGCATCCATTTGGGGTGACGAGAAGCTGATGCCGTTTTGTAGAAAATCATCAGGCTGGGTGAAAAAATGGAGGGCGACTTGTTCCGGTTTTAAGATATATTCTCGGGTGGCGATACGAATTCCATTCAGAATATGGTCGCTATGAGTTTCCAGAATAATCTGTACCCCAGCACTGACCGCACGGGCGATAAGATGCCCCATTTGAGCTTGGCCTTTGGGGTGCAGATGGGCTTCTGGATTTTCGAGTAGGACTATGGCATTTGGTTGAGAGCTAAGAATAGCTACCAGAATCGGCAGGGTATATAAAATACCAAACCCAACGTTAGTGGGGCGACGAAACTCTGTTCCTCTATTGCCAATACTGACCTGCATCCGATCAATGTCACCCAAGGGGAGTAGTCGAATCTGGGTTCCCGGACTAATCTCATCCATCCAAGCCTGTACTTGGTCAAACAAACTAGAGTTAGCTATTTCATCAAAGGGGTGATGCATGGCGATATCAACCGATTGCCTACGATGCAACTCTAGATAATGGGCCGCAAACTCCCCTCTGCTCCCCATCTCGTTTCTGACCCGTACTAGATGGTTATCCATGTCAAACGAGGTACGCGGCCCAATTCGATCAGCTTGAATGTAGTGGCAATGGCTGGTGAACAGACCGGTTTCAAAAATATTGGCTGACCCTGTGACCTCGTAAACACCATCTTGTAACACATTACCGCTCGAATCATAACCAAACATCCAGTTAGCCTGACTGTGTTTAGTGGTCAGGCCAATCCCGATCTTGTCTTCTAGGGCAAACTCACAAAAAATATCCTTACCCGTCCCCAACGTGACCAGTTCACCATTTAAGACAAGACTTTGCGGTGCTTGTTTGTCATCGACCAGCATGCCTTGCTGATAAGATTGCCGAAGCAGAGCCAGTGCCTGTAACACCGTCGATTTGCCCATGCTGTTAATGCCCGACAACATGGTCAGATGACGTAAGGGAATCGTTTTCTCCTTAAAACCTTTGAAGTTTAGTAATTGTAATGAATCAAGCATTTAGTACCTCTTTAATAATTCGTTCAATACCACTGAAGCGGATTTTGACCCGACTAGGGTCACCAGTGCTGGTGGTGATGGCGTTAAAAAACTCTGCATTTTCCATTAAGTCGAGAAATTTATCGCCGAGCCGATCTTTATATTTTTTCTGTGTTAGCTTTTTGATTTGAGCATCATTCAAACGGTCTAAATTGACCGACCAAACCTCAAACAGGGCTTTACTGATGGGAGAACGTCGGGTTCGGCCTCGGTACTGTTTCCGAAACGCTTTTTTACCCAAAATCTTATGGGCCGCGGCCATGGCCCGCTTGAACCGTCGACTCAGAGTATTTATATCTTTTTTGGGCATGCGGTTAATCTCCTGCATGCGGTCATTCAAAAACGGGTCAAGTTCGTCTCGTTTACCATAGTCGCTGTAATTTTTAATGGTAAAGGCCAAAAAGCGCAGGACACATTCTCGGTCGGTCATGCGTTTGGGGCTAACACTCTTGTCGGTGGCTTGTAAAAACTCCTTGGTTTTCGCCAACTCTATCAGTAAATCAGTAGAATTTCCCAAGTTGAGCGCGTGCCGAATTTCCTGCCCAGATAGCGGCACACCACCAGTGTTGATGCGTTTGAAGATGTTAAACTTAACATTATGCGGCGTTCCCCGTTGCACCAGATAGAGGGTCACTTGGGTCTCTTCAATGCGGCGTTGCAGATTACGGGGCAACTCCTTAAAGGTTAAGCCATTGTAGTCGTTCCAAAACTCAAGATTTTGTAACTTAAGGTCTTGCTCAATTATAAAGCGTTTTAAGGCGGTCAGACGCTGTAAGCCATCAATCACCAGCCACTTTTCGTCATCCGAGGCATCCATGTAAAAGGCCGGTAAGGGGATACGAATCATGAGCGATTCAATCAAGCGGCTTTGGGCCACATCGCTCCATATTCCGCCCATGCGTTGAAAGTCGGGATTGAGGTTAATTTCGTCATTTTTGATTCGCCTAATCAGCAAGTCAACTGTTAAGGGACGAGTGTCTACCCGAATCAAGGTCGGGTCAAACGGTTGTACTACTCGCTGTTCGCCAGAATCCTCTGTTTCGTGGTCAATCCCTAAACTATGGTCTATGATAATGTTTACGTTATCTGTAGTTAGGTCTGGGTTTTGCTTTTCTTTCTCGTCAAAAACACCTTTTTCAGGTTCGACGCTCATTTCAATTTTCTCCTCTTGTTCTTCATTAATTTCTGATTCACGATTTGGTTGACTGCCAGTTAAAGGCCAGCCGCCATGTTGGTCGATAGTGCGATCTATCGCCTCCATCAGGATTTTGGTTTCGCGCACAGCGGCCACGATGCGTTTGTAATGCTCTATATCGTCGGGGGTGAGGGTGCGACCCGGTTTTAGTTGAATACCTCGACGGTCATACAGCCATTTGTAGCAGACCTGATAGTCACCAATATGGAAGTTCCAGACAGACTTCGGGACACCAGTAAAATAAGACCCATTCCTTTTGATGGTTTGGGTGTTGATATAGACTCGTCTCTTTTGCCAAGCGGTTGATTTGCCAATTGTACCCATCGTTGTTCCGTTCTTACCGCTGATAAACTCGACTCCAGTTTGGGCCAAAGGAGAATCTTCTCCTTCAAGTGTCCATGAGGCGGCTTCGTAATCATCTTCGAGCAGATGCAGAGCTACCAAATCGGCTCCGAGTTGGGCCAGAGTGCGGAACAGGGTTAAATTGTTGGTTAGGGGTAAACGGGGAAAGTCGATTTTGAGGAATTCGGCGTACCGTTGGCGATAGGTGGGGCTGTGCAAAACGGCGTAAGCGTAATGGAAAATATCTTCGGGACCAAAGGTCTCTTGCAAATCACCTCGCCCATCGGTGATGAAGGAGAGGCTCAGTTTATCGACTATTTCTTGTACAAAATTTTTGCTAAGGTTGGGCCACCGACCTTTATCACTGAGTTTCCACGGTGAATCGACAGTTTCGAACAGATTATCTTCTTGTTCGGGATAACGATAAAGAGGCAATAGATAGGCTCCCTCCTCGTGGTTTGAAAAAAATATATAATTATGCGTGATATTTCGACCGCATAATACATGCTGAAATGAGTCATTTAATCGCCTACTGGTACATAAACCTAGATTTTTACCAGAAAGCATATTTCGCATGGTTTCTCTTCTAGGTATGGCTATAAAGCCACCATTCCGCCCTGTATAGTACGTATGTTTATGGTCAAATGGACGATAAAGCATGGATGTAAAATATTTGGCCCCAAGTTTGTGGATTTTAACGTCTTGCTGTGCCGTATCAACAGTCCAACCACTATCACCTCCCACTAACCTATATCGTTTTTGGATATCTTTAACCTTGAGCCGCATGAAAGCCCTAATGACTTTTGTTATATCATCCTTATGTTCATGAATAGTTATGTTATCTCGCCCAGTATAAATTCCCATTGAATAAATTGGAAATATTTCATTAATCTTAAAGCAAACCTGATATTCTACTGGTAATTCTAATTTTTGTACTTCATTAAAAGATATTTTTAGTTGATTGGTCAATGGTCTTTCCTATAAGGGAGCTTTTATAGCGCAGATTCTATCTCTATTATACCTGTTTTTGATAAGACAGGCTAGTCCTAAATCGCTAGTCCACGGAACTGGCTAGAGCGACACATTTTATGCGGGAGGCTTTTTCTCGAAAACATGCTCAAAATTAACACCCTACTGAAGTGCCCATAAATGATTTTCTACCCATTTAAAAGGATAAATTTGCGTCATAAGAATTACATACAAAAAAGCACCCACCGGCTTGGTGGGTGCTTGAATCCACTAATCTTAACAAATCTCTACTTCTGTTTTTGCCTACGAACCAATCACAATCTGAATCTCGGAGCGATTGTCGCCAAACACATTGGAGAACCACAACTCACCTAGCTGGGTTTCATAATCTTCTAACAATCCTTGCAATCGCCCGATTTGAATCGGCAGGACATGAATCTGGGTTTTTCCTTCTTGATTCAACTCGACCACTCGAATCTGTTTTTGGTCAACATAATCCAATAATACTGGAGAATGGGTCGTAAGTAGTGCCTGTACCCGTTTGCCGTCGATGCCATTGGTAACCGCGTCGGTCAAAATTTCGATCATGCGATATAATACCCACGGATGCACGCCATTCTCAAGCTCTTCAAAGCAAACCAAACTCGGCGTATCCACCTGATACAGCGCAGTCAAAAAAGCCAATGTCCGTAAAGCCCCATCCGAGACCTCGGAGGCGGGGATAGGATAGTTGGAATATTTATCCACCAGGTCTAAACCGAAGTAGGTCCGATGGAACTTGCTCTGTTCGTTGAGTTTAATCTTAGAAACGTTTGGCACCATCTCCACAAACAACGATTGAAGCATCTCAAATCGCTCCGGTTTTTCCTTTTTTAAGATGGCTAATTCGTTGGCAATCCCCTCTCCAGTTGGGGAGAGAGAGGTCGGTTTCTCTTCTAACGACATGAGAGCCGAACTAAAATGGTAAGGCACCACGCGGTCAATGGATTGTAGCACAGGCTCAGGTACCGGGCCAACTTCAGAGGGAAACTCTATACTATATTTTAGGTCATTCCCTCCTATTTTCATAGAGACACTAAAGCCCATGTATTTGGTATCCCGTCGCCAAAACTTATCCATCCAATTTTGATATTTGGTCAAACGGGCCGCTCCCTCCAAAATACGACTCGGCGCGGCGGTTACGGTCTCATCACCATGTTTGCCCCGCCATTTCATCAAGTGAGACATCACAAACAAGGCTTCACATACATTCGATTTGCCCGTATTATTTGGGCCAATCAGAACGGTAAGCGGTTCTAGGTCGATAGTAACATTGTGTAAACTTTTATAACGTTTAATATTGACTTTTGTAAGCATATTTCTTTATTATAACTCCTTATTGTACCGTAAATGGCAACTTCGGCTCAAAACGTACCCAAGCCTCATCATTACCCCCTAAACAGGAATCTTTTTTGGCAAAACATATTGATAGTTGCAGGGTATGCGCCCCCGCGTCATTAAAGGCCATTCCATCCTCATGCCGAAAGGTCTCCCCGGCTTGAATGAGGCCGTTGTCCCAACTAGTCTGAAAATTGCCGGTGTCGGACAGTAGCCCCAAAATGCCAAACGGAACTGGCTCAGGGCTGATATTGGTTACTTCGATTTTGACGAACACCTGCTCCCCAATACCGTAGCGGTCCCGCCCATCTCGCAAACTCAGGCTAACCTGTACACTGCTCGGATCGACAATCGGCTCAAATACCAGTTTAGTAAATTGACCGCCAAGAGGAATTTCAAACGTTTCCCCCAAAAATTCGATTTTATAAACCCCGTTGACATTAGCATACGTTTCCACCCCGCCGACCCCATATTCGGCTTTACTGCCGCTAGTCAGTCGTTCGGTAGCTCCGTCCGGTTTGAAAACGGTGATTGTTTCATTGGCAACGCCGATATCCATAATCAACAACGGCAAGCCTTGACCATGCGTAATTGTGTAACTCCATCGGCTCGATTTGTCTTTAGAGGCTACTTCTGGCATGGCGGTAGCTGATTTGGCCGTTTGTAACTCGCTGATTGAACTAGAGTCGCTGGTCGGTTTGGCTTTTGGTGTCGTTTCGATAACAGTTGCTGGTGTGGTCGGTTTGACCGCGGCTGAATCCATGAGAGGGATGGGCGTTTTTTGATTGGGATCGATAGGAATAATCTGCTGGAAGGCTTCAATCCGATCCATAATCGGGCCGAGATGCTCAAAAGTGTCCCATTCGGGTTTGCCAGTTGCGCCAGTCACAAAAAGACAAGCCCCCAAGACATAGTCGTCTTTCATCAGTTCATTGTTGTACCATTGCAAGCTCTGCCAATAATTATCAACCGGAATCGGTGAGGAAACAACCCCGCCCGGAATATCGGACGGAACCGTGACCTCGTGCGCCCACGGGCCAATATCAAGCGACGGCCCACCCCACACGCCTTGGGTCATGCCACATTCGGTGATAATGACGGTGTGCTTGTCACCGTATTTTTGCCGGATACCACTGTTCATAACCCGACGATAACGCAGACAACGCCACATGCCGTCGTTGCCCCGCCCCTCGCCACCGGGGACCAGATTGTGCGGCTCAGATGGGCCATTCAAACCGATATTATGGAGCCGATCCATGGTCGGCCAATCATACTCATGCATACCCAAATATTTGTACAGTTCTAAGGTGCCTTCATACAGCCTGAGCCACTGCGGGCCGTTGCCGTTCCCTTGCCCAAAGTTAAAGGCGAGCGGTTCAAATCCGGCGGAGAGCATCTTCTCGCCAAAGGCGATTTGGTACTCGTTGTACAGTTTATGGGTGTTATCGTCGCTCCATTCGGGAAAAACTTCGTTGAGCGATTCCCATGCATCAACCAATGGTTTGCCATTGAGATGGTTTCGTGATTGATTAATCTCCTCCCGCAAGATACGCTCGGCCATCTCCACGCCCCGTTTGCGAGCATCTTGAGCCGTGCCGCCGCTCAATTGTCCAAAATCTTGCGGATGAACGAACAAACGGGCAATCAAAAAGGTGTCGGGGGATTCTTGTTTCATGCGCTTAAATACATCCACACTAAAATCGAGCGTTTTGACGATTTTTGGTTTAACCCGATGAATCGCCTCAAACGCGCCCGGATGCGGCCCGTTAATATGGAATCCAAACTTGTGATTATAGAAGGTATCAAACTTGTGGTAACGTTGATTATACATGGGATTTTTCGTCCTTGATTATTCTTATATTAAATTGAGGCTCTACATTAAAAAAGCGTTATTTTCGGAGAGTGCTGTTGCCGTAGGTAGCGTCTATAGTTGTTCAGATAAACATTTTCAGTCGTTACCTTCCCGGGCTATCAACGTAAGCCGAGATATGTAGCACATGCTTCAGCCTGTGCCGCACAGTCTAAAGACTGTGTTACGATATTATCTGTCGCACGTTAAGTTGATAGCCCCTTCCCGCAAGTTCAAAACTTGCGGGAAGGTTGGTCTTGAATTGAAAATTATTTTCTGAAAGACTGTAAGGTGAGACTGACTGCACACATGGACATCATCAGTATATAATAAACGAAATAAGAGAATTAGGCAAGGGTTGGGCAACTTTGGGGTATGAATGTCGGAGCGCAGTTATCCGGCCTGCAATACAGGGAATGGGTATTAATTAACATGTGCATTGTGTCGGAAATTATGGTAGGGGCTACCCGTAGGGGGGCGGTCTGATTTTGGAACGTACATCCATGTTCTCTCCGCCCCTGCCTCGCCCGTCATTCCGTAGATTCAGGGCGAGGCAAGGCGGGCGGATTGGAGTTCTGATTTCAAACCAACGCTACACCGCCTTGCCTAGCCCCTACGATTGCCAAACGCGCAACTCATTTAGGACTCATTCCAGGTTATCAGTCACCACGCTCACCCTCCAACGCCAACCATGTTCGACAGAATCCCATAAGCCCCGACATAAGTGCCGATTAAACTGCCCAAGCCACTCAAGATAAAGACTAGAAACACCCGTAATAGCCGATTTTGCCACCATTTTTTAACATGGTTGATATCCTCGCCCACCGACTGTAGCTCTTTAATCTTGGGCGGTTGCAGATAAACCTGTACAAAAGCGGTCACATACCCGGCCCCGATGACCGGAGTCAGGCTGGTCAGGGGCGCGGCCACGAATGCGGTCAAAATCGTGATAGGATGCCCCAAAGCCAAGGCGGTGCCAATCGCACTGGGGATGCCATTGGCCAAGACCCACAGTATGACGTTCTCGCCCGCCGCGTTTAAGCCTTGGCTGTAGCCGATATAGGCAATCGCGCCCAAAATAATTACCGGAATCCCCCAGCCAACCACCTTCCACAAGAACGAAGTCTGCGGAATCTCCTCCACCTCACTCAAATCCCGTTCAGATCGAGTCCGGAGGGCATGGCAAATCCCTTCCACATGGCCCGCCCCCACCACCGATACGATTCGTTGTCCCGTAGCGGCGCGGGTCTTCTGGGCGATGTAGGTATCCCGCTCATCAATCAAGACCATTTTTAGCACCGGCAAAAACTGACCCAACTCCTTCATCATCTCTGATAAAACATCGGTTTGACGCATCTCAGCTAACATTTCTTCTGATAATTCTGGACTTTCAAACATGCCAATCAAACCAGAAGAGAGCAGTTTCATCTTCTCCCAAAACGACATGGAATACCAGGCTCGGCGCAGGGTAATTCGTACATCTCGGTCACACAAAGCAATCGGAATGTCAAACTCCTGCGCCGCTTTAGTCGCCTCCAGCAACTCCGCGCCGGGCAAAATGCCTAGTCCCTGCCCTAGCTTTTTTTGGTAAGCCGACAATAGCAGATTAACCAGCAAAGTGGTCAACTGTTTACGGCGAATCACCTCTTTCAGGTTAAGATTCTCCCATTTATTCTTTTCGATCAGGGTCTTGTACCTCTGTGGGTCTAGCTCCACACAGACACAGTTCGGCTGTTCTTGGCTGATGACCTGTCGCACCAAAGCGGCTGATTCTTGGGAGACATGAGCCGTGCCGATGATAATAAACTCACGACCATCGACCTCGATGATGGTCACATCTTGCGGGTAGTTTCGAGTGGTTGGGGTTAGTTGTTTCATAATATTTTTAGAGTCAAATTCAATTCCGATTCCTGAGTTGTTGATACACCCGTGCCGTCTTCTGTCCAATCTGCGGCCAGTCGAACATGTTGCCCAGTTCAGTCGAGGCGATTGATAGTTGTTGGCGTAAGGGTAAATTTTGGGCTAAACGGGCGATGGTTTGAGCCAGATTGACCGCGTCATGCCGTTGAGCCAAAAGCATGGTTTTGCCTGCGATTACTTCTGGCAAGAGGGTTGACTCACGAGGTTTCGTGCTGACAATCGGACAGCCATGCCGTAAGGCCGCAATCAGCGTTGTCCGCCGAAACGATACTCCATCCCGATAAGGCAACACCACCGCATCCGCGGCCAGCAGATTGGCCGACACCTCACGAGGGCTAACATACCCCGTCCGATGGACGTAGGCAGTCAAACTTTTTTGTTTGATTAGATGCTGAATCTGGCGGGCATAAGCGGCATTGGTCGGGTCAGCGTCCCCCACCTCACCGCCAATAAATAGCAATCTGGCATTAATCCCCTGCTGACGGAGTAATCCTAACGCAGTGATTAACTCCTCGCCCCCTTTGCTCTCGTTCAAAAAGCCAAAGTAGGCCAGTAACAGGGTCGATTCATCGGCCTGATACTGCCGTCGCCAAACGACGCGCTCAAAATCGGGCGGAGGCTGAGGGGTGACGTTGTTGCCTAACCGAATCAGATATATCTTCTGTGGATTCTTCACACCGATGCCATGTTCTTTCAAGCGGGCGATATCCTCTCGATTGGTACAGATTATCGCGTTACTGTATCGAGCCAAGGCCAACATCGACCACCACCGAAATCGGCCCACCTTCGGAAAAATGTACGGCACTCGCAAATCATGAAACGTGGTCACTAGGCCAGTTTTTTGCCCCCGTCGTTTCAGATACCACGGCAACCAGTTCACCCAGCCTCCCAAATCATACATGGCCGCTTGATATTGGATATGCAGAATGTCGGGCCGATAATGGTTCAGATGATGTCGAATATAGAACCAACTTCGCCAGCCCCAATTGGGTAGGGTGGGGTACACCGGAGTCGTCACCTCCGCAGAGCCGGGCCAACGTCGGCTAGTTAGCACCACCGGAGTCACCTGAAAATGGGGTAAATGTGCGGCTAAGTTAGCGGTATAATCGGCGATTCCGCCTTGCATAGGCGGGTACTCGCCAGTTAGGAAAGTAATGTTCATTGACGGTAGGATGGGTTATTTTAGGTAAGTCGCTACTATAACCCAATTTTGGGTATCAAGCAAAGGGATAAGACGCTTACTTGTCCAAAATAAAAAACCGGCGCAGTTCCCAAAACTGCACCGGCCTTATTGTTAGCGGTAAATGGTACGATAAAATCTATCGTTACCCACCTAAATTAACGAATGTATCATGGTAAACATCAAACCATTGGGTAAACTGTTTATTCTGAGTATCTGCTGCCCCCAGAAGTTTTTTGCTTTTGGCAATCTGTACCTGTTCATAGACAAGATGCTGAACTTGACGCGGGTTGCCGACTCGGTCAAACTTTAGCGGCTCTTCTCCAGCAGTAGTAATCAACACATCCCCAATATTGAACAGGTTATCAAGAATGCCAGCCTGTTGAAAAATAACATTTTCTATATTGCCTAAGTCAGATTGATTCCGGCGTTCTGATAACAGCAGAGGTTTTTTATCAACATCAATCACCTGAGCCGGAGTGAGGATATATAAATCGTTCCCCCAATCTGCCGCTTCGTACCAAAACCGAAAGAAGACACCAGCATATACTAGAACAACAAGAATACTAGCGATAATCAACAATCCGCCTGCTAGCTCATCTAATCCAATGTAGTAGTATCCCCATACATAAAGGAACACCAGTGACGTAGCCAGAATAAAAGTGCCCAACGAATCCCACGAATTAGATAGTAGAACTGTCCAATGTTTACGCCACACGTACACATTGTTTTGGGGGTCAGGTTTAATATCAACATGCCGCCAAGGGATAATCGAGTTCCAGATAGAAGAGGTGCGTTTTCTGAATGCTGAAAATCGTTTTGTACGTTTACTGACTTTTGCCTTGGGTTTTTTAGCTTTTTTGGCAACGTCCCAAGGGTCTTTATGGCTTTGCTCCATTTCACGTTGAATAGCCTCTCGCATCTGATTACGCTGGGCCTGAGCCGAAATGAGTTGTCCTTGCCCTTTTTGTTCGTGGACAATCGAAGCCAATACTTCATGGGCATACACTTTTTTCTCTGTTGACAAAAACCAACTGAAGGGGGGAAGCCAAGCAATCCAGTCATATAAGATTGAAGGATACGGAGACCGATTAAAATATATCTGTCCATCAGCCGAGGCGGTGTTGATGGTTAAATCACAGTATCCTAACATTTTGCCCCAAAAACCCACTGAAATACTGGTATTCTGGATTTTACCTAGCCTTGCTTGGGCTTGATCCTCGTACATCAGGATGATTTTCTCTTGTTTTAATACTCGTTTATTACTGACAACCAGATAATCGTTACGCCAGTCGAAATAGGTCCATACTATCCAAGCCGCAAGTAGAAACAACAAAGAAGCGAGAAATTGTATTCCAAAGTCAAGAAGAAGAATAAAGACGGATTCACCGAGGCCAATAATATCGGGGATAAACATGAAACCAATGGAGGCTAAAACTAACGCGCCCAACAAAACGCTCTCCATCGACACACTCAGAGTTGGGGTGCGATCTCTTATGCCTTGTACAGAGGGAAGCGATGGTAGAAAAAAGCGAAAGAACATGGATGTCCAATGACGACGGGTATAATAAAACACCTCTTCGTCATCCGATTTGTCAGGGAACTCAAAGGTCAAGTAGTTAAAGGCTTCTTTTATCTCCGGCAAGGGTTGAAAATAACGTTGGATTCCGGGATTATGCCGTTTTAGATAGTCAAAATCGGAGTAGTTGATGAAGAACATCTCAGTCATTTTTTGTGTCCATAACCCCTCCGGGTATGGCTGACCAAAAAAGACAGCCCGTTCTCCAAATAGGTAGGGCGTGGTTTGTACACCCTCATCTGCGCTACTCTTAGTCGCATCTACTTTAATCTGCGGCGCGCCATTAATTGGCTTTTTACCGTTGCTTAAGGCTCGAACCTCAAACTCACCTTTATAGATAATCAGGTAGCGCGTCCCCGGCTCACCCTGTCTACAAATATACCGATTGGGTAACACTTTGACGTAACTCGCCGCCCAAGCCAACATATTTAAATCTTTAGCTTCAAAATTTGCAAACAAAGGTGTTTGTTTCAATTGGTCGATGACATCTTTCCGCTCAAACACCTCTTTTAAGCGAGGTATCTGATTTACAATTTGTTTAGCAGCTTGTTTGGTCATCGTAAAAACTGTGGCGTTTTCAGTTAAGGTCACTTTAACATCACTTAAAGTGGACAGGTTATTGATAAAGTTCCCCCGAGACATGGAGATGTTTTTCACCACCGACGTTTTATTGGTAGTCGCCTCAACTATCCCATCACTGATGACCACTAAGTCGAAGGCTTCTTTCTGCTCTAATAAATCAGTTCCCTTCGCCAGTTGTTGTACCTCAACTAGATTAACAACACTCGATAGTTCTCGCTCGTCTAATATCTCAAAAAAGGAGAGATACTTCAAACGGTCGATAAAATCAGTATCTCGAATGATTTTTTGCTCAAAAATCGCCCCAAAATCAGGACATTCTCGGATTAGCGTTAAAAATTTCTCTCGTGGAATCTTCAACAAATAGGTTGGAGCAATCGCCACAATAGAGATCGAATGAGGAACTTTGTTGAGAATAGAAAATTGCCCCAAAAAATCGCCTCTTTTAAAGGCTTTAAGGTACGTGAAGCCCCCAAACGAATCGTATGTCTCTCGCCGAACCTCACCCTGCTCAATGATATAAAAATCGTTATCTATATCTTCAAGTTTGACAATTCGCATCCCCGGCCCACGATACATATCTTCGGCCTTGTCAGCTATTTTTGCCAAAGTCTCATCTGAGAGACGCGAAAAATAAGGCACGGTTCTTAACCGTACAATCAAGTCAGCAGTCGCCGCATCAAATTCTGCTTTAACCAGTTCAACTGTTTCCATAAAATTTAGACCTCCTCATTTGAAACGAGTTAACATAACCTTGCTCAATTATATCATTAAAATTTAGATATGTGAACCTGTTACAAAAAAGTGTGAGGTTGCTACTTAGTACCCGACAGTCTGAACTAATTAACACAGAGTTCACAGAGGAACACAGAGTTTCACAGAGAAAAAGCGAATTATTTTTCCTTTGTATTACTCTGTGAAACTCTGTGCATCTCCGTGTTCCTCTGTGTTCCTGTTTTAGCTTTTCCTAAACTACTTTGTCGGGTAGCAAGAGGTTGCTATTTATTTGGTGGGTTGAGTGCTTGTTCATAGTTGCGCTCAAACTCTTTAATATATTCAGCCGCAATGTCAGCGTTATCAATGATGAGAACATTTTCATCATTTGAGCGGTCGGCATTATTACTAAAATTAAAAGAGCCAAGAGCCACTTTTTTGCCATCAACAACAATCACTTTATGATGATAGGTATACGGATTGCCGTCTGTAATAGCGTCAAAGCCAGCCTCTTGAAAACGCCCCAATTCGCTGTATTTGGTATTGGAGCCACGGGTCTCAAAAATTGCTCGCACCTGAACCCCGTCTTGGCCTCGATTAACAATTGCCTGCCCCATCTCGTCATGGGTAAACGAGAAGGCCAACACATGAATCGATTCCTTTGCTTCATTGATAAATGCGGTTAAACGGTCTGCACAATCATCTTCGGGGGCAAAACAGAGTTCGAGCAGGGTGTCATTAATCTGAACCTGTTTATTGGGATTTGTCTCTGAACGTGGGCCAAAGGAGCCGCCAAATAACTCTTCAAATTCGATTTGATAGAGGGCGGCCAATTCAGGTGATTTTATAAACATGCCGTTATTATTGTTGCGGAAGGTTCCGTTGGGAGTGAAATTCCATGATCCTGTCCAGACAGCCTTGCCATCGACCACGACAAACTTATTGTGCATAATGGCACTCCGGTCATCCTCCACCATGGGGATGCCCTTTTTATTTAGCTCGATGAGCACTTCTAAATGGTCAATCTCATCGGTGTCCGTCACCAAACGCACCACAACCCCCCGATTTTTAGCGGCTAAAATCGCCTCTCCAATTTCGGGCAAATTTAGTTCGTAGATGGCAATGTCGAGCGTTTGTTGAGCGGAGTTAATCGCGGCGATGAGCGCATCCATAATCGGCACCACCGCCGGACGGTTCTCCGGTCTATCAGGAAAAATTGGGGTGGTGAAATATAGCTCATACCAATCGCCCGTCACTGAAGAGGCCACAGGCGCAGAGGCATCTTCGGAGGCATCCGCCTCACCCGTCGTTTCATTAGATGTTTCACCGGATGTTTCATTAGATGTTTCACCGGATATTTCGTTGAATATTTCAGTGGGGAAACTAAACTCACCAGTGGTCACACAACTAAACAGTATCCCAATTACAAAGACAATCGCAATCGCCGCCATCGAGGCGATTTTAGAAGACAAACCTAACTGCTGTAAAAAAGGTTGCACCGAATCGGATGTGACAGATTTAGCCGACAAGGTCACTGTCAAAAGCGAGGAGTAATTCGCCCCTTCTTCGCCCGATTTGAGCCGTTTTAGGCTGTGTAAGCTTTCTGGAGTTACCCAACGCTCTTCTCCCTCATCGTCAATCTTAATCCGTTTCTTAATCTCCATAATCGTCGCCAACGAGTATTGATTACCTCGTTTATAGGCAACTTTATGTCCCACCACGATTTCAGATTTTTTTAATTTTGTTGGCATCATTGTCTCCTTTTTCTCTTAATTTAGACCCTAAAGGTTTCAAAAACCTTTAGGGTATCATACCTCAACAAACCTGACAGGTTTTGGAAACCTGTCAGGTCTTAGGTCTTAAGTTGACATCTCGCGTTTTTAATATCGTTTTAAGGTTGTCATAAACGGGGTTAAACGAAACATGGATAACCCAATAGGTAACAAAATGTAGGTCGCTGAGATAAAATATGCGGCTGACATCCATGCACCACTCCACCACCAGCCGATGAGGATAAAATATACGGCTCGGAGAAAAAAGTTGCGTTGAGGTAACGAACTTTCGGCGATATGGGTCATTGTACCATCAGCGGTAACCGCGACCAACGTTTGTGGGGTTTGCAAGGCCAAAGCTCGAGGGATGTTGTTGATTAAGGCCAAGCCTAACGGCAGACCAATAATCGTCACATTTAAGAACCAAGCCACCGACATGACCACCCCACCTAACCACCAGCCGATAAAAACGAACCAAAGCATTTGAATGAGACAGCCAGGACCATCATTTTTTGGCACTATAAAAATCTGGTCATTGTTTGATGTTTGCATAATGCTCCTCCAAGATAGTTAATACAACATGATAGAAGTTCTGCGGTAGTTAGCTAGATAGCGGACTACCCATAGTTTTCACTCATGATAGTACGATTGTCTCATCTAAGCAACTGTTATACAGTTTATTTTGTTACCCGACAAAGTGATTTAGACAAGGCCAAAAAATTGTATTCACCCTCCTCGTTCCCAATCTCCAGATTGGGAACGAGGGTATTGGCGACACCAACAAAAAAAGAGACCGTCTAATAGACGGTCTCTTTTTTTGTTGTATTGGAGCGCAGGCATCTGCCTGCATCCGCACACAGTGCGGGGTTTTTAACTACCTGAGAACTTTTGCCGAGCAGTACTAGCTAATATCAGCTGAAGCGCCTTCGGCTTCAAGTTTCGTTTTAGCTTCTTCAGCCATCTCTTTCGTTACGGCTTCCAAAATCTTAGCAGGTGTACCATCGACTAACGCTTTGGCTTCTTTCAAGCCCAAGTCGGAGCGTAAACTTCTAACGGCTTTAATAACCTGAATTTTCTTGGCTCCAATATCTTTAAGAGTCACATCAAATTCAGTTTTTTCTTCTTTTTCTTCTTCGGCTTCTCCAGCGGCGGCACCAGGCATCGCGGCCGCCATAGCCGGAGCGGCGGCACTTACGCCCCATTTTCCCTCAAGAAGTTTGGCTAGCTCTGAGGCTTCTAAAACAGTCAATTGACTCAATTCTTCGACGATTTTTCCTAAATCTGCCATTATATTCTCCTTATAATGATGTTCTTAATTGTTTGATTTTATGGGACATTTACAAAACACGCGCCATTCACTTGCCCCCTAGTGAACATACGTTCAGATTGACATGGACATCAGTCAACATGACAACACGACCCAAAGATATTAGGTGGCGACAGCTTCTTCTGCTTCTTCACCTTTGTCTTCGTTTTCTTTTTCAGCATAGGCATTAACCACACTAACCAGTTGTCGTACACCACCAGCCAAAGCACCTACCAGACGTGTTGCCGGAGCATTAACCAAACCAACAATCTGTCCACGTAACTGAGTTAGCGACGGTAAACCGGCTAAGTTTTTAATTGCCGCTTGATCCAAAACCTTATCGCCTAATAAGCCACCTTTAACCTGTAACTTGTCATTTTTCTTGGCGAAATCCGTAATTGCTTTTGCCACACCACTGGCATTATTATGGCAAAAACCAATTCCAGTTGGCTCGATAAATAAATCTTCAACACCCAACAAATTAGCCTCTTTTAAAGCTAGTTTAGCCAGAGTATTTTTAACTATATAAAATTTTCCTTCAGCTTCACGCACCTTACCCCGTAGAGCTTCAAGATCACTGACGGTCAATCCTTCATTGCTAACAATGATAATCGCTTCGCTACTATTAAGTTGCTCTGCATACTCTTTGACCAAAAGTTCTTTTCTCTCACGCGAAATAGCCAAATTGAATCCCTCCTTTTCAAGGATTTTACATAAAACAGTTATATTCGGTAACAACAACTTATGCTCGTTAACAAAAAACGCCTCTACATTTCTGCAAAGGCATAAATAAGCAACACCTGAAAACATATTTTAGGTGTTGTTTTATCTTTTGCCTCGGCAGGTAAATATTAAGTGCTTACTCGTGGCACACCTACGGTCTTAAGCTTAAGAAGAAACAGTTTGTTGTTAGTTACTTTTTAGTTAGTCACCCTTAGTATTGTCAACTTTAATTCCAGGCCCCATCGTAGCATTCAAGACAATTTTTCTGATATAAGTTCCTTTAGCACCAGATGGTTTGGCTTGTTGAATAGCATCCACAATAGTGGTATAATTATCTAATAATTGGGCATGTGAAAAACTAGCTTTACCAATCGGAACATGGATATTGGCCGTTCGATCCAGTCTAAATTCTACCCGACCAGCCTTTAGCTCTGAAACAACTCGTTCCAAATCTTGGTCAGGAACAACCGTTCCTGCTTTCGGACTAGGCATTAAACCACGCGGCCCTAACAAACGCCCCAAACGTCCAACCTTTGACATCATGGGTGGGGTGGCAACAGTAACATCAAACTCAAACCAACCATCTTGAATCCGTTTTACTAAATCATCGCCTCCGACATAATCAGCCCCGGCATCCTGCGCGATTTTCTGTCCTTCTCCTTGAGCAAAAACCAACACCCGTACTTGTTTACCTGTACCATGCGGCAACTGAACTGTACTCCGAACTTGTTGGTCAGCTTTACGAGGGTCTACCCCCATCCGTAAGTGGGCTTCCACAGTTGCATCGAATTTTACAGTTGATGTCTTTTTAATCAAATCCACCGCTTCTTCCGGTGAATATAGTTTAGTTCGGTCTATTAATTTATTTGCTTCTTGATAACGTTTGCCTCGTTTAGGCATTTCTTCCTCCTAAGTGGTCGTAACGGAGTAATATCCTGCCACTTTTTAAGATATAACTATCCAACAATAATTCCCATACTACGAGCAGAACCTTCTATCTGTAGTATCGCACCTTCAATATTAATCGCGTTCAAATCACTAAACTTAGTTTCAGCAATATCTCGAACTTGATCTCGAGTGAGAGTCGCGACTTTTTCTCGATTCGGCTCACCCGAACCTTTTGCAATCCCTGCGGCTTTTTTAATCAAGTCACTAACGGGAGGGGTTTTTGTAATAAATGAAAAGGTTTGATCCGTATAGATAGTAATTTCAGCTGGAATAATTGACCCCATCATTCCTTGGGTTCTCGCATTATACTCTTTGCAAAAAGCCATGATATTAATTTGGTGGGGGCCAAGAGCCGTACCCACCGGAGGGGCTGGGTTCGCTTTACCAGCTGGAATTTGTAATTTTACAACAACTTTTACTTTTTTAGCCATATTAAAACCTCGTTAACGCATTAGCCATCAGTTTTTACCCTAACAACCAATCGTTCAAAACTTATATAGTTTTAGGCACGTTCAACTTGAAGGAAATCAAGTTCGATAGGTGTTTCTCGGCCAAAGAAGTTGACCAACACCTTTACTCTTGCTCGTTCCAAATCAAGCTCATCAACAGTACCCATGAAATCTTCAAAAGGCCCTTCAATAATTCGTACTTTTTGACCAATACTAAAGCTGACTTTTATCTTAGGTGCTTGAGCATTCATTCGCTTTAAGATTTTGTCAACTTCCTCATCTTGTAAATAAGTAGGTTTATTACCAGAGCCTACAAAACCTGTTACTCCGGGTGTGTTACGAACAACATACCACGAATCCTCATCTAAAATCATCTCGACCAAGATATAGCCCGGAAATACTCGTCGCTCTATTGTACGACGCTGTCCATCTTTTAGTTCGACCTCTTCTTCAGTCGGAACAACGACTTGAAAAATTCGGTTCTGCATCCCCATAGATTCAATACGGTACATTAAATTCTTCTGAACTTTATTCTCATAACCAGAGTAACTATGAATAACAAACCATTTTGTACCCTCTGGTCGTTCTAGGGGATTGGTAGAACTGTCTCCACTCTTTGCCAACTGATCTGTGGACAGGACAGAAGCTTTATTTTTCTTTATTGTACCACGTGAAGTTTTTTTTCTTTGGGTCATAAAACACATTCCGATTTTAAAGTAACGGAAACAGCTTATTCTTCTTGAGCATTAAAATAAAATGCAGCCGCAGCCGCTGCAAACAATACTACGCCTGCGCCTACCATTATTAAGTCACCGCTAATAATACCTCTTACTACAACCTGAAAAACATAGTCAAATACTCCCAAAAAAGCCGCCATTGCAACCGTAACGGCAGAGATGATGAGAGTTAAGGTTCTTGCTTCTTCACGTGTAGGCCAAGTTACTTTATATAATTCGGCACGGGTCTCTCTGTAGTATTTTACAAGTATATTTTCTTCTTTTGTTGTAGTCTTTGTTGTCGCACTTGATTTTGATTTCGCCACGCCAAACTCCTCTCAATATCTATCTCGAAAAAACGTTATTACTTGGTTTCACGATGTGGTTGATGTTTGCGGCACCGTGGACAGAACTTATTTATGTCGAGACGGTTAGGATCGTTACGACGATTCTTTTGACTTGTGTAATTTCGCTCGCCACATTCCGTACAAGCCAAAGTGATAACCATGCGAACAGCTTTTTTAGCCATAAAATTACCTAAATCCTTTTGTATAGGTGTCCAGATAAATTCTGACCGGGTCCCAAAAACTTTAAGGAAAGGTCAAATTCTCTAGTAAACTATAAAACATCCTCAGTAAAAAGAGGGTAGAGGGATGTTTTTGGTTTATCCCTCAACCCTCTCTATCTTTAACAGTCAGTTATAAAATGCGCCTCTAAAACAGAGATTCTCAGTGCCATTAGTTATCAAGAATTTTAGTAATAACACCAGCACCAACCGTACGACCACCTTCACGGATAGCAAAACGGCTACCTACTTCCAACGCCACAGGAACAATCAACTCTACATCCAAGTTTACATTGTCTCCCGGCATGACCATCTCAACACCCTCGGGTAAGTGAACGGCTCCCGTCACATCCATCGTCCGAATATAAAACTGCGGGCGATATCCTTTGAAAAACGGAGTATGACGACCACCCTCTTCTTTCTTCAACACATAAACTTCACTCTCAAATGATTTATGCGGAGTGATACTCTTGGGTTTCGCCAATACTTGACCCCGCTCAATCTCCTCTCGGTTGACACCACGTAATAACACCCCAATGTTATCACCGGCAACACCTTCGTCCAGCAATTTGCGGAACATCTCAACACCCGTACAAACCACTTTACGAGTATCTTTCAAGCCAACCACTTCAATCTCTTCGCTGACTCGGACAATACCACGTTCCACACGACCAGTAGCCACTGTACCGCGACCTTTGATACTGAACACATCTTCAACTGGCATCAAGAACGGCTTTTCGGTGTCTCGTTCTGGGGTCGGGATATAATTATCAACAGCATCCATCAACTCCAAGATTGATTGATAACAGCTTGCGGATATATCGTTACTTTTATCTTCTAAAGCCTCTAACGCACTGCCCCGCACAAATGGTATATCTTCGCCGGGGAATTTGTAGTCGGTCAACAGTTCTTGCATCTCTAGCTCAACCAACTCTAGCAACTCTTCATCATCCATCATATCGACTTTATTCAAGTAAACAACCATTGCTGGAACTTCTACCTGACGAGCCAACAGAATGTGTTCACGGGTTTGAGGCATGGGGCCGTCTGGAGCGGATACAACCAAAATTGCACCATCCATTTGAGCCGCGCCGGTAATCATGTTCTTGATATAGTCAGCGTGCCCTGGACAATCTACATGAGCGTAGTGACGATTTTCTGTCTCATACTCCACGTGAGCAATTGAGATCGTAATTCCCCGAGCTTTTTCCTCTGGGGCTTTATCAATATCGTCAAATTTTGAGAAATCGGCTAACCCTTTCAAACTTAAGGTTTTGGTAATCGCCGCAGTGAGTGTGGTTTTGCCATGATCCACGTGTCCAATTGTACCAATATTTACGTGGGGTTTATCTCGTACAAATTTTTCCTTCGCCATAGTTTCGTTTAATACTCCTTAACTTTTCGATGAACTTTTTTACTGTTATAAACTATGTTTCTGACAAACAGACAGTGAAAACAAGTTTCACTGTCTGTTGTAAGTAGTATGGGGGGTGACGGATTCGAACCGCCGAAGGCCTAGCCAGCTGATTTACAGTCAGCCCCCTTTAGCCACTCGGGCAACCCCCCGTATCAAAATAAAAACACGACGGTTCCGCCGTGCAGACACAGAGTATACTTATAAATAGTAAAGAGTCAAATACCGAATCAAAATCTTTAATAGGCTTTATCAATTTATCAATTACTCTGAAAAATCCATAACGATGGTGTATACACCTTTGTATTCAACAACCCCAACCCCAACATGGTTATAGTTTCGATGTAACATGTTTTTTCGGTGGGGCGGGCTGTTCATCAACCATTGGATGGTGACATCAATCGTCCGACTAGCTGGCTGGGCATTACATTGAATGTTCTCACCTGCTCGAACAGTTGCCGGAAAACCATTGGCGATGAGGCGTTGCCGTAACGTTATCCCATCAGGATTAACATGAGCGAAAAAGTCTCGCACCACCATGTCTTGAGCGTGCCCAATGGCCGCAATCGAGAGGCGATCATCAACTTTAAGAGGACGCAACTTGTTGGCCTGACGTTCTACATTGAGGGCTTCAACCGCTTCCGTGGCTAACTCATCAACTTGCGGTGGAGTTAAGATAGCTGTGGATGATTTCGGTTTGCGCCTTTCTGGGGGAAAGACAATCGGAATCGCCACCAATTCCCCGATTTTCAACTGGTCTGGCTTAAATTTGGGGTTAGTAAATAACACATCCCGAATACTAGAGCCATATTTAGAGACGATGCCGATTAAACTCTCACCCGTTTTGATTTCATGAACCATCACTGGCACGCCCAAGGTTAAGCCATCAGGAGGTGGAACGGTTAAGGTTGTCCCAATCCGTAGCCGTCTAGGGTTGACAATTTGATTGGCTGCTAACAACATCTCAACCGAAATATTGTAGACATTGGCGATGACCAAAGGCGATTCGCCTGCTTGCACCACATGAAACCGCGGAGTCGGTGAAATAATCGGCTGGGGCGTAGGCTCTAAAGAAAATATAACTGGAATTGTTATCAGGATTCCATATTTTAACCGCTTCGGTTTAATAACCGGATTCGCGTCAAGAATATCATCAACACTAGACCGATAGCGAGCCGCAACACCTAACAACGTCTCGCCCGGCACTAGCAGATGTTTATAGGTCAATGTTTTTATTGGATTTTCGGGGATATACAGTTTTTTACCGATGGTAATCTCATCGGCATCGTCCAGATGGTTAACCAGCAGAATCGACTCGGTCGTTATGCCATATTCAAGCGCAATCGAGGCCAATATCTCTCCCCGTTTAACCCGATGAATCGGCAGATTGGGCGTTGAGGTGGGGGTGACTGTGGGAGTGGGGGGGACGGTAGGGGTAGCCGTGGAAGTCGGCGGAAGTTGTAACTCGTCAAAACTAGCTGGTTGAGGAGCATACAACGGGGCCATATCGGGAATCCCTAGAAATTTATAATAGGTGACGGTCACTAGGGGAATGATTGGCGCGATGTCAGGTACGGTCTCGGTTTCAATGATTGCTACAGGCGTTGCCTCAGCCTGACCGACTTCATTATTAATCGGAACGTCATTAATCGAAACGTCATTAATCGGAACGTCATCAATCGAAACGTCATCAATCGGAACGTTATCAACCTGTGATGTAACCTGACCGAGAACAACAAACAAAATAACTACTAACCCGACCACCGATAACATCCACCATGCATTATCTTGCAAATAGTTGAGGCTTGGCCTATCCATACTTAGTCACCTGCAAACACCAATACAAAGGTATAAAAATGGTGTTGATTAGAGACCCCAACCCCAATACGGGTGTAGTTCGGATGCAAGATATTGTGTCGATGGGGTGGATGTCCCATGAACCATGTTACCGAATGATTGACAGTGCTGGCTTCGGGCTGGGTATTCCGCTCGATATTTTCCCCAACCCAAGTATATATAAGCCCTTGATTACGCACATAATCCCGCACTCGTTGCCCCTCAGGGGAAACATGGCTAAAGTAGCCCCGTTTATCCATATCCTGCGCCCGAGCCATAGCAATTTGGTTCAGTGATTCATCAGCGATGTAGGACACAAAACCATGCGCTTCTCGATGGGCGTTCACGGCCAAAATCATCTGCTGTTGCAAACCGACTAAACCGGGCGCGGGTGGGTCAGGAATTAGTACGATTGGAGCGGCACTTGGGGTATAAGCCGTACTATCAAAACGGGGGTTGGTTAAGGGGATGATAATCTGCTGGTCGAGGGAGAGATTGGTCGGGTCAAGTTCTGGGTTACTCTCCAGAATATCGTCCACGGTTGAGCCGTAGTTGTTGGCGAAAACCAACAACGTATCGCCACTACGAATGGTGTGCAGGGCAGTTTGCGAACTAGAGGCAATCTCCGACAAATCATCGCCCTGCGGAATCACCAATTCTTGTCCGACCTGTAGCCCTGATGGATTCAAAATTTTATTGACCCACATAATCGCTTCCGATGTGGTATCATGTTTGAGGGCAATCGACAGCGGACTATCTCCCGCCTCTACAATATATACCTGCGGCGTTGCAGTCGGAGTTGGTGATTCTTTGGGAGTTGGAGTTGAGGTGGGTGTCGGCGTAACCGTAATCGGAATGATTAAGGCCTGACCGATTTGGAGCAGGGTAGGGTCGAAATCGTCATTCGCGACCAAAAGCTCCTCAACCGAGATGCCGTAAGAGACAGCAATCGACAAGGGCATCTCTCCCGAAGCCACCTCATGGGTCACAAGCTCTTTAGTTGGCGTGGCGGTTGGTTTAGCTGTAGGCAAAGCCTTATTGGTGGATGAGCTTGTCGTCGCTTCATTAACATGGGTCGTTTCATTAATATGGGTCGCTTCATTAACATGGGTTGGTACAACAACTGACTCCGCAGAAGGGGATGGCATGATCAATTCGGAAGCAACCGCTGACTTTGTTGCCTTTGACGATATTTCTAACTCCTCTGATACTGGCTCGTCTGATACCGGACGCGAGATTGACATGAGAGTGTCGAGTTGACTACTTTGCGGACTAAATTTCCCATATTTAGCTAATACCGGCGATTCGTTGGTTTTGGGGGCTAAAAACAGATACCCTAACCCCAAAAACAATATCAGCATCCAACCATACCACATGTAACGCCGAGTCTGCGATTCTTTACGTGATGGCAAAACAAAGGACGGTTGCACCGATGGTTTAACATAGCTGACTAATTGCTCCTCTCTAGGGGATGTGGGCGTGGTTGATTGCGCTTGGGAGGCGTGAGATTTTTTATATTGTGACATAGTTTGTTACCTTGCGAAATTGTTCAAACAAAAAATATTGCTACACTCAAACCATTATAGCCATTAACCCGCATACCTGTCAAAAAACGATGTCACTAATAGGCATTTTGGCGTAGGCCAAGGAGCGTATAAATTTTGAAGATGGGCAACAGAGTTTGTTGACGAAACCGTCCATCAACAGTAAAATCGACAAGCTCTTGAATTTAAGTCATTCCAAAATTTCTCGCGGAGGTACAGAGTTTTTTAGGCTTTATGAAACCGACACCATTACAATTAACGTTCCAAATTGGGATTGCCGCTTTGGGGCGTTTTCTTATTAATACCGCTCGCCGCATGATATACCCCTTTGCCTCCGTTTTAAGCGTGGGATTGGGCGTTCCCCTGTTTTACATCAGTTCATTAATCGCCATCAATCAAGCGACGGGCTTGCTCAGTCCCTTGTTTGGCCCATTAAGCGATCGTTGGGGCTATCGAAAAATGATGCTATTGGGATTAGCTATTTTAAGCTTTGGCATGGGATTTGTGGGAATTTTTCCGTTTTATGGGGTTTTGGTAGTCACCATGTTTTTGGCCGGTTTGGGCAAAAGCATCTACGACCCGGCCTTACAGTCATACATTGGGGAGCATGTGCCGTATCAACGCCGAGGATTGGCGATTGGTTTGGTAGAGTATAGTTGGGCCGGAAGTACTCTGATTGGCTTGCCGTTGATTGGACTGTTGCTGGCAAACCAAAACTTTGCTTGGCAAACCTCCTTTTTGGTTTTAGGCGGTTTGGGGTTGCTCGCACTCGTTGGCCTCGCG